>JBAVQA010000375.1:0-6132 GCA_049693595.1 Candidatus Acidiferrales bacterium | reverse complement strand
GGCCAACGCTGTGGCACATTCGGGCCCCCGAGCTTACCTATTGGAGCGATTCAGGAAAGGCGCATTTAGAAAGAGGTGTGACGGCCAGCTCGCAACAGGGGTCGCTGCGCTCGCCTACTCTGGACGTGTTCCTAGCGCCAGCGCAGGGTAGCCAGCCCGGGTCCACAGCGGCTGGAGACGGCCCTGCGAGCGCAACGGCAGGCCGTCAGCTTGACCGGGCCTTGGCTCTGGGAGGGGTGGTGGTGATGCAGGCTGACCGTCGAGGGACGGCGGAACAGGCGGAATACACCGCCGCGGACGGGAAATTCGTCCTTTCCGGTGGAAAACCGACACTTACGGATGCTTCAAGCGACACAACCACGGGCCATTCGTTGACCTTCTTTGTGGCCAATGATACGATTTTGATTGATTCAAAAGAGAGTTCGCGCACGCTTACCAGGCACCGAGTTGAGTAATGAACCGGCATGTTGAAACTCCAGGCCGCCGATCTGAGCAAGTCATATAGAGGGCGGAAAGTTGTAAATGACGTCAGTTTGGAGATTCAGCAAGGCGAAGTGGTTGGGTTGCTCGGGCCGAACGGCGCCGGAAAGACCACGACGTTTTACATCCTGGTCGGTCTAGCGCGTCCGGACTATGGGCGCGTTTTACTGGACGGCGAGGATATTACCGACCTCCCCATGTACCTTCGGGCCCGAAGCGGCATAAGCTACCTACCTCAAGAGCCTTCGGTTTTTCGCAAGTTAACGGTGGAAGAAAATTTGCTCGCCGTGCTGGAGACATTGCCGGTTACTCCGGAACAGCGACGCGACCGGGTGGAGGAGTTGCTGGCGCAAATGGGACTTGAGGGAGTGCGCTACAGCCAAGCATACGTGCTGTCGGGCGGCGAGCGGCGGCGTCTTGAGATCGCGCGGTCGCTGGTGCTGTCGCCTTCGTTCGTGCTGCTGGACGAACCTTTTTCCGGAATCGATCCGCTGACGGTGGTGGATATACAAAAAATCATCGCGGATTTGAGCGCGGCGGGAATTGGGGTACTGGTGACGGACCATAACGTGCGCGAAACGCTGGCGGTAACAAATCGCGCCTACATCATTAGCGACGGGAAAATTTTGTTTGCCGGAACACCGAAAGAGCTTTCCACGAACGCCGAGGTGAGAAGGATTTACCTGGGAGAAAGTTTCCGGCTGAATTAAATCGACTTTTATGAATTGGCTACAACCCAAGTTAAATCTGCGCGTCGCTCAGAAGCAGATACTGACGCCCGGCTTGGTCCAAATGGTCAGCGTCCTGGCGCTGAACCGTTTGGAGCTTCGCGAGATGATCAATCAAGAGATCATGGCGAATCCCGTTCTCGACGAAGCCACCGAAGACGACGGAGTCACCGCGGAGAGCTATACCGACGAAGCCTTCCTCAAAAAGGAAACTGAAAAAGTTCCGGAAGTAACGCCCGCAAACCCGTTCGACGAATTTGATTTCGGATCCTTCTTCACGCAATACCTCGATTCCGGAGCGGAGAGGATTTCCAACAGCGAACGCGAGGAAATTGAAAAACCTTCATTCGATAAGTTCCTGTCTTCGCCGCAGAGCCTTGCCGACCACTTGAACTGGCAGCTAAGCGTGAGCATCTGCACGGAAACCGTGCGCAAAATCGCCGAATCGATTGTCGGCAACCTGGACGAGAACGGCTATCTCACCGCGTCACTCGACGAACTAGCGCAGGCGGGCAATTATTCGATGGATGATGTGGAAGAAGCGCTGGCCATGGTGCAGGAATTCGACCCGCCGGGAATCGGCGCGCGCGACCTGCAGGAATGCCTGCTGATGCAGCTCAAACTGATCGATCCACAGAATACGCTGGCCCAGCAAATCATCGCCGATCATCTGAAGCTGCTTCAGAACAACCAGCTCAAAGAAGTGGCGCGCGCACTGAACCGGCCAGTCGAACTGGTGAAGCGCGCCGTGGACGTGATCAAGCGGCTCGATCCGCGGCCCGGATTGCGCTACAACCGCATCGAACCCAGGCTGGTCGAGCCGGACGTTCAATTTCGAAAAGTGGATGGCGAATGGCAGGCGTTTATGAATGACGACGACTTGCCGCAGCTTCGCCTGAATCCGACCTATCGTCGACTTTTGTCGCGCGACGTCGCCGATCGCGACGTGCGTAATTACGTGAAAGAGCGTTTTACCGCCGCGATTCAGTTGATGAAGAATATCGAACAGCGCAAGCATACCATTCAGCGCGTTTGCCAGTCGATTCTCCGCCGTCAAGGCGATTTTCTGGACTACGGCGCGGATCAGTTGAAGCCCATGATGATTAAAGAAGTTGCCGAGGAAGTTGGCGTGCATCCTTCCACCGTGAGCCGCGCGGTCGCGAATAAATATGTGCACACGCCGCAAGGTGTGCTGGAACTGCGCTATTTCTTCAGCGAATCGGTGAACGGGCCGCAGGGAAGCGAAATGTCGCTGCTTTCGCTGAAGCGGCGCGTGAAGAAAATGATCGAGGACGAAGACACTTCCCATCCGCTTACTGACGAGCAGATTACAAAAAAGCTGAGCGACGAAGGGATTCACGTCACCCGCCGTACCGTTGCGAAATATCGCGAAGACCTACGCATTCCCAGCACACACCGCCGACGGGTAAAGGCTTAGCGCTCCGGCCGTGAAGCGCACGCCCAGAAATCGAACTCGCGACGCACACCATTTGGTCCTTCTCACCGGCCTTTCGGGCTCAGGCAAGGGTTCCGTTTTAAACACTTTCGAAGACCTGGGCTTTTACTGCGTCGATAACCTGCCTGTCGCGCTGATTCCAAAATTTAGCGAACTCTACGTAGAAGGCGGTGAGATTGAGCGCGCTGCGCTGCTGGTGGATGCGCGCGAAGGCGAACAAATCGATGAGCTCCCCGGCATTTATCGCCAGCTCGTTAACGAGCATCCAGCGACGCTCGTATTTATCGAGGCCAGCGACGAAGCCCTGATGCGGCGCTTCAGCGAGACGCGGCGCCCGCATCCGTTGGGGCGCGGCGGCTCTGTCGCTGAAGGAATACGCGAAGAGCGCCGGCGGATGGCCCCGATTCGACGGCTGGCGGACGTCGTGATCGACACCACGAAATTCAACGTGCACGAATTGCGCCAGTTCATCATCGACCGTTTTCAAAATCCCGGACGGCGGCCGCTGCTTGTCTCGGTGGTGAGCTTCGGATATCGCTACGGAATTCCGGCGGAAGCAGATCTCGTGTTCGATGTGCGCTTTCTTCCCAACCCGCACTTTGTGCCGCGTTTGCGACCTTTCAGCGGAAAAGATCCGCGCGTGGCGCGTTACATTCGTTCCTTTACGCAAACGGGCGAGTTCCTGCGCCGAATCGAAAGCTTGCTGCTGTACTTGATTCCACACTACATTCAGGAAGGAAAAAGCTATTTGACGGTGGCGCTGGGATGCACCGGCGGAAGGCATCGTTCCGTGGCGCTGGCGGAAATAATCAAACGGGCAGTCAAGAAAAAAGGGTATTCCGCAAAGGTCGTGCACCGCGACCTCGACAAAACCGTATCTTGAGATTTAGTGAGCTGCGTTCGGCTTGAGGATCTTCCATTTGGCTTCTGAAATAAAAGACAGCTCTTCCAACATGACGCAGGGCGAAGAATTCCGGCGGTTACTCCGCTACCTCTCGCCCTACACGGGAGTGCTTGCGGTCGGCGTCGTTCTGCTGGCGGCCATGGGCATTGCCGAGGGGCTGGTTCCGCTGGCCATCAGGCCCGCTCTCGATGTGGTGCTGAATCCGCAGTCGAGCCTGCAGAAACTGGTTCTCTTTCAAGTTCCGGGATCAAGCCGTATCGTGTACATGAACGACTTCGTTCCCTCGCGGGTGCATCACGTGTGGTCAGTTTTTGCGCTCGCTCTTCTTTTTATCTTTTTGTTCAAGGCGATTGCGGAATATTTCGGCAGCACGTTGATTCAATACGTGGGGCTATCCGCCGTTACGGATCTTCGCAACAAAGTTTACGGCAAGGTCGTGCAGCAGCCGGTCGGTTTCTTCCACCACAATCCCGTCGGCCGCGTAATGTCCGCGGTGATCAGCGATATCGAACAGTTGCGAAGCGCCTTCTCGGATTACATGGCCGATTTTTTCCGCCAGTTTTTCAATCTGATCGCGTTTGTAACCGTGCTCCTGCTCATCGATTGGCGAATGGCTATTGGCTCTGCTGTTCTCGTGCCCTTGGTAGTCTTGCCTGTCGGGAAATTAACTCGCAAAATTCGCCGTTCTACTGAAAAAAGCCGCTCCCGCCTAGCCGATCTTAGTCAAATCCTTCAGGAGACCATCAGCGGTAACCGGGTGGTCAAAGCGTTCGGCATGGAAGGTTTCGAAATTCGGAAGTTCCATGGCGCCGCTAGAAGCTTGCGTCGAGAAAACATGCGCTGGATTCGCGCCATGGCAGCCACAGGACCCATCATGGACGTCCTGGGCGCGGTAGTGGTGGCGATGATCCTCTTTTTTGCGCGTGGCGAAATCAAGGCCGGCCGCATGACCATAGGTTTATTTGGCGCGTTTACGTTTGCTCTCTTCAAAGCCTACGAACCCATCAAACGCATCGGCAACATTTATCAGCTTTTCGTGCAAGCGCTTGGAACTTCCGCTCAGGTTTTCAGGCTTCTCGACCTGCCTGAAGAGAAGCTAGACACGCAGGATGCGAAGGTGTTGCCGCGCCTTTCAGACTCCGTCGAATTTGCCGACGCCAGTTTTACGTACGACGATGGCGATGCGCCCACTCTCCGAAATCTTAATTTGAAAATCTCCGCCGGCGCCGTGGTTGCGATTGTAGGCTCGAGCGGAGCCGGCAAGACCACGCTGGTCAATCTTCTTCCGCGTTTCTACACCGCGACTTCAGGCGCCGTTCGCATCGACGGTCAGAACCTTCGCGAGGTAACCTTGCGATCGTTGCGCGAGCAGATGGCCATCGTGACGCAAGAGACGATTCTTTTTAACGACACTATCTGGAACAATTTGTGTTACGGCCGGCCCGATATGCCGGAAGAAAAAGTGATTGCCGCAGCCAAAGCGGCGCTGGCTCACGATTTCATCATGCAAATGCCCGCGGGATATCAGACCTTGATTGGAGATCGCGGCCAACGGCTTTCCGGCGGGCAACGCCAGCGCTTGGCTATCGCACGCGCGTTGCTGAAAGACGCGCCGATTCTGATCCTCGACGAAGCGACCTCGGAGCTTGATTCCGAGTCCGAAATGCTGGTGCAGGACGCGCTCAACAATCTGATGACCGGCCGCACGGTGTTCGTGATCGCTCACCGGCTTTCAACTATTCGCCGCGCGGACTTGATTGCTGTGCTGGAAGGCGGCACAATCCGTGAGCAAGGGACGCACGAGGAACTTCTCGCGCGCGGCGGTGTGTACGCGCGACTTTACGAGATGCAATTCCGCGATGTCGATACTGTGACGCGAGCGGCAGGCCCAGTCTAAAAATGTCCGGCACAGGCTCTCAACCCATTTCCGCGACTCCTTCGAAACCGGCTGCGGCGGGCTTAAGGTCCATGACCGGCTACGCCCAAGCCCGTGCAGTCGAAAACGGCTGGAGCCTGCGCGTAACAATTCGGAGCGTAAATCACCGCTTTCTGGATTTGCATCTGCGCATGCCCGACGGTTTCGAGCCCCTCGAGCCGCGCATTCGCCAATTGATACGTGAGCGGATACGGCGCGGCCATTTGGATGTCACCGTGCATTACGAACTGGCCGGACCTTCCGCCGTCGGCGTGAATCAGGAAGTTGCGGCGGCGTATCTTCAAGCGGCGATCGCGCTGAGAAAACAATTTGGATTACAGTCGGAGCCGGACGTGGCGTCCATCATGCGATTGCCCGGAGTGGTAGGAGCGGCTTCCGCTTCCCTGGAAGGCGAACTGGAGCGGCTTGAAAAAGTGGTGTCGCGCTGCATGATTGAATCGCTCGATAAGCTTGACCGCATGCGCGGGGACGAAGCGAATCACTTGCGTGAGGATATGTCCGCGAGGCTTAAGAACATCGCGGCTATGGCGTCGAGTGTTGCTACGCTGGCCGAACGCGCGCGCCCGGCGTTCGCGAAACGGCTGGAAACGCGCTTGAAAGAACTCCTCGGGGAAGCGCAGCTTGATCC
>JBAVQA010000374.1:0-8290 GCA_049693595.1 Candidatus Acidiferrales bacterium | reverse complement strand
TGGATGAAAGCGCGCGCGGGGCGAGACTGGCTGCATTCGCCGATGACGGTGTACGAGCTGCACGCGGGATCGTGGCGGCGGAAAACTTCTGAAGGAAACCGCTGGCTCACCTATCGCGAACTTGCGGAAGAACTGATTCCCTACGTGAAGCGGCTGGGCTACACCCATATCGAGCTGATGCCGATCATGGAGCATCCATACGACGCTTCGTGGGGATATCAAACGGTTGGGTATTACGCGGTGACGCGGCGATACGGTTCGCCGGCGGATTTTATGTATTTCGTGGATTGCTGCCATCGCGAAGGAATCGGCGTTTTTCTGGATTGGACGCCGGCGCATTTTCCGCGGGATGCGCACGGGTTGGCGTTTTTTGACGGCACGCACCTTTACGAGCATGCGGACCCGCGGCGGGGATCTCATCCGGACTGGGGCACGCTGGTTTTCAATTACGGACGCAACGAAGTGCAGAATTATTTGATCTCGAACGGGCTTTTCTGGCTGGACAAATATCACATCGACGGATTGCGAGTGGATGCGGTGGCGTCGATGCTGTATCTGGATTATTCGCGCAAACCGGGCGAGTGGATACCGAATCCATACGGCGGGCGCGAGAATTTGGAGGCCATTGATTTCATCAAGCGGCTCAACGAGGTGGTTCACAAGCGGCATGCCGGAGCGCTGATGATCGCGGAAGAATCCACATCGTGGCCGGCGGTGTCGCGTCCCACGTACGACGGCGGACTGGGCTTCGATCTGAAATGGAACATGGGATGGATGAACGACACGTTGCATTATTTTGCGTACGACCCGATTTACCGGCAGCATCACCAAAACGAGCTGACGTTTTCGATGATTTACGCGTTCAACGAAAACTTCGTTCTGCCGCTTTCGCACGATGAAGTGGTGCACGGCAAACGCGCGCTGCTGGAAAAAATGCCGGGCGACGATTGGCAGAAATTTGCGAATTTGAGGCTGCTGTACGGCTACCTGTACGCGCACCCGGGGAAAAAGCTTTTGTTCATGGGATGCGAATTGGCGCAGCGAAATGAATGGTCGGAGACCGGAGCGCTCGATTGGCGGCTGGAAGAATCGCCGCCGCATCGAGGAGTTCAGAGGCTGGTTACGGATTTGAACCACCTGCACACCGCCGAGGCGGCACTGCATGAAGTTGATTTTGAATGGCCTGGATTTGAATGGCTGGAGGCGAACGACGCCGCGGCAAGTGTTCTTTCGTTTTTACGGCGCGCCCGAGACTCGCACGACTTCGTGGTTGTGGTTTGCAATTTCACGCCGGTGGTGCGCGAGAATCATCGCGTGGGCGTGCCGGAAGAAGGATTCTACGGCGAGATACTGAACACCGATTCGGCGTACTACGAAGGAAGCGACAATGGCAATTCCGGCGGAGTCCCCGCAGAGCCTGTGCCGTGGAATGGCCGTCCTTACTCTTTGAAGATTCGCCTCCCGCCGCTGGCTGCTGTTTATTTCAAACTTCAGCGGCAGTAGGCCGTGCAAATACAGTAGCGTCAGTAGGCCCGCCGAGAAGTTCAGTCTAAACCGAACAACAGATCCCTCGAACATGTTCCGTCTACTTCGTAGACTCTTCCCCAGGCTCGACTAACCGTCGACCTGGGCGGCCCCGTTGTCCCGCGCCCCGAAGAATCCGGGGCAAATCAAAAGCGCGCGGGACTTCGCTCGGGATGACAGTTCTCAGTGTTTTTTTGGGAATCGGGGAACATTTGCGGGGGCTGCGCCGTACATAGGAGCAGGAAGAGCAGGGGAGGCTTCCCAAAAATGAGAAAACGACTTTGCGGGATCGCGATGGTTTGCATTCTGGCGGCAATGGTGGGGGCTGCGCCCGCGGCTATGGCGGCGCCAACCGAGCGATACCTTCACATCACGGTGAACGATGCGACGAAGCGCGAAAGCGTGAACGTGAACGTGCCGCTCTCCATGGCCGAAAAGATTTTGCCGACTTTGAACAAAGGCAATCTGCACAACGGACATGTGACCATCGGGTCTACGGAAATGAACGATGTGGATATTCGCGCGTTGCTGGACGCGCTGCGGACATCGCCGGACAACGAGTTCGTCACGGTGAAAGAAAAAGATCAAGATGTGCGCGTGGCAAAGTCGAATGGAAATCTGGTGGTGCACGTTCGCGACGGAGCGAAGGGCGGCGAGAAGGTAGATATCACGATTCCGATGAAGGTGGTGGATGCGCTGCTTTCCGATACAAAAAATAACGAGCTCGACATTTCCGCGGCGATTCGGGCGTTGAGTGATGCCGGGGATGCGCTGCTGATAACGGTCGAGGACGCGTCGCAACATGTACGCATTTGGGTTGACTCGAAAAACGCTTCAGAGTAGCGGGCCAAGATTCCCCGGAGGTGATTTGTGATCCTGCTCGGTAAAATTGCTCTAGGAATTGTGGGAACGGCGGTGGCGGGAGCCGGAGTGCTCTGCAGCGAAGGAATGATCGAAGTGAAAGTTGTGGAGCGGCAGCCGGAAGTGCATCACGTTTACGTGATCGCTCCGGCGATGCTGGTGCCGATCGGCATGCACTTCGCGCCGCAGAGGGATTTGTCGCGCGCCGCGGCGCAGATTCGGCCGTGGATGCCGACGATTCGCGCGGCGCTGGACCAGTTGCGCGAAAGCGACGACGTGACGCTGGTCGAGGTGAAAGAGCCCGGCGAACACGTTCGCGTGGCAAAAGAAGGCAGCTCGATCGTGGTGGATGTGCAAGATGAAGACGAGACCGTGCACGTTTCCACTCCGATCCGCGCGATCTCGAGCACGATTGAACAGCTTGCTGCTTCGGGCCCGACGATTTAAAGCGGGCCCCAGCGGGAATCCGTCACTGGCGGGCGCGGCAAGTCCCCTTGTGTGTCCGTCAGCGGCGGAGAGTTTTCGGCGGAATCCAATACACTTCTTCTTTCAGGGATTCTTTCGCAAATCCGCGGCGAAGCAAGATTCCCTTCCCGAGTTCTATCATTTGCGGATGGCCGCAGAGATAGCCGGTCGTGTCTGAACCTTGCAGATTCCACTCGTCCGTGTATTTGCGGATGAGGTCTTCCACGCGGCCTGTCTCGCCGCGCCATTTGGCGTCTTCGTACGAACGGCTTACGGTTGGAATGTAAGTGAGCCAGGGAACTTTCGATGCCAACTGCTCAAGCTCTTCGTGATAGCCGAATTCCCAAGAGCGGCTTGCGGCGTTAATCAGATACAAATGAATATCAGCGGGAAAGCGGTTATCGCTCCAATCTTTGTAGAGCGTGCGGATATAGGAGATGTACGGAGCCACGCCGGTGACCGTGCTGAGCAAGAGATGATTTTTGTGACCGCTCTTCAGATCCAGGGTGAAACGGCCCTTGG
Source organism: Candidatus Acidiferrales bacterium (assembly GCA_049693595.1). Taxonomy (GTDB): domain Bacteria; phylum Acidobacteriota; class Terriglobia; order Acidiferrales; family UBA7541; genus Palsa-295. The sequence continues at coordinate 4,918 of JBAVQA010000374.1, read as the reverse complement.
CGAGTTTTCGCAAGGACATATAGGCGCCCACCGGAAGCGCGTGCAATAGCGGAGTCAGCTCGCCCGCGGGAACGAGCTCGACGAACAGCTCAAGTTCGCGTTCGTAGGGCGATGAGACTATGGAGTAAGCCCGCTCGATGAGCTTTTGTGGAGTTTGTACGCCGAGAGTGGCGAACTGGCCGGCTACAAACTGGAATTCCCCGCCGGGATCGAGATGAAACTTCCATAGACCGGGCGAGAACTCGTCACGAGTGGTGATTCGGGCACGATAGAATTTTTCTTCGGCAGTGCGCATGGTCGCTAAGCTCCGAGGAATAAATGCCACGAAACAAAAAATTACTGCAAAAAACTAAGAGGCGTCCCGACGGCATCGCGAGACGCCTCTTTCTAATTTCTGAAAGCGATTAGCGCTCTGACATCATCGCTATTGGGGCTATTGGGGCTGCTGTTGCTGTTGCATCATCATTTGCGGGTTGAAGGGCTGAGGCGTGCCGGTAATCTGGTCCTTCGCACCGGTGATGACTTTGGTCAGCTCCACGGATGAGTCGTTAGACTTGGACTTCACGAGGCCGTAAGGAGAAACCTTCGGCGAGACCCAAACTTCGCCGCCGCTCTTCGTTTTGTAATGCTGGCAGGTGAAAGTGCCGGCGGGGACGGTGATCGTGTCGCTTCCCAAATCCTCGCCGCCGGTCCGCACGTCTGCGGTTTGCGGCGCGTGATCCCGATGCATCATTTCCGTGGGCATCTCCATCGGGGGGCGGCCGGGCATTTGCATGATCATGCGCGAAATTTGAGTGTCGGGGCCGTTTAGCACCATCAATTGCTTAAAGATCATCTGACCGTTCCCGTGATTGAAAGACATCTCGTACCAATAGGCATCTTTCCCGTCGACAGCCTCTTTGCCGACGATCGTAATTTGGATATTCGACTTATCGCCCTTCGCGGGTTGGATTTCGTACTCCGCCCCTGCGCCTACGACAGGATTCCAAAATCCCATCACGTGAGGCTGCGAGAAACGGCCCATCTGCGCAAGTGCAGCCGTTGCCACCAGAGCAAGCAGGAATGCAGTCGCTGCGTAACGCCAAGAACGTTTCATGAAGACTCCTTGAATGGTTGGGATCAACTGTGCGCTCAGTTTAGAGGTCGCGTCCCTGGGTGTCCTGCATCTTGGGAATGTCAAAACTCGTGCGAATTCTCGCGCCGCCGACTAAACAATTAAAATCAACGCTTTTTTCGTCGTCAGCAATGGTTGGCTCGCCATTGGTTGACTTCTTGGGAAAGATGAAGGCGACGACCTGGACATTCTTTCCGTCCGTCGAGCGAGAGACTTCAACTTTCGCCGGCGAAATTTTCTGCTTCGTCTTTTTCTCAATTAAATAGGCGTTGGTCTTAAGGGTATCTTCATCCGCCGATTGGAACGGTCTCATATCCGGGCCGCCAATCACGATTTCGTAATCATCGGGAGACTGCGCCAGCTGTTTTTCCGCGTCTTCCGGCTTTAACTGGCCGGCCAGTTCCGACCTGCGGGCCGCGGCCCGCTGGACTGTCCGCGAGGACACCCAGCGCACGACAAAGCTCGCCTGGGCAGAGGGGCCGCCGGATTCTACGTTGCCGACGGCAGGTGTGCTAGGCGCGGGCGATTGGCCTCCCATTGCGCCCATTTTCCCTCCAGCTGCGGGAGTGCCGGTCGGTACGGTCGGCTGAGCTGAATCGTCATTCGAGTTAAGTTTGCTGTTTTTCCAATTGGCATCGACTTGGACAACCTTAGCCCACGGAGAATCCTGGAGGATTCTCTGAACGTCCTTGTCATCCCACTGTTGATAGGGCTTTGATTTCCAAGGATCGCCACCGGCAAAAACCAGAGCGGCTGCAATCAATACTGCGGAGCTTACTAAAATGGCTTTGCGCATAAAGATTTTTCCTTACTGGAATTTGTACGCCATTGCCCAGCATATAAGCCGTACTCTAACGACTGAGAGGCTTGGCCGCAAGCGCGTTTTCATCGGCACGAACGGGGGCTTCGGGAGATCGCGACGCGCCGAAGACGCGTTCCAGGCGATACACCGGGTTTTCGCGCGATTCGAAGTGCGTGCGCATGAGCAACTCACCAACCAATCCAACGGCAAGCAGTTGAACGCCGAATAAACACAACATCATTCCCAAAACGAGAAGAGGTCCATGCTGAACGAAAATTGAAACGCCCCAGACGATCTTCTGAAAAAGCAGTACGAACAAAATTGCCGCGCCCAAAAGCATTCCCAGCAGACCGGTCGGACCGAAAAAGTGCAGGGGCCGCGTCATGTAACGCATCAAGAAACGGATGGTGATGATGTCAAAGAAAACACGTAAGGTGCGCGAGATGCCGTAATGTGATTTGCCACCGGGACGAACGATATTTTTTATGGGGACTTCGACGATTTTGGCGCCGTTCCAGGCAGCCAGCGCGGGAATAAACCGGTGCATCTCGCCATAAAGCGGAATGTCTTTAATTATTTCGCGGCGATAGACCTTGAAGGTGGTTCCAAAGTCGTGGATGTCCACGCCGGAAAGCTTGCTCATCATCCAGTTGGCGATTCGCGAGGGCAGGCGGCGCATTATGAAATTGTCCACGCGCTTCTGGCGCCAGCCACTGACGATGTCGCTATGAGTGGCTTCGAGAGCGTCGAGCAGAGTGGGGATGTCGGCGGGGTCGTGCTGCAGGTCGCCGTCCATCGAAACGATGATGTCGCCGGAAGCGAAGTCGAAGCCGGCGGCCAGGGCGGTCGTTTGGCCGTAGTTTCGTTTCAGCCGGAGGACGGCTACGCGCGGATCCTCTTCGGCGATAGCTGCGAGTATTTGGGGCGTGGCGTCGGAGCTTTGATCGTCCACATAGACGAATTCGACGGGGTCGTAACGCCCGGTCATTACTTCGCTTAGGCGCTGATGCAACTCACGAACGCTATCCTGCTCGTCGTGAAAAGGGACCACGATCGAGTATCGAGGTGGCACGCTATGGCTCGCCGGCATTTTGCTAGTGTAACTCCCGATAGCTAATTAGGCGAATGTCCCTTTCTGTTAGTGCACTTCTGACACCTGGATCGAGCAGAGCCTGCATCTCGGTTTCTCGTTGATCTTGCAGCCGGGAGCCGGACTGTGCCAAGTCGGCATCGCAAACGCCGGGATGCAACATTATTTCGGTGCTGCCGTTGGAGAGTGTGTCAATCATGCGACGGAGAACAGCGGGGCCCAAGCCCCCGGTCATGGCCAAGCCTAGAAAATAGTCTGGTGAAAGCAAGCCGTACTTGCGCGCGATGGCCTGAAACCACGGCGTGACGGCGCGGGCTGCCGCGGCAGCGATCAACTCCTTGGTGCGGCCCGAGGTTTCATGGCGAGTCGTCTGCCAGGAATCTCGAAGATTTTCCATGGGCTTGCGTATCCGCGTGATTCCAAGTTCTTTGGCCACGCGACCGAGGGCTTCCATCACTTTGGGATGCGCGTGAGTGTGCTTGTGAGTGTCGAGGTGCGTCGGTTCGATTCCCGCAGCGCGGATTTTTTCGATTTGAGCGCGCAATTCCCTTTCGATGGCTTTCATTCGAATGAGGCCGGAACTTAATCTCCCCACGAGGCCGGCCAAAGACTCGGGTAGGTTTCCGTTCGCGTCCACCAAGGAAGAGATTTTGTCTCGCGGAGCGATCGCCGGACCTCCAACAAGGACTAAATGACATCCAACACCCAATTTTGGATTTGATTTGGCGCGCGACACGGCGTCATCGAATTCCGGGCCGTTGGCCATCAAGGTGGTGCTGGTGAGGACGCCGTCGCGATGAGCGCGAATGATTCCTTCGTTTACACCGCGCGTCATTCCGAAATCGTCTGCGTTCAGGATAAGTTGTTTCATTTAGCTGGAAGCATCTAGGAAGCGGAAAGGCAATCATATCATGGCGGAAGGACTGGGAAAGTTTGTTGGAGACAGGAAGAGTATGTAGTCTCAGCGCAAATTCTTTGAAAACGCTTTGTGACCGTAAAATTTGAGCAGCAAGGCAATTCGAAAGCCATTTGCATCAACAAGAATCAGAAAATGTGAATGGCGTGTAAAAGTTTTCAACAGTTCTGTTGAAAACCATGTGGAAAAGAACGGTTCAAGATTGGAATAGCGCGGCGGGCAAAGGCTTACGTCACTTTGCACTATTTCTGTGCACTTTGTTCCATAAGGAAATAATTTTTGCAGCGAGTTCTTTTCTTTCGAGCTTAAGTTCCAACCAAAATGAAACTTTTGTGTCTGGATTTGTCAAATCAGGAAAAAATCTCGTTCAATCGGAGTAATCCTAGTACCAGTGAGGCGGCGGGTCGAGCTTAACTTGAATTGTTTGCTCGTCTGTATCGATGTCGTACCACTTTCCGTACGTGTGCCAGCCTTTAGCTATCACCTGGATCAAAATTCTTCCTTGGGGAATCTCTGGAACCTTCGCGGATCCGTCCTGGTTCGTCTTGAAATTCAGTTCAGCCAGTTTGTCTTTATGGAGAAAGCCGCCAGACTCGTTGTATCGGACATAGACGCTTGCGTTTCCAACCGGCTTGCCATCGGAACCGCTTACAACTTCGATCTTCAGCTTTACCGTGGCCGGTTCGGACGATTTTTTGTCCTTTTTGTCGGATTCAGTGGGCGGGGCTTGCTGATTCTGGGCAGCCGGTTGATCCTTGGCGGAGGATTGCTCTTGATTGGCAGATTGAGCGAGAGGCACAGCGGCAAAACTTAAGAATGCGCCGAACAGGGCCAGCGCGAAGCAGCCGAGGAAAGATTGCCGGCGGCTTGAGGTGGGATTCATGGCACCTTTCTTTTACAGGAATAGTAAGTCGCCCTCAAGTTCAAAAAAACTGGAGACCATAATGGCTTTGATGGCTTAGCGACGGATCTCCCGTTCAGGCTGTGGAGTTTAGA
>JBAVQA010000373.1:0-3161 GCA_049693595.1 Candidatus Acidiferrales bacterium | reverse complement strand
GGGGAAGCCGAGCCGCACGCTGCCGCCTTCGACGAAGGGCACCCTGCCGCCACGGTCGCAAGCGGATGTGGAGTTCATGCAGGGCATGATCATGCATCATTCGCAGGCGGTGGAGATGACCGCGCTGATTACGTCGCATACGGAGAACAAGGGTCTGCGGTCGCTGGGAGCACGGATCAGCAGCTCGCAGTCTGACGAGATGAAGTTTATGCAGCGGTGGCTGTCGGCTCGCGGAGAACCAGTTTCCATGGCGATGGCGGGAATGTCGGACATGGATAAGTCGGACCATTCGGCTGCTCCGATGGCGATGGCTCTTATGCCCGGTATGCTTACGTCCCACCAGATGGATGCGCTGCGGAAGGCCAAGGGCGCCGAGTTCGACCGCTTATTTTTGATTGGGATGATTCAGCACCACAATGGCGCGTTGATAATGGTGAAGGATTTGTTCGACAATGCCGGCGCCGGGCAGGATGCCGATCTGTTCGACTTCGCGACGGACGCAGACAATACGCAACGGGCCGAGATCAAAATTATGCAGACTATGTTGGAGAAAAACCCCTTAGAGGAGAAACGATGAACCGAGTGTCCCGTGTTGCTCTCCGTGTCGCGGTGGCCGCGATGATTTTATGTGCTGGTGTGAGCCGGATACAGGCGCAGACGCCTGCACCCGCGCCAGCCGCGCAGGAACCTGCGAAGACACCGGAGACGCCAGAGAATCCGTTTGCACCGCAGCCGGCTCCGCCGCTGCCGCCGGGGATGACCGGTTCGGATGTGAACGATCCGCGCTTCAAACTGACGCCGGGAATGTATGACGCCGGTGAAGCCTCGATGGGCATGAAGCACCTCCTCCTGCTCAAGAAGCCTGACGCGTTTCAACTCGGAGCCACTGGTCCTGACGATCCGAAGGTGGCAAAAACGATTGGCCAACTTGGCATGGCTGGCGCTTCGAAGATGCCGAAGGAGCTGCAGATGGTGATCGCGCAGCTCGCTTTCGCGAACTCGGACTTGGCGTTCCAGGGTAACCATCTTTTCCAGGGGAATTTTTATGGTGTGAATATTTATGACATCTCGAATCCAGCCCGGGCTGCGTTGGTAACTTCGCTGGTCTGCCCCGGCGGGCAGGGCGATGTGTCGGTGTACAAAAACCTGCTGTTTATGTCGGTGGAGATGCCGAACGGACGCTTGGATTGCGGCACACAGGGTTTTCCGCCGGAGCCTCCGCCGCCTGCAGGGCATGAGAAGGAACGCCGCTTGCCCGTAGCGCAAAAGGACCGCTTCCGCGGCGTAAGAATCTTCGACATTTCAGACATCAAGAACCCGAAGCAAGTGGCAGCGGTACAGACATGCCGCGGCTCGCATACGCATACTCTGGTGGTGGATCCGAACGACAAGGACAACGTTTATATCTACGTGTCGGGCGCGTCGTTTGTGCGTCAAGCAGAAGAACTGGCGGGGTGCTCGAATGAAGCGCCGGACAAGGACCCCAACACGGCGCTGTTTCGCATTGACGTAATCAAGGTTCCGGTGGCGGCGCCGCAGGACGCGAAAGTGGTCTCGAGTCCTCGTGTATTTATCGATCCGCGGACGGGCGTGCTGAACAGCCTGAACAACGGCGGCAGCCATGACAAGGATGAACAGAAGCCAGCGGACACGAATCACTGCCACGACATCACGGTCTACTCCGCGATTGGGTTAGCGGCGGGCGCTTGCTCGGGCAATGGAATACTGCTGGACATCAAGGACCCCGTACATCCGAAGCGTGTGGATGCGGTAAACGATCCGAACTACTCATACTGGCACTCGGCTTCGTTCTCCAACGACGGGACCAAAGTCGTGTTTACCGACGAGTGGGGAGGCGGCCTAGGTGCGCGCTGCCGTCCGAACGACCCGAACAAGTGGGGCGCGGATGCGATCTTCCATCTCAAGGACGAGAAGTTGACCTTTGCCAGTTATTACAAGCTGCCCGCCGCGCAGAGCGACACGGAGAACTGTGTTGCGCACAATGGCTCGCTGATTCCGGTTCCCGGCCGCGATATCGAAGTGCAGGCCTGGTACCAAGGCGGCATCTCAATCATGGACTTCACCGACGCAGCCCACCCTTTTGAGATTGCTTACTTCGACCGCGGCCCGATTGATTCGAAGATGCTGGTGCTGGGCGGCGACTGGTCGGCTTACTGGTATAACGGCGACATCTACGGTTCCGAAATTGCGCGCGGCCTGGACGTCTTTGAACTGACTCCGAGCAAGTTCCTGTCGGAGAACGAAATCGATGCGGCCAAGACGGTTCGTGTGTCCGAGCTGAACGTGCAGGACCAGCAGAAGATCGAGTGGCCCGCGCAATTGGTCGTTGCCAAGGCTTACGTGGATCAGTTGGAGCGTTCGCAAGCTTTGCCTGCGAAGCAAATCGCAGATCTGCGAGCGGCGATCAAGGGCGCAGAGAGTTCGCACATGAGCAAAAGCAAAATTGCGAAGTTGAGCGGCATGGCGACCTCGTTGGAAGCTAGCGCTGCCACCGCGAAAAGTCCGGCTGACTCGAAGCGCTTGCAGGCTTTGGCGGATATCCTGAAGAATCCGTCAGCTTAACCACATCGCGAAACGAATGGTTTTTCGTTTAGCGGCCGCCAGTCTTACTGGACGATCACCTTTAGCGCGCCGCGGTCGGACGGCGGGTTCGAGTCGCAAGCGACGTCCGATGTATAGGCGACGTATGCTCCAGGTGTGGTGTTTAAGGCAATCGGCCCGGACCTCGCCCGCGCATCGGGCCCCACATCCGCACAGCTGCTCTCTGCGAACGGATTGCCATCGGATTTGAAATGGACGGAACGGGGACTTGAAGAGGAGTTCGACCAGAGAATCCATTCATGGTGCGCTTTGATGAGAGTGCAGTCCGATTCCTTCCCGGCTGCAATATCTATCGTGCATTTCGCTGTTCGCACCGGAGGCAGGGCACTCGATCCCGCGGGACTCGCGACCGACGTACGGAACACAAACATCAACCCAAAACACATTATCGAAAATACGACGGCATGAAGCCGGCTGCGCTCTCCCATCACAAATTGCCTCCTTCCGTTTGGCTTTCCATCGTGAAAATGCGCGATAAATTCGGTGCAGAATGGTGGGCCCGCCAGGATTCGAACCTGGGACCGACGGATTATGAGTCC
>JBAVQA010000372.1:0-3643 GCA_049693595.1 Candidatus Acidiferrales bacterium | reverse complement strand
ATGGAGATTCGCACGCCGGAGGTTTCACAGGCGGCGTCCAAGATTGCAGTGAACGCGGGCGTGCGGCAGGTGCTGGTGGCCGAGCAGCGGCGCGCGGGGCAGCAAGGCGGAGTGGTGATGGAAGGGCGCGACATCGGAAGCGTGGTTTTTCCCGACGCGGGGTTGAAGATTTTTCTCACTGCGTCGCCGGAAGTGAGGGCGGAGCGCCGATGGCGGGAGCACGAACAAAAGGGCGATTCTATCGACCTGAAAAGGACACTCGAAGAAATCCGCGAACGCGACCGGCGCGATCTTGAGCGTGCTACTTCGCCGCTGGTGCGCGCTCGCGACGCCGTGGTGGTGGATAGCACGGCGATGGAGCCGGAGGAAGTTGCGCGGCTGGTAGTGATGCTGGCAAACGGCAACGCGAGCGCGAGTAAAGCGAACTAGGAAGCGGGCACGAGCCGCTTGCTCTACAGAATCTGAACGACCGGGGCGCCGGCGGATTGGTTAACCACTTCGAGGCGCGCGACGACGTTGCGAGCCATGGCGTAGATGCTCTTGCTGCCGGGAGCGTCTTCGCCGAGCGAAGCGACGGGCTTCCCGGTGTCTCCCCCGATGCGAATCTGCGGATCGATTTCAATCTCCCCTAAGAACGGCACACCGAAAGATTTCGCCATGTGCTGGCCTTCACCGTGGCCGAAGACGTCGATGCGGCCATTGCAATGTGGGCAATTGAAATAACTCATGTTCTCGACCACGCCCAGAATTTCCACGTTTACCTGGCGGAACATTTCGATGGCTTTGCGCACGTCGGCCAGCGCGACGATGGAAGGCGTGGTGACCACGACGGCACCGCTGACCGAGACGCTCTGAATCAGCGTGAGCTGGACGTCACCCGTGCCCGGGGGCAAATCCACGATGAGGTAGTCGAGTTCGCCCCATTGCGTGCTGCGCAAGAACTGTTGGATTACGCTGTGGAGCATGGGGCCGCGCCAGACGAGAGGTTTGTCGCCGGGATTGAGCAAGCCCATGGAAATCATTTTCAGGCCGTAGGCTTCGACGGGGATGATGGTGCGCTCGTCCACGGCGCGCGGCTGTTCGTTGGTGCCGAGCATCACCGGGACGTTGGGGCCGTAAACATCGGCGTCGAGCAGGCCGACCGAATGGCCCATATTTTTTAGAGCGATGGCAAGATTTACGGCGACGGTGGTCTTCCCTACTCCGCCCTTGCCGCTGGCAACCGCGACGAGATTTTTCACGCCGGTGATCGGCGCTTTATCCTGCAAACGCTTTCCTGCGGCTGGTCCTGCTGGTCCGCTTGCCATGGTTTCCTTTCGAATGAGTGCTGGTTACACGCGACTGAGTTTGCCTAGGCTTCAATAATAGACCTGTGAACCGATGGCAGCAAGCGAGCGCGAAGGCTCATTCCTGGGAGGTAGCGAAGGTTCGACCGGCGAGAGGGTTCAGAAAAGGAGGACGGCGACGCGGAAGCGGGAGAAGCCTGGTGTTGCATTGGCGGAGCATGCGGCTACGGTTGCGGCGCGAAACTTGTGGGTTTGGAGCTGTTGATCGAGGAGGTCGGGGAGCTTGTCCAAGTTGGGGGTCTCGTAACGGACCAGAGTGGCTGCGGTGTTGGGCGCAAATTTGCGGTTTCCGTCGCAGGACGCTGCTGCATCGTTCGTGGCGGTGGCTTGCAAGCCGTGCGCGGCGAGCAGCGAAGTTACTTGCTGCACCTGCTGATTGGGATTCGAGGTTACAACCCTCTGCGAAAAGTCCTGCGCAGCGAAGAGGCCTGAGCTGCCCTGAACTACGGCGATGCCCACGGCAGTGAGCTGAGGGCTGAGGATGTTCGCACGGTGTCGAGGGGAGTGCATCCACATAGTGTGTATAAGCGCCGGGTCCGGGCCGATGGCGACATTTTCGGCGATCACGCTGAAATGCGCGCCTGCCTCGCTCGCGCGCGCAAGCAAGTTTGGCTCGCCGGGAAGCTGGTGAGACATTTGATCGAGTTGAGCCATACGGACGGCATGCTGACGGGCGGCAGAGGCGAGGGCATCGTCCCACTGAAGGACGGGCAGGCCCTCGGAGACGCGTTCACGGTTCAGGGAGCTAAAAAGCTGGCCTTCCGGGGTGGTGATCTGTGGCTGTCCGGCAAACAGAGCCCCAGAAGCCATCAGAAGGATGGCGGCGAGTAGCGCGAAGGTGCGTGTGAACTGCGACATGCAAATACTCCCCTGGAAATGGGCTTAAACCGCTTGTTTGCCTATTGAAAGGCTAGCGGAAGCGCGCGCGGAAAGATGCTGGTCAGAGGTTCTAGGGCGTCGGTACTTTCGGACATGTACGGAAAGACAGGGAAAATAAGACAAAAAACGGCGGTACAGGCGCGGTTGAAAAAGACGGCTTTCGGACCCGATTTGCGGCTTGAAAAGACGCTGAAAAAAGGACGCAGCGCGCAGATTCCAGCCGTTGATATGACAAAATACGACCCCTAGGAGCTCAGGCGGGCGCTTTGCACGAAAGCGCGCGAGCGGCTACAATGGATGGTTGGGTTTTGCAAGATTCGGGTAAGGGCAAGCCTGCCGCATTTCAAAACGCAACACCAAAAGGGACTAAGCTGAAGTTATGGATGTCGAGAAAGTCATAAATAAGGTAGTCGCGCGATTTATCGGGACGAAGCACGAGCGCGACGTGAAGTCCATCCAGCCGACGGTGGCTGCCATCGGCGAGCTCGAGCCGGAGATGAAGAAACTCTCGGACGAGCAGATTACGGCGCGGACTGAAGAGTTGAAGGCCGAGGTGCAAGGGCGGCTGGAAGGGCTCGAGCGCGATGATCCGGACTACAAGCGGAGGCTGCAAGAGGCGGTCGAGCCCGCGTTGATTCCGGCGTTCGCGTTAGTGCGGGAAGCCGGGCGGCGGACGCTGGGAATGCGGCATTTCGACGTGCAGCTGATCGGCGGCATTGTTCTGCATCAGGGCAAAATCGCGGAGATGAAAACGGGTGAAGGCAAGACGCTGGTGGCGACGCTGCCGGCATACTTGAACGCGCTGACGGGACAGGGCGTGCATATCGTGACGGTGAACGATTACCTGGCGCGGCGCGACGCGGAATGGATGGGGCCGATTTACAAGATGCTGGGGCTGACGGTGGGTGTGATCGTTCACGACCTGGATGATGTGCAGCGGCGAGCAGCGTATGGCGCGGACATCACGTTTGGAACCAACAACGAATTCGGGTTCGATTATCTGCGCGACAACATGAAGTACGATTTGAAGGATTGCGTCCAGCGGGGGCACCAGTTCGCGGTGGTGGACGAAGTGGACTCAATTCTGATTGACGAAGCGCGCACTCCGCTGATTATTTCCGGACCGGCGGAAGAATCGACAGACAAATACTATCGCATCGACAAAATCATTCCGAAGCTGATCCTGGACATCGATTACACGCTGGATGAAAAGCACCGCACATCAACGCTGACGGAAGAAGGCGTGTCGAAGTGCGAACGGCTGCTGAACTTGGGAAACCTGTACGATCCCGCGAATATGGAGATCATTCACCACGTCTACCAGTCGTTGCGCGCGCATGCGCTTTTCAAAAAAGACGTGGATTACGTAATCAAATACAACGAGATCGTGATCGTGGATGAGTTCACCGGACGGCAAA
>JBAVQA010000371.1:0-2273 GCA_049693595.1 Candidatus Acidiferrales bacterium | reverse complement strand
CTCCGTCGACGGCCTTCGCACGAATTCCCCATTGTCTGAGCATTTCAAGCAGAATGATGCGATTCGTCTTGTTGTCATCAACTATGAGTACATGGGAATCTCGGAGCACTTCAGGATCGGGAACTTTGCGTTCTCGATTCTTGTCTTCCGCGATTCCGAAGCGGACTGTGAAATAGAAGGTGCTGCCGGAACCCAATTTGCTGTCAACCCAGATTTTCCCTCCCATCATTTCCACAAGGCGTGCCGCAATCCCAAGTCCGAGCCCCGTTCCGCCGTAGAGCCTTGTGGTGGAACCATCCGCCTGGGTGAAGGGAGCGAATATTTCGGATTGCTTCTCTTTTGCGATCCCAATCCCCGTGTCACGAACAGAGAATTGCAGTTCCACTTCCTCGGGTAAATCCCGGAGTTTTTCAACGAGCAGAAGCACTTCTCCACGCTCCGTGAACTTCAGAGAGTTACCAATCAGGTTAACCAAAGTCTGGCGTAAACGGCCCAAGTCACCCACCACGTATTCGGGCACGACTTCCGCCACTTGCCAGGCAAGTTCCAGCGATTTCTGGTGCGCACGAATGCCCAGTATCTTCAACGTTTCTCCCAGGCTCTCGCGGAGAGGAAATTGCGTAAGGTCGAGATCGAGTTTGCCCGCTTCGATCTTCGAAAAATCCAGGATGTCGTTCAGCAGTGTCAAGAGCGAATCGGCGGATGTCTTGACCATGCCCAGATATTCACGCTGCTCGGCCGTAAGCTCGGTGTCCAAAACCAGCTCGGTCATGCCCAGGATGCCGTTCATGGGGGTACGGAGTTCATGGCTCATGTTCGCCAGGAACTGGCTCTTGGCTTCGTTTGCGGACTCGGCGGATTCCTTGGCCCTTTTGAGTTCGGCCAGTAGCTGTTCGAGCTTGCCTGCCTGCTCGAGATTGGTAAGTTCGTGTACCTCGAGCAATTGCTGGAACGCGGCCAGTTCGTGCCGGAGCCCCTTCACCTGTTGTGCTGCGTCATGACGCTCTGGTGTCATCGTGGCGGCCAAGCAAATCGCCCTTGCGGAATCAAGCAAACACCCGGTCGGCGAAGGGAATGATTGCCAATTTGGCGCTCAGCGCCAATGGCTTGAAGAGTTCCGCCGTGTCGCGTGGAATTCTCACCCGCGAGAACATAATCACGGCGAACAGGTCCGCCGAAGGAAGCAGGCCGCCGAACCCAATCACGGATTTAACCCCGTACGGAATGACGAATTCCTGCTGCGCCGGCACGTACGGACTCCCTTCCGCTTCGTGCACGTGAAAGACATTAAAGCTCGATTGCTCCGTGTCGATGATGAAGGTGGGATCCGTCTTGAGCAGGATCTCCGCGCTGAGTCCAAGCTGCGAGAGCAGGCTGGAGATCATCGGAAAACTTTCTATGGCTTTCTCGCTCGGCAATGGGATGGCCTTGTGGCCGGCGGACCCGGACCTCGAATTCCACTCCGGCTTCTCGCCCGCCGAGGCCAGGAGGACCAGGCACTTCATCGCCGGAGAGGCCTTCGCGGTGCCGAGCATGGTGTCGGCAAAACGCCGCAGCGTTTCGTCGAGCTCGCCGTAGGAATGCGTCTTGAAAAGTCGCACGAGCACGCAGGCTTGCTGACTGTTTTGCCGGGAGACGAAACTGCCGTAAAGGTGACGCACGATCCGATCGGCGGCTTCTTCCATGTTCTGGGCATTGCTCCCCAGTTTTCGCAGCGCTGATTGCAGCTGAATCATTTGGGTCAGCGTGAAGCTTTCGAGATCGAACATTCTAGCTCCTCGTTCGAACGCCGCATGGCGGATCAGGGACAACACCCGGCGGCCGAATTCTCTCCGAAGGGTATCGGAGGATGCATATCAGTTTTTCCCAGCGGCGGCAGCGTCGCGCACTATTTTTTCCAGGGCGCGCGAAGTGATCCGGGCGAGAAGATGACTCCTCTCGGCCCAGCCATCGAATCTGCGCATTCTTCCTCCTTGTTCCCAAGAGGGGTCAGTCAGCAGAGCGTTGTCCTGTAGGGCTCGCCTCGGCGAATGGGTCAGGTGAGACGGGAGCAGACGGGAGGCCAAACCGACGGCGGTCGCTGAGGCACAAACCGCTTAGGATCAATTATCTGCGATAGTCTTGGAGTTTGGCCGCTCGCACGTTTACCAGACGAGATGTTTCAGGAAGGATGCCGCGTGCCGATGTGACACTGCATTAAGTATTAACACATCGAGGCTTGGAGGAAACGTGAAGAGAACGAGGTCGGTTGCGGAACCGGGGTGTGCCTGCAT
>JBAVQA010000370.1:0-2438 GCA_049693595.1 Candidatus Acidiferrales bacterium | reverse complement strand
AGCGCGGCAATAGGTATGACATTTGGCCTATTGTTCCGGCGTGAGTCTTCGAGTCTCGGGCTCGGTGTGATGTGGGGATGGCTGTTTGGAATGATTTGGTGGTATCTGGGGCCTATGACTTTCCTCCCGCTGCTACTCACGGGTGAGACAGACTGGCGCGCAAGCGCTGCTTCCGCTCTGCTTCCATCCTTGATGGCACACTTGATTTATGGCGCCGTGACGGCGCTAGTGTTCCTGTTGCTCGAAGGCCGGTATACCCGCAGACTACTGGCCAATCCGCGTAGCGCCGCATACGAACTCCGCCGCATCCGCCCCGTGGGGACTCCCGCACCTGCCTTGTGGTTTTTCGCGCTGGGCGCTGGCGTCGTATTGCCCATTCTGCTCGGGTAGTCGGCCGGCACTCGCGTCACCGGCGCATCGCTTAAGATTCGGCGCGATTTTGAGTCCGAGAAAACCGCAGGATTCGGTCTCGATGTGACGTCACAGAGCAGTTAAGAATTCATCCCTTCCGTGGAACTTTACCACTCCTCAGCCATCTCACTTGTAGACTCGCTCGCAGTTCTTGAGTAGGTGAGCCGAGAATTTAAGGGATGGGTCGAACCATGAGAGCCAACGTCAGTGTGGGCACAGAAGGAGAAACGATTCTCCAGCACGGACTGGAGCAGAAAATTTTAGAGACCCGCCATGCTGGCCCGACGCTTTACGTGAGTCTGACGATGCGAAGCGAAATCGAGGCAATTTCGCCTCTTGTGGACCAGCTCATGCGTCTGGTTAAGGCAAGTCATTGCGTCCCCGGAGACGACTGCGACGTTGAGATCGCTCTTCGCGAAGCGCTGGCCAACGCGGTGCTTCACGGAAATAAGCAGAACATTCACAAGAAAGTTCACGTTTCGTGCCGCGTTTATCCGGGTAAAGAGCTGTCGATTGTAATTAAGGACGAGGGAAATGGATTTGACGCTGCAAAGATACCGGACCCAACCGGTGTGGATAAGATTAACTCTGAAAATGGGCGAGGCATCTTCCTAATGAAGACGTTCATGGACGCAGTGCATTTCGACCATGGCGGCAGCGAGGTCCGATTGCAAAAGGGATTCAATTGGAAGTCCGGCTGGTCATTCCAGAAGTGATGTTGAACTCGCCTTGGTAGAGAGCTTTGGCAAGGGTAAGGGAGTACGAACATGGAAGCGACTGCATTACAGCTCGATCCGACGCAACGCAGCGTGGAGTCGCGGGATTTTGAGGCAGGACTGCGGCGGAAGATTGTGGGGCAGGACGAAGCGGTGCAGGCGGTGGTGGATCTGTACCAGGTGTTTCGCGCCGGCCTGAATTCTCACGGGCGGCCGGTGGGGAACTTGCTGTTCCTGGGGCCGACCGGTGCGGGCAAGACGCGCGTGGTCGAAGCCACGGCCGAAGTGGTATTCGGCGACCCACGAGCAGTGATCAAGGTGGACTGCGCGGAGTTCCAGCACTCTCACGAGATTGCGAAATTGATTGGCTCGCCGCCGGGATATCTGGGTCATCGCGAGACAAATCCGCTGATTACCCAGGAAGCGCTGGCGCAGTATCACACCGAGAAGCTAAAGATCAGCTTCCTGCTGTTCGACGAAATCGAGAAAGCCAGCGATGCGCTATGGCAGTTGCTGCTGGGAATTCTGGACAAAGCGACGCTGACTCTGGGCGACAACCGGCGCGTGGATTTGTCGAAGACCATGATCTTCATGACTTCGAACCTGGGGGGAGAGGAGATCACGGAGTTGATGACGAGCGGAATCGGATTCGCTCCCATCGCGCCGGCGGAGTCGAAGCCGCAACTGGATCAGAAAGTGGAGCGGACTGCCACGGAAGCGGCGAAGCGGAAATTCGCGCCGGAGTTCATGAACCGCATCGACAAGACGGTGGTGTTTCATCCGCTGCGGAGCGAACAGTTGGAACGGATCTTGGACATCGAGCTGAGCATGGTGCAGCGGCGTGTGTTTGAGACGATGAAAGGTCGCTTCCTGTTCCGGGTGATGCCGGCCGCGCGGGGTTTTCTGTTGCGCGAAGGAACAGACCTGAAATACGGCGCGCGCCACCTGAAGAGAGCCATCGAGCGGCACCTGGTCTATCCGCTTGCGAGTTTGCTGGCGACAGAGCAGGTGAGCTTGGGCGACGTGCTCTCGATTGACTGGGACGGAAATGAATCGGGGCTGAAGTTTTCAAAGGAAGCGAGGGTGGCGCTAGCGCGGGTGGCGGAGCCCACCTCGCGCGGCGCCGCCGAGGGTGCGCATTTCTGTGCATGGCCCGGGCAGGTCATCCCGGCCGCATGGGCAAGGGCTGAACATCGGCTCCAATGACCACGGAGCGCAGGAATACAAACCGGACCGGGATGTTCTCGGCAGGGTCTAAATATTAGGGGAGCGAAATGATCGCATATGCGTTGCTTGGAGTGATGGCAATCC
>JBAVQA010000369.1:0-6783 GCA_049693595.1 Candidatus Acidiferrales bacterium | reverse complement strand
AACGCTTCGAGGATGAAGGAGATGAAGATGGCATTCTCCCGGCCGATGTGGTCCGACACCCATCCCCAGAACGGACGCGTCAACCCGTTCAAGATGCGGTCGACGGTGATGGCCAGCACCAGCGCGGTCATGCCCCAGAGCACCACCACTTTATCCACGTGGTATGAAGAAGCCATGGGGTTGAGTTGCACGGTGACGACGATGCCCCCGAAGGCCAACATGGTCATCATCAGGTAAATGACGTAGAAAGACGGTTGGCGCAGCATCTGCCACGGCGTCATGTCGACAGCCGAGGTCTTCACTCTGGCTTTGATCTTCGCTTCTTTTTCTTTCCAGTTTGGCGGTGTCCATCCAGCTGGCGGCCTGGCTACGAAAAGAGAAGCAAACAGTACGACAACGCCCTGAATAATTCCCCAAAAAATGAAGGTGTGCTGGTAGCCGGAGGATTTCAACATAGCAGCAATGGGAGCGATCGTAGTTGCGGTGCCTATGCCGAAAGCTCCCGCAGTCAAGCCGACGCATAGACCGCGATGATCCGGGAACCATTTCAGCGCATTCCCAATGGTTCCTCCATAGACCGCACCTGCTCCGATACCGCCGAGCCCGTACCAAAAATAGAGGGCGTGAAGCGTCTCGGCCTTGCCGGAGCCGATCCAACCCAGTCCGGCCAGGATCGCGCCAAAACCCAACATCAACCGGGGTCCGATTCGATCGACCAGATATCCTTCAAACGGCACGAGCCAGGTTTCCAGAGCGACGAATAAAACAATTGTCCATTGCACAGCCTCCAGCGAGACGTGCAGGTGCGCTTGTATGGGCTTGGTGAAGAGAGTCCACGCATACTGCAGGTTCGCGACGGCCATCATCGCAACGATGCCCGCGGTCAATTGAATCCATCGATTTGGAATGCGTGAAGGGTGAATAAGAGACGCTGGAGACACAGCCATAGTCATACCCCCGTGATCACGCGCTAGACGTTAGCGAAGCACTTCCGGATCAGCTCTTTTGCGCAGAATTGCGAAAGCACATTCGTGCGGCCCCTGAGCTTGGAAATACCTTCGTTCGTTGGGAACTTTGATACACTGGTCCACTAACCGAACCACTTGCGGAGCGGAATTTAGCAGCCTCGCCACGGGCTGTCAAGCACTGGTTGTAGTTCACAACGGCGAGACTCGTCATGCACGCGAGCTCTCCGAAATTCTGGTTAGTAGCGGGGGACGGAAGGGATGCCGATGGATGAGAACTTGCGAACGCAGATCGAAACTTACCTCACACACCTCGATGCTCTAATCCGCCGCGGGCGCCAGGTTCGCGAGACGTTGACGACTGACCCTTCCGACCCATCGGCGATGGCGGCCACGCGCGCCTGGCAGGAGGACTGTGGGGTCACGATCAATCAATTGTCGGGAGGCAGCAAGGCGCATTGGCTGGCGCGGTCGTTCAGCGAATCGTTCTTGATGCGGTCAGCGGACGGCCGTGCCGTCGCAGGGGCGGCGCCAACCGAGATCGTCACTCGATTGCTCGGCGTACTTGAGCAAGCTGCTGCCACGCTCTCTGGAATGGGTGATAGCCCGGATGCTTCCGGATCCGCGGCAGTGTCCTCGGAGGCGCCACCCCCTCGCCGGTTTGAATTCGTTCACAGCGCCGAACTCCGACCCGTCGTAGAGCAGGCGTACATTGATAGCAAGCGCGCTCTCGAGATAGGTGATTACGATCTGGCGCTGCGAACTACTTGCGGAATCCTGGAAGCCATCGTGACTGACGGGCTGGAACACAAGGGACAGAGTGCCTTGGCTGGCCTGGACGCGCCTGCGGGGAAGATTGGAGATTGGTCGTTCGAGACGCGGCTCGCGGTGGCGGAGAAGGCCGGGTTGATTCGCAGCGGGTGCGCGCGGCTGCCGGCCATCGCGCGGTCATATCGAGATCCTAGCGATGCTGGCGGAGAGAACGTACCGCTGATCACTGTTTTCGAACGCGATGCGCGGCAGGCAGGGCAGGTGCTTCACGTCATTATGAGAGATCTGGATCCCGGTCGATAGAGAAGGGTGATGAATTTCACGGCGAAGGAACAGGACGGGACGCCCAACTCGACACGAGCAAGCGAACGACGGTACGCAGGACAAAGTTTAGTATTTCAAGCCCGGTTCCCGTTGTACCGTCAATCTTCCAGATCTTGCCGGAACACCGGTTGCGATGGATTGAGGCTGCCATCGATGACGCCCACGAGCATCTCTCCGTATGCGTGCGTCGCTTCCGGCAATGTCCCGTAGCCGCGTTCCCGCTGGAGCTGTCCGGTGGCCGAGTAGATGAGCGTGAAGTAGCGGCCCGCTGAATACTGGAGTTCGAGCAACTTGCTCGGCATGTCGGGATCCCCTACTTGTCCCAGCACGTCCATCAGCGCGACGGTCCATTGCACACCCTTCGGGTCGGTGACGACCTCGCGTTCGAGGAATTGCCATTCGTCCATACTCCACAGCGGCATATTTATTCCAGTAATTGTTCGAGCGCGCGTCCTACCTGCGACCCAGTGAACGGTTTCGGGATCAGCAAGACTTTTCGGGCGTTTCGAGAATGGAGGCTCGCGTTGGCCTCCTCGGGTGTATCACTAATAATGACGATGGGAAGTTCGGCGTGGCCCGGGTGGTGACGCACGGCGTCGAAGAGCGACTCGCTCATGTCGAAGGCGGAACAATCGAGCACGAGTGCATCGGAGTGGTGTTCCAGAACCAGTTCGTTGACGCTGACGGTAAATCCCGATGCAAAAACCTCGTAACCCAGGTCACGCAGCGAAAACGTCAGGAGCTCGGCAATCTGCGGCGTGTCGTCGATGAGCAGGATGCGGCGCAAGCGTGTCCTACTTCTTGGCGGCTCCGAACCCGGGCAACCGCTTCTTCTTGCCTTCGCACTGCTCCAGGTCCATCACCCACACTCGGCCGCCCGCCGTGTAATAGGCGCGGCGGTCATTCTCAAACATGGCGCCCCAGGCTTCGAGCGTGCGCATGGCGAAGGTGTAGCCCTCGAAGTTGTTGCGTGCGTGGTCCAGCACTTCATTCGTGTGCCAGTTGTCGGTGAGGATCGCGTCACCACCGTGCACGCGCAGGACGGTGTAGTAGCGGTCGAACGCCGCTTCCTCCCTTACCTCTCGCGTCGACCCACGCTTCTTGCCTTCGCTGACGATGTAACTTTCCTGCGCCTCCGGAACCGCGGGCGGAGGAGGTGTTGTTGCTTTGGTGTTCATAGAGTTTGCGCGACCGTTTCGGCTTCGGCTGCAGCCGCCATGTTGACCAAGTTTTTCGCATCCGCGGCTTGGATCAAAGCCTCGGGCAATGCGACATCCATCATCTTCCATTGCTCGTTGGCAAACTTCTGCAATTTGGCAATGTGCTCGGCGTGGAGGTGGCCGAATCGTCCTTGTAATTTCAAGTACTCGGATACGGGCCGCATGTTCTGCGGGCGGAAGCTGTAATCAAATGCGCGCTTCTCGGGGTTCCACTCCCAGATGGGATAGAGGCCGCATTCGACGACCAGGCGGCCGAGATCGATCGAGCGCGGCGTCTCGTAAACGAATCCCTTCTGGCACGGGGTGTAAATCATCAGGTATGCAGCGCCCTTGTGGTTGAGACCCTTGCGGACTTTGTTCATCAAGTCGATGGGGTAACCAACGCTCGCAGTTGCCACGTAGCAGTGCGGATGGCCGGCCGCCATCATGCGGGCAAGATCTTTGGGAAATAGTGTCTTGGCCTCCGGAACCATGGGGCCCGGAGGAGTGAAAGTGGTCATGCCGCCGTAGGGTGTGCGCGACGACGCCTGGATGCCCGTGTTCGCGTACTGCTCGTTGTCGTAGCAGATAATCAGGCAGTCGTGATTGCGATAGAGCGCGCCCGAAATGGAGGCGAGGCCGATGTCGGACGCGCTGCCGTCGCCCGCTTCGCAGATAATGTTGGGGAAGTCACCCTTCCATTTGCCCTTTCGAATCATGGCTTCATAAGCAGCGGCGACGCCCGCGGTGAAGCTGCCCGCGCTGCCAATCTGAGTGTGCGCCCATGGCACGTTATAGGGTGTGCACAAATACGAGCTGTTCGCGACATACATGCAGCCCGTCGGGCCGACCAGGATCGTGTTGTCGCCCGCCGCCTTGGTGGTCATGCGGTACTGTATCGAGGGCCCGCAGCCGGCACAGGTGCGGTGACCGGGGACGAAGGGCTCGGACGAAGGCAATTCAGGGTTGAAGAAACGCGCCCCCTGATTTGGGCTGCCGAGAATCGGCAATACCTGCCGCTGGACTTCAATCGTTGGCATATCAATTCCTCCCAATAGCAAAACTGTGTGCGGACCCTGCGTCCGTCGTAAAAATTTCTTACTCTTCGAATCCGACCCAATGCGTGCGCTTTTCGATTTTGCCCTGTTTCTGCGCATCCGTCATTTTCTGCGCCATCCAGTAAAATTCTTTCAGCACAATGGCTTCGCCGCCCATTCCAGCCATGAACGAGACTACCAGCGGCCGCTTTTGGCTTTCGTAGAGAGCCGCGCAGACCTCGGAATACAGCACGCCGCCGCTGCTAACGCTGCCGAGTCCCATGTTGGTCTCGACCACGCCGACCACCTTGAACTTACTGAGAACTTCCTTCACTCGATCGGTTGGGTATGGCCTGATGGTTCGAAGCCTTACGAGACCGACTTTCAGGCCCTTATCGCGCATATGCTGAATCGCAAAACGCGCGGTCACCGCGTGGGCGCCTTGCAGGAAAAAAACGACCTCCGCCCCATCGGTCATGAACTCTTCGATCCAGGGATCGTATCGCCGGCCGAAGATATTCGCGAACTCGTCGTGGACCTGCTCGATCACCGCCATAGAATCTTCCATGGCGCGCGCGCGTTCCAACTGAAGCGGCGGACCCTGCTCAGGCATGATCTGCGGGCCGTGCGACACCGGATGCCGCGGATCGAGCGGGTAGGGATGCTTGTAAGGCGGGAGAAATTCTTTCACCTGACCCGTATCAGGCAAATCGACGTCACTCGTAATGTGGGAGACGAAGAAGCCGTCCTGGCAGACCATCTGAGGCAAGAGCACGCGCGGGTCTTCGCCGATGCGATAGGCCATCAAGTGATTGTCGAACGCTTCTTGCGCGTCGCACGACCAGCCCATGAGCCAACCCATGTCGCGGGTAGAGAGCGCGTCGGTGTGCTCGGAACCGAAATCGCCGGGCGGATCGAGCGTGCGGTCGGCGATCATCATCTGCACCGGCATACGGCTGCCGGAGATCGGCGAATAGAGTTCGTAGGCAAATTGCACGCCGACGCCGGAGCTCCCGGTGAACACGCGCGCGCCGCTCGAAGCTGCTCCGTGCGCGATGCTCAACTGCGAATGCTCGCTATCGGCGACGATGTACTCGGCGTCGAGTTCTCCGTTGGCCACCATTTGCGCCAGCGCCATCATCGTTGCGGTGTAAGGCCGGATGGGGTAAGCCGTAATCACATCGACGTCGGCATACTTGGCGGCCTGCGCCGCAGCGACGCAGCCGTTTATCCGGACGGTTCTCTTTTTTACTTCTGTAGCCGTTGGCATGATTCGCTCCGATACTAAATGTTCTTCGCCGCCCGGTCGCCCAGGTTCTTCAGCTCTTCCGCTTGGCGGCCGTGCAGTCCCGGCGAGACGGCGAACGCGGTGTCCATTCTCACCACGCCGGTATCGAAGTCCAGCTCGGGCACGCCTTCGAGGCAGCCGGTCGGACATTCTTCGATGCACACGCGGCAACCCTTGCAGTAGTCCACCAGAATCTTGTAGAGGCCGTTCGAACGAACGTCACGCACGATGCACGGCTCGGGACAGACCAGATAACAATTGTCACAGGCGTTGCAGGTGCCGCAACTGAAACAGCGGTTGGCTTCTTCGACCGCCTGCTCTTCCGAGAACGGCTGAATCACTTCTTCCTGCGTTTTGCGACGGCTCACCGGCGGCAGCAGCGTTTGCTGCACGCGAGGGAAGTGCGGGAAATACGTCATGTTCATGCGGTTCAAATCGAAGATGACGTCGACGGGAACTGTTCGCGGCTCGAGCGGCTGGCCGCGCATGACCTTGTCGAGGTTGAAAGCGACGCGCTTCCCGTCGCCGACCGCATTCACCACCATCAGCGGCTGGCCAGAACCTAGTTGCACAACGTCGCCAGCCGCAAAAAAGTTTGTGTCGCCGAGACGTCCGAAGCGGTCGATCTTGATCGTGCCGCGCTCGGTCTTGAACTCGTCCGGCAGCCACTTGAGCGAGGCACGCTGTCCCACCGCGATGATCACGTTGTCCACTGCGAAACGCTCCGGTTTGGCTTCCTTATCGATGTTGATCGGCGAGGCATTGATCGCGCCGGAGAAGCGCGCCGGATGCAGTTGCAAGGCCTCAATTCTGCCGTTACCAAGAACGGCGGTCATCGCCCGGCCGTGCAGGAGCTCCACGCCCTCTTCGGTCATGTCGTGCAGATCTTCCGGCACGGCGGGCATTTCCTGAGGGTTGGCCTCCACCGTGATCATGGTGACTTCCACCGCGCCTTGGCGCAGCGCCTCGCGGGCGCAGTCGATCGCGGTATTTCCACCGCCGATGACGGCGACTCGGGCGCCCACCTTGACCTTTGATGTGCCCATGCCGATGTCGCGAAGGAAGGGAAGTCCGTAAAGGACACCGTCCTTATTCTCGCTTTCGGCTCGCGCGCTGTTTGGATCGATGAGGCCCACGGCCAGCACGCAGGCGTCGTAATTCTTTTTCAAATCGTCCCAGGTAACGTCCTTCCCGACTTC
>JBAVQA010000368.1:0-15962 GCA_049693595.1 Candidatus Acidiferrales bacterium | reverse complement strand
CCGGCTTGCGCCGCAGCCAGAAGATAACACCGATTAGCGCAAGAACTGCGACGCCTAGAAGTGGAAGCCAATTGTGCCAATCTTTCAATAATTCTTTCAAAGCTCCCCTTACGCTCCCGCGGCAGCGTCACATCCAGTGGCAGATACGGATCAATTCTCAGGGCCTTCAGGTGGCCCGATCACTAAATTTCGCAGCGTCCCGACGCCGCTGACGCTGACCTCCACCACATCGCCGGCAGCCAGGGAGCCGACACCGGAGGGCGTGCCGGTAGCAATCACATCGCCAGGTTCAAGCGTCATCACTTGCGCGATGTAGCGAATTATAACATCAAGAGAAAAAATCATTTCCGAGGTGTGCCCGTACTGTTTCCTGATTCCATTCACGAACGTCTCGACGGTGGCGCCCGATAAATCGGGAGATGTTTCGACAACCGGTCCGATGGGACAGAAGGTGTCGAAGCCTTTGCCGCGGGTGAACTGACCGTCCGACCTTTGGAGGTCGCGCGCGGTCACGTCATTGAGGCAGGTGTAGCCAAGAACGTACGGCGAAAGATTTTCATCGCGCACCGGATTCCGGCAGCGTCGGCCGACCACCACGGCAAGTTCACCTTCGTAGTCAACACGCTTCGAAATATTGGGGATGACGATAGGCTCGTCAGGTCCGATGACGGATGACGGCGGCTTCAGAAAAATCAGCGGTTCTTTGGGAGCTTCATTATTCAGCTCTTTCGCGTGCTCGAGATAATTACGGCCGATGCAGACAATTTTGCTGGGCGTGGATGGCGGAAGAAGTTTTACAGAATTCAGCGGCCAGGAATGCCCGGCGCGTTCGCGGAGGCCCCAAAGATCGCCGAGGATCTCATGGACTTCATTGCCCTCGATTATTCCGTTGCGAACTTCGGGATGCATTTGATGATCCGAGCGGCCCAGTTCTTTCGCCGCAAATTCCAGCGTTTGGAAGCGGCAGAGAATCATCGATGATGGGCCGCAGGGTCGTCATGCCTGCGGCGTGGCGCAATTGCGTGATGCCGCGCGTGAAGCACCATGGCCCCGACCCAGGAGCCGACGGCGAAAACGCCATAGACCACAGCGCCCTCAATGAAAGCCTGGAACGGCGTGCGCAGAATCTGGAAAAGATTCCTGAAGAGCATCCCCGCGATGTCGTAGGCGATGACGAACATCACCCAAGCAATCATCGCCGACGTGAACATCTGTATCGGACGATTCAGAAAGCGCACAACTGGTATCAGCATGAAGATTACGAAGAGACCGTAGGACGCTGCGTTTCTTTCGAGCGCGCGATTGTCGAGCCAGGGAAGCCGATTTGCCGCCACCAGGGCGCCGAACATCACCATTACGAGCAGAGTGCCGGCGTAAAGTCCAGTCCACAGAGCGGGACGAGGCAGCGGCTTCTGAGCTCTTGCTCCGATAATACGATCGATTGGAGAACGATCAGTCATGGGTTCGCCGGCTGGCCTTCCAATGGAACGCCGCCGGAGGCGGGCTCGCTGGCGTGACTTTCATTCCCGGCGCGATCCACCGCAGTTGCAGTGTACACGTAATGGCGACCGGGCCCCGCATTCATATCGCGAAACGCGGGGGTAAGCAACAATTCCGAATTCGAACGCGTTCCCGGCACGCCATCTTGCTCACTACGATAGACGTTGTACCCCGCTATATCGGTTTCAGGGCTGATGGCCCAAGAGATGTCGAGGTACGCAGGATTGTCGCCCTGCGCGGGGACCAGTACGACGACGAGGCCTTGAGGCGCAGCCGGCGGAAACGTGTCGCGGGGAGTGACAACAATCAGTTTCGAGTCCGTTGATTCGAGCGCTACGTCCGGATACTGCAAAACACTGCGAACCGAATACACGTAAGTGTCGCCGAACTCGACTTGCAAGTCCTGGAAAGCGGGTTCAGGAGTTTCTCCGATGCGCGCGAATGGAATTTTCAGTTTGGGTACTTCACTGACAGAAACAGATGCATTGGCCACCGGCTCCGGCTGAGTCGGGGCCTGCGGCGCGGCTTCTGCGCGATAAATGTGATAGGCGACGACGGGCGGAGCGGCGCCTACAGGAGTCTTTTGCGGCGGCGTCCAGGTGAGGACGATGCCGGCATGAGTAACTTCTGCTTTAACGTCTTCGATAGGATCGGCGGCGGGATAAATGCGGACGTCGGCATGATTCGAGTCTGTTGATTCCTTTTTGGGGGATGCTCGCGTGCGGACGGAGTACGACGCAGTCCAACCTGTGTGTGGGCTCAGATCGCCCGCATCCAGCGCACTTACAATGCGAAGCTGACTTTTCTGCGAATAGCGATCGACCATCGCCGAAGGGATCGTGAGAATCAATTCCGGCACCGCTTTCACTGCAGGGGACGCTGAGCTGGGAACTGGTTCGAACGTGCGATAAATCTCAATCGCGGGAGTCTGCTTCAGAGGGCGATGTTCCAGGGTTTCTTTGGGCATCGTGAACGTCAGAATCACGTCATTTCCTTGCTGTTGCGCTAGCAGGTCCGCAATCGCCGTGGGAACCGGAGGTTTTCGTTCGATGGGTTCGCCGGGTGCAGCGCATCCAATAAGCCAAAACGACGAGCAGAAAAGTGAAAAGGAAATCAGGAAGATGGATCGCAGCGAAGCGCGTGCTTCCGAAATGGGGCCGGAAGTTTGTTCCCCTTTTCTGTCTTCCATTTTCTCTTTTCTAATGTCTAAAGAATGTAGCGGCTCAGATCCTGATCCTTCACGATATTCGCGAGCTGCTTCTGCACGTAGGCGGCATCCACTTTCACAGTTTTCTTTTTCATCTCGGGAGCTTCGAAGGAAATTTCTTCGAGGACTTTCTCGAGGATGGTGTGCAGCCTGCGAGCGCCGATATTTTCAGTCTGCTCGTTCACTTTGGCTGCGAACCGCGCAATCGTTGCGATGGCGTCGTCGGTGAAGGAAAGCTTCAGTCCCTCGGTGTCGAGCAACGCGATGTATTGCTTAATGAGCGCGTTCTTGGGTTCGGTGAGAATGCGGACGAAATCGGCTTCCGTGAGCGAACTAAGCTCGACTCGAATGGGAAAGCGGCCTTGCAGCTCGGGAATCAAGTCCGAAGGCTTGGTGGTGTGGAATGCGCCCGCCGCGATGAAAAGAACATGGTCCGTGCGCACCATGCCGTAGCGCGTGTTTACCGTAGTGCCTTCGACGATGGGGAGGATGTCGCGCTGGACGCCTTCGCGCGATACGTCCGGGCCGTGTCCGGCTTCGCGGCCGGCGATTTTGTCGATCTCATCAACAAAGAGAATTCCCATTTGTTCCACGCGATCGACAGCAAGTCGCGTGACCTGGTCCATATCAATGAGGCGGTTTTCTTCTTCCTGAATTAAATAATCGAAGGCTTCGGCCACGGTCATCTTGCGTTTCTTTTTCTGCTGGCCGAAGAAGCCGGAGAGCATGTCCTTGACGTTGATATCCATTTCCTCAACGCCTTGATTTGTGACGATTTCAAAGGCGGGCATGGCGCGTTCGCGCACTTCCACTTCCACCATGCGCTGGTCGAGTTTTCCTTCGCGGAGTTGGGCGCGGAGCTTGTCGCGGGTGCGCTGCAATTGCTCGCGACGCTGAGCTTCACCGGCGGGATTTGCATCCGCGGGAATCGGCGACGAAGGCAAAAGCAGATCCAGCAAGCGCTCTTCCGCGGATTGCTCGGCGCGCTCGGCTACTTCGTCGAGTTTTTCTTCGCGGACCATGTCTATCGAGGTTTCCACCAGGTCGCGAACCATGGATTCGACGTCACGGCCCACGTATCCGACTTCGGTGTACTTCGACGCTTCCACTTTCACGAACGGGCAGCCCGCCAGTCGCGCGAGGCGGCGGGCAATTTCCGTCTTTCCAACGCCGGTAGGGCCAATCATCAGAATATTTTTGGGAAGAATTTCTTCGGCAAGCTCAGGCGTGAGCTTCTGCCGCCGCACGCGATTGCGTAGCGCAATGGCGACGGCTTTTTTGGCAAGATTCTGCCCCACGATGTATTTGTCGAGCTCGATAACAATTTCTCGCGGGGTCAGCTCGTCGAACGAGGGGAGCGGTTCGGGCTCGGCTGCCTGCGAATCACCTGCCAAGTAGATCACCATGTCTTTCTCCGACTTTCCCGTCATAGTTCTTCGATGCTGAAATTGGCGTTGGTGAAAATGCAAATTTCGCTGGCGATGCGCATGGCTTCCTGCGAAATATCCTTTGCGCTGAGCTTGGTGAACTTCGAAAGCGCGCGCGCAGCAGCAAGGGCGTAAGAGCCGCCCGAGCCGATGGCGCAGATGCCGTCGTCCGGTTCAATCACGTCGCCACTGCCTGAAAGCAGAAATGTGGATTTTGTGTCTGCAACAATCAAGAGGGCTTCGAGATGACGCAGAGAACGGTCTGTACGCCAATCTTTGGATAATTCCACCGCGGCTCGCGGCAGATTGCCGTGAAACTCCTGTAGCTTATTTTCGAAACGTGAGAAAAGCGACAGAGCGTCCGCAGTGCTTCCGGCGAAGCCCGCGATGATCTTGTCGTTGTAAAGGCGCCGCGTCTTCTTGGCATTGTGCTTGATCACGCCTTCGCCAAGAGTCACCTGGCCGTCGGCGGTGAGCACCACTTTGTTGTCTTTCCGCACGCACAGAACCGTCGTACCGTGCATCGGTTCACTTTTTCGCTTCATGGGCATCAGGTGATTATACCCCTCGCACGCCGCCTCGCCAATTGAGTGCACACATCCCTCGTTTCGGCTAGGACCGAATCAAAGTGGACGCGTCGCTTGGATGGGGCTACGCGAGTCCGGCGTCCAAGGCGGCATAGAACGCGTCGAGCTCGGCGGGCTGGGTAAAAATATGTGTGGCGATGCGGATGTGGTCAGGGCCGCCGGCAACACGGATATTTCGTGAGGCGCATTGGTCCAGCACGGGCTTCAGGTCGAGCTTGCCCTTCGCTTGATTCGCTTCAAACGTTACGAGCCCGCCGTAAAAACGGTCGGCGCTGGCATTGGTGATGGAGAGTAGCGGATAGCGCGAGACGCGGTCGCGTACCTGCGATGCGAGTTCGTGAATACGCGCGTAGACGATATCTGGTCCGAGTTGCTGGTGGAAATCGAGCGCCGCTTTCAAGCCAACCATCACAGATAGGTTGGAAGTCCCGAACCATGAAAAACGATACGCTTTCATATCGTAGTTATTCCAGTTGGCGGTGGCGAGGTTGACCCACAAGTCCTTCAACCGCTCGTCACGTATATAAAGCGTGCCAGTGCCCTTTGGCGCCATCAGCCATTTGTGCGGGCTTGTAGCGTAGAAATCGCAGCCGAGATCGTGCAGGTCGAGCGGGATCTGGCCGATGGCGTGTGCGCCGTCCACTTGTGAGAGGATGCCGCGGCTTCGCGCCAGTGCGCAGATTTCCTTTGCAGGAAGAATCACGCCGGTCACGGTCGTGATGTGACTGAAAAACACGACGCGGGTCTTGGGGGTGAGCGCGTTTTGAAAGCGTTCAACGATTTCTTCCGCGCTGGCCGGAGGCTTCGGAATAACGACGGTGTTTAATTTCACGCCGAAGCGCGCGGCTTTTTGCTCCCAGGGGCAGCGACCGCCGGGATGTTCCTGGTCGGTGAGCAGGACTTCATCGCCGGGCTTCAGATCGAGACCATTAACGACGACGTTGTTGGCTTCGGTGGCGTTGCGAACCAATGCGAGCTCATCGCGGTTCACATGGAGATAGGACGCGAGCGCATCACGCAATGCATGCAGGCGGTCATTTTCTTCGTAACCGAACCAGGGATAAGCCGGCTCACGGTATTCCTCAGCGGAAAGAATATGATCGATCATTGCGCGGAGAACGGGAAGCGGTGAGCAGCCGACTGAACCGCAATTCAGGTTGATATGATCCGGCGCGAGCAACCACTGGGCGCGCAGACCAGCCCAGTAACGCGATGGATCACTCGAAAGAAGATCATGCGAAGGGAGTGGAACCGCTTGCGTGCAAAGAATTTGCTCGGCACGCTGAAACGGCATGCCTAAGAGAGTTGCTGCAACAGCTGCATGCCGAATGAAATCGCGTCGAGGAATCAAAAGAACCTCCGTGTGATTGGCGGGGGAATTATGCTCCCGAGCATGACGATTCTGCTAGTGGCTAGAGATGAGAAGGCCGGGAGAAGTCCGCAAAGCGCAATATTAAATTGGTAGAACGAAACCGCGGAGCCGGCAAGTTATTTGTCGGTTTCGCTGGTCGAGGAATCTTTACCCTTCGATTTCTTATCTTTTGGTTTTTTCCCGATTTTACTCCAGCGCTCGTCGAGAGATTCTTTGGTGAAGAGGGAATCGGAAAGGTTCGTGTTGTAATCGCACTTATCGAAGAACACCTGGAAGACCTTAATTCCGTTGCGATCGCGGGTGATTTGGAACGGCGTTTGAATGCCCGAGAAGGGATGATAGTTCGAGAAGTATTCGATTTCTTCGGTACGCAAGCGCGTGTTGGCATTGCGCGTATCTATGACCATGCGAATGGGCAGTTGCGAGGATTTCGCGATCGCTATGCGGATGGTGCGGTTCTCGCTGTCCACCAGCTCGACCCAGTCTGCCTCGTGCAGGTCCACCACGTCGGGTCCGCCGTAGCGGAAGATCATATCGGGCTCGTGGATTCTGTGCCGGAGAATATTGTCGATATCCGTCTTCATGTCTTCTTGATAGCGCGCGAGGTCGCTGGTGCGTGCTTCGGAGACGCCGCCGCGGTCGAGGTCCCAGCCTTTATCGCCGTTTTTCACTTCGATGATGTTCCGCTTCGGTAGATTCTCCATGCGGTCTTTGAACGGAGGGGTCGGAATGGTGAAGTCCTCGAAATGTCCGTATCCATTGAGATCTCCGGAATGTCCGAAAAGGCCGAGGCGCCCAGTGCAAGTGACGTCATGAACGTTTAAGTACGCGGTGCCGCCCAGGCCCTCGATGGCCTGTTGCAAAACTTCCTTGGCTTTCGCCGCGCTTTGGGCGGGCATCATCACGTCCGATTCCTGCGCGGACGCTCCGGGGACCAGTGCGAGAAAGGCAAATGCCAGGACGGCGGCTGCCGCAAACCTGCGCGAGATTATCCGCAAAGGACGGAACCTCCATTTACGTTGATTACTTCTCCGGTGATGAAGGTTGCCAGATCCGATGCGGCAAAAAGGATGGGACCGGCAATTTCTTCCGCGGTCGCCACGCGCTTTAACGCAATGGGAGCCAGGGCTGACTTCATTCCGGCTTTCTTGTGCAGCACGGATGCGGACATATCCGTATCCACCCAACCCGGCGCGACGCAATTTACCAGGATGTTGTGACCGGCGAGTTCGGAAGCCAGTCCCTTTACAAAACTGATAATCGCGCCTTTGCTGGCGCCATAGTGGGAATGAAAGGCTTCGCCGCGCTGCCCGGCGGTGGAACTGATGGCCACGATACGCCCGCCCCGCTGCGCGATCATGTGCGGCACTGCATAATGAATCACGGCATAGACGCTTTTTAGATTTACGCGAATCATCTCATCCCACTCGCGTTCAGTGAGCTTTTCAATGGGCGTATCCTGCTCATTCCAGATGCCGGCGTTGGCCACAAGGATATCCAACCGGCCAAGACGTTCGCGGGCAAAATCGACTAGCTTTTTTGCGTCTGTCATTTTGCCCAAATCGGCCTTGAACGATTCCACTCGCGTGCTGTGCTTGCGCGCTTCCTGTTCCACCTGTTCGGCAGCTTCGCGATTGCGATGATAGTTGAAGACTACGTCGGCTCCGGCCTGCGCGAAGAGCTTTACGGATGCGGCGCCGATGCCGCGCGAGCCTCCGGTTATGAGTGCGGCCTTTCCTGCCAGCGAAATCATTTATTCCCCCAAGAAAATCGGCAGCAACTCACAGACTGTTGCGAGCCACAGAAACCGCGATTGCATCTCCAACTTCAGCAGAATTCCATCGAGCTACGAATGCACCGGGGTTTTTCGCGCCGCGTTGACAAGTCCACGGAATAATCCCTGTGCAAATGAATCCGCTCCAATCATTCGTTCGGGATGCCATTGCACGCCCGTGACCCAGTTCGAACCTCCAGTCCATTCGACCGCTTCAATCACTCCATCGGGCGCGTACGCAGTGACGCGGAGATCGCGTCCTGGCTGGAGCACGGATTGATGATGCGAGCTATTTACGCGAACTTCGCTTGCTCCCGCCATTTGGGCGAGACGCGATTCTGGCTCGATTTGGACGAGATGAAACGGCTCGGGCGTTCCTTTTTCCCACTTGTGCTGAATTCGGCTTGGGATTTCGCTCGGGATGTCCTGTATCAGCGAGCCACCCAGGAAAACGTTCAGGCTCTGAACGCCAAAACAAATGGCTAAGACAGGTTTGTGTTCGGCGAAAGCATGTTTGAGTAGCGCAAAATCCGTTTGTTCGCGATCAGGATCGGGCTCTCCACACTCCGGATGCCGCACAGAGTGAAAATGCGATGGTTCAACGTCCGCCGGACTTCCGGGTAGCACCAGGGCGTCGAGCGAAAGCACGGTTTCTTTCAGCTGATCAGGAGAGAGGGCGAGAGATATTTCCACCGGTTCGCCGCCAGCTAGTTGGACGCCCTCGCAGTATCTTTCGTACTTCTCGCATAGCCCCGTAAGTTCTTCTTTTCGTGTGCGATACGGGATACCAACTCGCGGCGCTTGGCTGGGTTTGGATGCCATGGAATACTCATCCTACCATTGAGAGTCAGCTCCAGCAACTATACGAGGAGCTTCAGCTGAAAGGGAGCAACGAGGTCCACTGGCGGAGCCGCAGAAAGCACCGCGAAAACTCGCAGTGGGATTTAGAACGAGCTGCCGGCCATGCTGACCATGGGGAACTGGAGACTTGACCTCCGAGATGTCGAGGCAGGTTTCCTAGGAGGATGTGTCTTGAGCCAAGTGTCGTGGTTCTTCTTCATCTGATCGATGTGACGCGGGATATGTCGTTCCTGAATCGCAACCCAGCCGGCGAGGCTCAGGCCTCCGTCGGTTGGATGATTCCCGGTGTGTTCCCAGACCGATTCGGGCAGCGCGACAAGCAATTGATACGTTGCTTTGCGCAGGCGACGAATAATTTCGAGCGCCTCGCGCGTGCTTTGATGAAAATAACCCAGAGTCCCGGCCCAGCGAGCGGGATCAAATTTCAGGACCGGGCTCTCCGGCTCTGCTATAAAACGGCGGCAGCGGATGTAGGCGCTGGCTTCGCTGTCAGCAAGGTGCAGAATAATTTCGTGGATGCTCCAACGGTCAGGTGAAGGCTTATGACATCCGCAAACCGAAAAATGATTTATGCAGAACGTGGTAGGGGACTAGTTGTTTCCGGACGCTTGGATGTGCGGGCGCTCGCTAGATGCTCTTTTTGAAGTGCGCGTGCGCCAGAGGCCACGAATATCGCCCACTAAATAGAGCGAGCCCGTCGCAAATACCACATCCTCTGGACCAGCTAGCTCCATCGCGCGATCGAGTGCGTCGCCCGGGTCGGGAACGACGATTGAATTCTTTGCAAAATGTCCGGTGATTTCCGAGAGGAGCGAAGCGGAGATTGCGCGCGATTGGCGCGGCATAGTAAGAATCACGGCTTCGGCGCGGGGAAAAAGCAGACCGGCTATCTCGTCAACGGCTTTGTCGCGCATCGCGCCGTAGACCAAAAATATGCGGCGACCTGAAAAATTGTCCTCCCAAAATCTTAGAAGCTCCCGGGCGCCGGCCGGGTTGTGCGTACCGTCGAGGTATACATCGGGCCGCTCTGAAATGCGTTCAAGACGGCCGGGCCAATGCGCCGTCGCGATTCCGCGCTCGATTGTTTCATAGCCAATTCGAAATCCTCGTTCTGAGAGAAGCCGGGCAGCGGTGGCAGCTGTCAATGCATTTTGAACTTGGAAGCGGCCCGAAAGCGCCGGTGCGATTGCGAGTTCTTGGGACGTACGCGCGCACGTCGCGGCGGCGCTATAGAAACCGGCCGACGTTTTCAGATCCTCGATGCGCCACTCCGTGTCCACTTCCACCAACCGCGCGTTCATTTCCACGCATCGGCGGGCGATTACTGAGCGGGCTTCGGGCCGTTGTGCCGCACTCACCACCCAGGCGTTAGCTTTAATGATTCCCGCTTTTTCCGCGGAGATCTCTTCGATGGAATGGCCGAGATAATTTTCGTGATCGAAATCGATTGGCGTGATTACGGCGACCTCCGGCCTGACGATGTTTGTGGCATCGAAGCGTCCGCCCATACCGACCTCATATATTGCGAAACCTACGTGGTGTGCGGCGAAAGTTAGAAAAGCCATGGCCGTGATGCATTCGAAGAAGGTCGGATGTGCTGAGAGCTTGCCCGAAGCCATGAGCGATTCGATGGAGGCGCTTACGCCGGTCCAAGCGGTGGCGAAATCCTGGTCGGAGATACTCTCGCCATTGATGCGGATGCGCTCGTTGACAAGTTCGAGATGCGGCGAGGTGTAAAGGCCCGTTCGCAGACCGGCGACACGCAGAATCGATTCGAGCATGGCCGCCGTGGAACCTTTGCCGTTTGTCCCGGCGATGTGCGCGCAGGGCATCACGCAATGAGGCCGGCCCAAATCTTCAGCAAGGATGGCGATGTTTTCGAGGCCGAATTTCTGCACGGGGATTGATGTAGAAGGTGTAGCGGGCGAATTTCTCGCAGGCTGGCGCGGAGCCCCAAGCTCTTTTCCAAGGGACAGGAGGGCGTGAACGGATTCTTCGTAGTTCATATCTACGGTGGGATCTTACCCGAGGAAGAAGTTGAGCGCCTGGGAGATGTAGGGCTTGAGCTCTTTGCGCGGAACAACTGCGTCAAGAAAACCGTGTTCCAGGAGAAATTCGGCAGTTTGAAAACCTTCGGGAAGCTTTTGGCGAATGGTCTGTTCGATTACGCGCGGGCCCGCAAAGCCAATCAGCGCGCCAGGTTCGGCAATATTCAAGTCGCCCAGCATCGCGTAGCTGGCAGTAACACCCCCGGTGGTGGGATCGGTGAGAATGGAAATGAAGGGAAGCCCTGCTTCGTCTAACAGAGCGAGAGCTGCGGAAACCTTGGCGAGCTGCATCAAGCTGACGACGCCCTCCATCATGCGCGCGCCGCCGGAACAGGAAACAATAATCAACGGAATTTTCCGGGCCAATGAGCGCTCGATCGCGCGCGCCACTTTTTCGCCGACTACAGCGCCCATCGAACCGCCAATAAAACCGAACTCCATGGAGCAGCAGATCACGGGCCGGCCGTTCAAGTGTCCTTCGGCGGTGAGGATCGCGTCTTTCATGCCCAATTTATGCTGTGCGTCTTTCAAACGCTGCGCATAAGGCTTGGTGTCGGTGAAATGAAGTGGGTCACTAGATGCGAGTTCGCTGTCGAGTTCCGTCCATGGCTCATCGTCGAGTAGGAGTTCGAGCCTCTTGCGCGCACTCAAGCGGAAATGATGGTCGCACTTCGAGCAGACTTCCCAGTTCGCCTCCAGGTCCTTTTTCCAGATGATGGCGCGGCAGGAGCCGCACTTCGTCCACATGCCTTCCGTGCGCACGCGACGTTCCTCCACCGGCGTGGGATTCTCGATCGGTTTTTTCTCGCGTTTGAACCAGGTCATGGCTAGTAGTCGATCCCCCGCTGCGCGAGGATTCCTTTTGTGTACGGATGCTTCACTTCGCGCATTTCGGTGACGAGGTCCGCGGCCTCAACCAGCTTCGGATGCGCATTACGGCCGGTGCAAATCACATGAACGCGCTCAGGGCGCTTTGCGAGTGATTCCACTACGCGCTCAGGATCAAGCATTTTATAGCTTATTACGTAATTGATCTCGTCAAGCACAACGAGGTCGTACTTTTCGCTGTATATTTGCTCGCGGCCATATTCCCAGGCTTGCTCGCACAGGCGAACATCCTCGGGGTCGGTTTCCGCTCCGCCCAGCTTGACGAATCCGCGCCCCATCGGCCGAATTTCGAATTTATCGTCACCAAGCATTTTTGCGGCATCGAGTTCGCCATAGTGCCAAGAGCCTTTGATGAACTGCACCATCAGCACGCGCATGCCCTGCCCCACAGCGCGGAAAGCCGTCCCTAGAGCGCAAGTCGTCTTGCCTTTGCCGGGCCCGGTGTAAACGATCAAGAGTCCTTTACCTTCCGGCATGGGTTCGCGTCTCGCGAGAGCGATTTACAATACTGGCCGCCCTCCGGCGAAACGTCAAGCGGCCACGTCTCGGGCTAGTGTATCGGCCGGGCCGAGGGTGGGGAAGGCGATCGGCAGGTTCAGGGTGCATGATGAATCTGGACTGGGAAAATACGCGAGCCTCGATCGAGATCTCGGAGAAAAAATAGAAGGCAGCTCTGCGGAAGAATCCTTCACCTGATGTTAGGCCAACTGTAAATGTTTCACTAAGTTCGCTGCGACCTCCGCGACGCGGGGCCGAGCGGCATCTGACATTGGTTTTTCGCCCGCTGCATCTCGTTCGCGCAATACGAGCCAAACGCCCGGCCGGTGAACTTTTTGATCGTGGCAGATTGCGCCCGTGAGCTGCGCAATTTCCAGATCACTTCCGGCCAGTCCCACGTTGAAAAAAGATCGCACTTCGTCAAGTAAGTCCTGGAACCCTTGCGATGCAAGCATCGGATCCACGTCGCGCGGAATGGGAGCTTCTACCTCCAGCAGATCGTAATCCGATAGCGGCTCGGTGAGCATAATCTCCACGGAAGCGGTGGGAGCGCCGGCGTCATATGAAATTTTCACGGGCATCGCGATTCCATTGTTGCAGAAGACGCCTACTTCGGGTAGGGGTGGCCTGCCAGAATCGCAAAAGCGCGGTAGATTTGCTCGGCCAGGACGACGCGAGCGAATTCATGAGGCATCGTGAGAGTCGAGAGCGAGATTCTTTGTTTCGCCTTGGCGCGGATTTCGCCGGGGAAGCCTTCCGCATCGCCACAAAGAAAAATCAGCTCTCGCGTGCCGCGATCGCGCAAATCGCCCAACCAGCGCGCAAATTGTTGCGATGTGTATTGTTTGCATGCAGCATCCAGCAACACAACCGTTGCAGCCGGATCGATCTTCAATTTCCGAAGGCTGGAGGGTCCGGCGTCCCTCAACTCGATCACTTCCGTTTCCATGTAGTGGCTGATGCGGCCGATGTAGTTATCAAGAAGAGCTTGAATTTCCGGGCGCCGCGTCTTGCCGAGCATAATCAAACGAATTTTCACGATGTTGTCGCTTCGGAAAAATGCGCTCAGATGAGCCGGTATTTTTTGCGCTTCTCAAGCAGAGTCTTGCGGCTGATGCCCAGAATATCCGCGGCGCGTCCGATTTTGTAGTGCGTCCCTTCCAGGGTCAGCTCGATGGCCTCTCGCTCGAGATCTTCCAGCGAACGCAGCATCCCTGTAAGTCCGCGCTCGTTCCCGGCCGCGCGCAGAATCTCAGGGAAGTCTTCGGGTGACAATAGCGGCTGTTTTCCAAATACCAGCGCGTGTTCCACCGCGTTTTTTAACTCGCGAACATTCCCCGGCCAGCCGTAATGCTGGAGCAATTCGAGCGCCTTCGAATCAAAGGACGCGTCCGTTTTGCAGTGCACGGGCGCCAGCCGCGCGAGAAAGTGCGAAGCGAGCGGAACAATATCGGCGAGGCGTTCGCGGAGCGGCGGAACATGAATCGCCAAAACATTTAGCCGGAAGAAAAGGTCCTCGCGGAACCGGCCGGTCTCCACGGCTTTGCCCATGTCCGTATTCGTCAGCGCCATCAACCGCGCTTCCATGCGTAGCGTTTCCGTACCGCCGAGCCGTTCGAATGTGCGCTCTTCGAGAACGCGCAGCAGCTTTGCCTGCATCCCAGGGGTGAGCGCTGCTATTTCGTCGAGGACGATTGTTCCAGTCTGTGCCAATTCGAGGCGTCCCGGTTTGCGTGCGACCGCACCGGTGAATGCTCCGCGTTCGTGGCCGAAGAGCTCGGACTCCACGAGCTCGGCCGGCAGGCTGGCGCAGTCAATTTTCAACAGGGGAGCGTCGCGACGGGGCCCACGCTCGTGAATCCATCGGGCGAGCTGATCTTTTCCCGTGCCGCTTTCGCCCGTGATGAGAAGGGTAGTAGAAGTGTCGGCGAGTTTTTCCGCGATTTCAAGCAAGCGCCGCGAGGCGGGATCTTCCGCGACCCACGCAATGTTAGGGGCGGTCATTGCTGCGTTGCATCACCTTCCGCATTGCTTTGAGAAGCGGGAAGCGGCGAAGGCGCCGGGAACGTTATCCGCTCGACGGACCGCCAGAGTCTTTCGAGATCGTAATACTGGCGGGCGCGTTCGCTGAAAATGTGCACTACGAAATCACCGTAGTCGAGCAGGACCCATTCCGCGTTGGATTTTCCTTCCCGATGCGCCACACGGCGTCCTTGGCGATGGAGTTTTTCTTCGATCGCTTCGCCGATGGCCTGGATTTGCGGCTGGCTTTGTCCGGAGCAAAGGAGGAAATATTCCGCGAATGCTCCCGCACCGGAAAGATTAAGGACCGTAATGTCCACGGCCTGTTTGTCCTGGGCCGCTTCCACGGCCGATCGAATTTCGGGGCGAAGGGAGTTGAGTGTCACCGGTACAGAGCCTGTTCCAGAATGTATTCCTCTACGCGCGCGGGCACAAGCCCATGGATCGTTTGCTTGCGTTCCAGGCGGTGGCGGATTTCGGTTGACGAAATATGACTCGCCACAGTGGTGAGAAGATGAATCACGGATTTGCGCAGCACGATCTTGTTCGGATCGTTCGACGGCGTCCGGCCGAGCCTCTCGGGAGGAATCACCAGGCGCAACGCGTCTAATCGAAAGCCCGGACGGCTCGCGATGATGAAATCACAACTGTCGAGCAACGCTTCATAATTTTTCCACGTAGGGATTTCAAGAAACTGATCCGCGCCGAGAATGAAAAATAAGTGATCGTCGGGGTGCTCCCGGTGAAAGCGCCGCACGGTGTCTACGCTATAAAAAACATGCGTAGCGGCGCCTTCCGGCGGCGCTTCGGCTGTGGAAGTATGGAATCCTGCGTGATCTGCGCAAGCGAGTGCCACCATTGCGTAGCGATGCAGAAATGGCGTCAACGCGCGCTTGGTTTTGTGCGGAGGACGTGACGAAGGCACGAAATATATAGCATCGAGGTGAAAGCGTTTCTGTGCTGCCTGCGCCACAGCGATGTGGCCCGAGTGGATGGGATCGAAGGTGCCGCCGAAAAGCGCAATCGAGCGGCGATGGGCGGGGCCGTGGGGCCTATGGATGGAGTGCGGGCTCAACGCTTTTCCTGAGGCGAAGTTGAATCGTCATCGTCGATCGCTGCGGCGGAGCGGGCCTCTTCAGCGTCACGTTCGCGGGAAGGCGCCGGCTGAACTTCCATTTCGACTGGCATGGATGGTTTCGGAATCCGATCCAGCGCATCAGCCATTGCGCGGACGAGCCCAACAATTCCTTCCCCACTTGCAGAGGATATCGCGTGGAATTCAAGGCCGCGCTCCTTGGCGAATGCGCGCAATTCGTCCAAATGCTCGCGATTTGTGGTGGCGTCAAGCTTGGTGGCGACAACGATCATCGGTTTTTCAATCAGTGCCGGACTGAAAGAGGCGAGCTCGTGCTCGATAATTTCGAAATCGCGGATCGGATCGCGGTCGTTTGCGTCGCTCGTATCCACAAGGTGCGCGATCAATCGCGTACGCTCGATATGTTTCAAGAATCGCGTGCCTAGACCTACGCCTTCGTGGGCGCCCTCGATTAAGCCGGGCAAATCAGCGACCACGAATGCACGGCCCTGGCCGGGTGCAGCGTCAGGATCGGCAGAAACTACGCCCAAGTGCGGCTCAAGAGTAGTAAAAGGATAGGCCGCAAGTTTCGGGCGCGCAGCGGAAATGCGCGAAATCAAAGTGGACTTTCCGGCGTTGGGGAAGACAACAAGCCCGACATCGGCGAGCAATTTCAATTCGAGCCGCAGGGTGCGCTCTTCGC
>JBAVQA010000367.1:0-2200 GCA_049693595.1 Candidatus Acidiferrales bacterium | reverse complement strand
GAGTTGGTGCGTCACTTCTCCCTTGCGATCTTCCGGGAATCGCTCTTCGGCGACGTCCCACGCATGGTCGTCATCGGCACGCGCGATAATTCCCACACGGATTCCGCACTGGAGTCCTGCCGGAGGTGGTTCAGCAGCGCATTTGCTGGCTGGCTGTGGATACTGAACAGCAACAGCGCCAATCGCGCGAGCTGCTTGCATGCCTGCCTCCGATGACCCTGAGACGAAGACTTCGGGAATGAGTTCCGGAGAAAGAACCGGCGTCATCTTAAGTTTTTCCACTTTGTAGAATTCGCCCTCGAAAGTCACGGGGGCCTGGCTCTTGAGCAACTGAAGAATCAACGAGGTGTACTCGGTCAGGCGCGTGTAACGTTTGTCGTGCGGCGTCGTATCATTGAGTGCGATGAGGTCGTTCTTGAATCCTCCGGCAATCATGTTCAGGTAAATCTGTCGGCCGTAGACGAACCCATATGTGGCAACCATTTTTGCTGCAGTGTACGGATGCATATATATGGGCTGCACGGCGACGAGAGGGCAGAGCGCTTCGGTGCTTCTCAGGATCCGCTCGGAGACGATCCACGGATCCAGCATCGAGTTATCAGAATAAACCAGGATCCCCTTGCAGCCGTTTTCTTCGCTCCACCGGGCAACACTTTCGACCTCGCGAAGATAGTCCGGACCCAGTATGGGCCGGTCAGACCGGGGGCACGTCGAGAACACTTCCAGGCCTTTGCGCTTCTTGTTCATTTTCCGGCTGCCAAAGGGCGAGGCAGCATACTCCTTCAGCAAGCAAAGACTATTCAAAACCTACGAAAAGCGCATGCTCCGCATGATTAAAATGTGCAAGATGAGGTTCCAAATGCGCAGTATATTCTCTGTTGCCTCTGGCGTAAAGCTCGGGTTTTCAGATAGGTAGAGCCGGGGCTCTTGGAATGAACTCCCAGGCCGCACGGGTGGTTACATTTGGATAAGAAGGCGGCTTTCGCAATTTCAAGAAAATGAAAACAGCTTCCCGCGCCCGGTCGGTAGGGCAGAGACGTTGAGAACTGGATCTTCCTATCGGGCTAAGACCTCCCGTCGATGCTGGCGTTTACATCGGGACATCAGTCTTTGCGATACAATACAAGCGGGTTAACATTGATTCACGTGCCCTTTTCAACTGCTGCTGCGCGGCCTCTAAGATCTCGCCCCGATGATTGGGGCCCTTTCATTTTTCATGCGGCTTGGATCCTGATTGCGCTTCTTACGCTTTTCCCGTATCAGATCCTCCCTGCTGAAACTATGTTGAACCGAGGGGAACCGTTCTTGCAGTGGTTCTTTGAGAAATACCCCGGCAGGGGAGACATCTTCGCCAACATGTTGCTGTTTGCTCCATTCGGCTTGGGCCTGGGCTGGAGGCTCGAAAAGTGGAAATTCCCTTGGCCCGCGGCCCTGACTTTGACGTGCATAGCGAGTGCTGCATTTTCTTTCTGCATCGAATTGGCCCAGGTTTTTATGCCCAGCCGGACGAGCTCCTGGTTCGATGTTCTGGCGAACACTTCCGGCGGCCCACTCGGCTGGATTGTGTTCCGCATGGCGGGCGAGAGAATACGCGAGCTTCTCTCGTCCCGCTTGGACGTCTTCGACGCGATTATTCGCATGCTCGGCGCGAAGTTTCTCGTTGCCATTTTTGTCGTTTTCTCGCTTCTCGCGATTGCGGTCTCAATCACACTCTGCCAATGGACGATGTTGGACGATTGGGATGTGTTATTCCCCCTGCTGGTCGGCAATATCCCGAACGGCGAGTATCCATGGCATGGGCAACTATTCGAATTCGCGATTGCCGACCGCGCGGTGAAGGCCGCAGAAGCAGATCGCGTCTTTCAGGACGGCCTGGTGTCCGTCGCCGGTAGCAACATCGTCGCATCCTATCGACGCGCTGGGCCCGGAGGTCCTTCCGACGAATCGGGCCACACCCCGGCGCTTCACTGGATGCCGCAGGGTACGACTGACACCGCGCTCAAACCTGGATTGTTGCCAGGCCTCGGATGGATGCAATCGGAGGGTCCAGCAACGGTCCTCGAAAGCCGCATCCGAGACGCAAATCAGTTCAGTGTCTATGTATTCTTCGCTGCGATCCGACCGTCGTCGTATGGGCCAGGTTGGATTGTTGCCCTTGCTCCGGATGCTGAGCAACTGGATTTCGCGCTCGGCCAACACC
>JBAVQA010000366.1:0-3416 GCA_049693595.1 Candidatus Acidiferrales bacterium | reverse complement strand
GTTTCGCGCTCGTTTGCACTTTCGCGGTTGCCGCCCCTGCTCATGCGCAGGAGTCTCCGTCCGCGCCCGTGCCGGCGCAGCTCGTAACCGCCGGAAAGATTTTCATCTCCAACGCCGGGGGAGACATCGACCCCAACACTCGGCGCTTGGGCGAATTTGTCGGGCTTCCCATCCGCCCGTACAACGAGTTTTACGCGGCGATGAAGTCCTGGGGACGCTATCAAATCGTCTCGACTCCGTCCGACGCCGATCTGATTTTCGAGATTAGCTTCTCCATATCCCTGGGGTCCGGCGGGGCTGACGCCAAATTCCACCTCGTGATTATCGATCCCAAGACGCACGCGACGCTGTGGGCCTTCACCGAATACATCGAAAACGCAATATTAGGGAGCAACCGCGAGAAGCACTTCGAGCAAGGGATGGAGAGCATCGTCGCCGACGCAAAATCTCTGTCCACTTTTTCCGCTCCGGCACCCGCGCCCGCCAAGAATTAGCCGCGCGTCCTGAGGTCAGTTGACACCTCATTGCGAGTGGGATACTCTCGCCCAAAGAAAGGCCCCAAAGTTGTTCAAATCCAGGAGGAAAATGTGAAATTGCTTAAGCTGACTGCAGCCCTCAGTGTGTTAATGCTCCTCGCGCTTTCTGCGGCGGCGCAAGAGCCCGGAAACATCGCCGCGATCGAGCTCCAGACGCCGAAAAACGGCATGCTGAAACAATATGAAGACGGCCGGAAACAAAAGGCCGAGTGGCACAAGCAGCAGAAAGATTCGCAGCCGTTGTTCGTTTTCCAAATTCTCACCGGCGATCGCACCGGAACGTACATGGTCGCCCGCTTCGGCCAGCATTGGACGGATCTCGACAAGCCGTCGGTTCCGGATGCTGACGATCTGGCGCAATACCAAAAGCTAATCGGGAGCAGTGTGGAGGGTCTAGTCGCGTCCTACTGGGAGGATTTGCCGAAGTGGAGCAATCCATCCACGGACATGAACGGCAAATACACGGAAGTGATCACCTTTCACGTGCGCTACGGACACGGCGACGATTTCCGCAGCGCCATCGCGCGAGCGGCGGAAGCGCGGCAAAAGATGAACTCGCCGGCGCATGCTTCGTGGCACCGCCTGGTGAATGGCGGGCCCGGCGGCACCTATGTCATCACCTACGAGCGCGCCAACTTCGCTGCGATGGGGGACGACCCGGCGATCAAACCGTTGCGCGACGATCTCCGAGCGGCCTTCGGCGAACAGGAAGCAATGTCGGTGATCGAGAGACTCAACAGCTCAATCGAGAGCACCTACAGCGAGCTCATGCAGTTCCGTCCGGACCTGAGCTACCTCCCGGCAAAATAACAGAGCGTCCTTCCCTGCTGTTTGAAGTGGATGCTTGTGCCGTGAAGCCCAAAGACATTCGCACTGGGATCCGCGGCGCACGTACAAAGGAAGGCGATTTCACTGATTGCAACCGAGGCCGGCTCGCAACGGGCCGGCTCGGTTGCCATCTGAGTACCCCCTGCCCGTAAGGCCAGTAGACTTTTCGCCGGCGATTTATCTAGAGTGTTAGTGGAAGCGATTTGCTGCGCGTTCACCCGTAAATTCGAATGGCCGAAAAACTGAAAAGCCCGACGGAAACCGATCCAGTCGCCGATTTCAAAGCCGGCGTGGCGATGCTGAAGAACGGGTACGCGCAAAACGCGCTCGCACCCCTGCGCCGCGCTTTCGAAAGCGAGAAGCGCAACCCCTACTACCTTTCTTTTCTCGGGCTAGCCATCGCCCGCGCGGAGCGCAAGTGGGATCAAGCCTGCGAGCTTTGCGAGATCGCCGTGCAGCTGAAACGGCAGGAGGTCCAGTTCCATCTTAATTTGGCGGAAGCGTACCAACTGTCCGGCAGGCGCACCAAAGCCATGGAAGCGCTGGATGCGGCCCTGGAATTATTCAGCAACGACCAGCGTCTGAAACGAGCGAGAAGCCGAATCGAAAAGCGCCGCACTCCCGTTTTGTCTTTCCTCGACCGCGACAACGTCTTGAATAAACAACTCGGTAAATTGCGTCACCGCGCTTTGAAACGTTCCGGCAAAAACGACCAGTAACCCAGCTCCTCTGTAGCTAATCAATTCACGCCGCGCGTTATTAGCAAGTAAAATGCAGCAGCGTTCTCGTAACGAAAACCTTAAGGCGGGCGTCCTACCTGTAGGAGTGCACATATGACGAAAAGTCTCTCGGGAGTTTTGATTGTCGCGCTCACTCTTGTTCTTTGTGGGCCGGCGGAGGCGCAGAGGCCGAACGTCGTTGCGCCGAGCAGCGCTCACATCGGCGGAGTCAGCAATGCCGAAATCATCGGGATCGTCGTTGGAGTGGTCGTGCCGGTGGTGGTGATCGCTGTTGTGGTCATGCACCATTCCGCGAAACAGCGAAAGATTACGGGATGCGTCGTCGCGTCGCCGAGCGGATTGACGGTCAACAATGAAAAAGACAACCGCGTTTACGCGCTTTCCGGTGATACATCGGGCGTCAAAGCAGGCGAGCGCATGAGCTTACAGGGCCACAAGATCAATCCCGACGCCGGCAACCCGCTGGGCTGGCAAGTATCCCAAATACAAAAAGACTACGGCGCCTGCCAACCTTAAGCACCGATTAATTATTCGCTAGTTGGCGCGAGCCCGGGCCTTGCCGTAATCCGGAGTTCGTTCCGCCCTGACGACCAAGGACTTGATCTCTCTCTTGAGGATTGCCAAGCCGCTGATAGCATCCGCTATCGCCTGCCACTCGACCCTTCCGTCCGAACTCGAGCGCAATTCTTCCGTCCGCGAATAAATCGCTTTTTCCGCAGCCTCGACACGGCTGGCAAGGTTTTGTGGATCGGTATCCAGGAACGCTTCCAGGTAAGCCTCTTGCCATTTCCATTCAGTGTCGCTCATAACGTCTCCCATGCTCGAACATAGTAGAGATTCGACCGGGAGGTTTCTGTGCACTATTGAACACTTTTTAAAATTGCCGTCAACGCTTCTTGGAAATCGTTCTTTCGGCGGAAGCGGACAGCCGAGGCTTGGCCATTTCTTTCGTTACACTCGCCAAAAGCGCTTCACGCCGCCGTTGCGTGGCCTTTTTATTAGTCATAGCGCAACGGTAGCCCCAAGCCGGAAGCAATACAGTTCAATTCAGCACAGTTCTGCATGAATAAGCGATTAGCCCGGGGACAA
This sequence comes from Candidatus Acidiferrales bacterium, assembly GCA_049693595.1. Classification (GTDB taxonomy): domain Bacteria; phylum Acidobacteriota; class Terriglobia; order Acidiferrales; family UBA7541; genus Palsa-295. Next base: position 223 of record JBAVQA010000366.1, on the reverse strand, counting down.
AGGCCAGCCTAAAACAGTTGAGTTGGCGTGCGCTTCGTTGTATAACGCTGGGGAGATGGTTTCGCGGCGTCCAACTCGCAGCAGGCTCCATATCGCGGTGGTTGCAGCTCTTTTGTTCTGCGCCCTCGCGCTCGTGGAGTTTCCGGAGCTGCTCAAGCTGAAGGACGATACCTCGAACGATTTCACGCTGTTGGTGTCAAGCCAGGACGTCGGGTCCCCGAAC
>JBAVQA010000365.1:0-2233 GCA_049693595.1 Candidatus Acidiferrales bacterium | reverse complement strand
ATCCAGGAAAGACCCCTTAACTGATCAGCAGATCGAAGAAGTGCGCGAGGCCGGCGATCAGCCCCCGCAAAGAATCAAGCTCTTCATCGGCTACGTCGAGGAGCGCACCAAAGAGATTCATAGTCTGGATACGGACGTCCACGCACAGAACAGGGAAGTGCGGACGCACAATCTGTTCGATGAATTCACACGCCTCTCCGACGACCTTGAAGACAATATGGACAACTTCCACGAAGAGCATGCGGATCTGCGCAAAGAGCTCAAGGAGATTGCGGATAAGAGCACGGAATGGACCACGATCCTGAACGAACCTAAGCCCAGCGCCCAATATGACTTTATGCGCAAGACCGCGCTGGATGCGAATGAAAGCGTACATGAAGCAGCCACACAGATGCTGGAAGACGAGGTGAAATACTTCGCGGAGAAAAAGAAGGCGGAAAAAGAAGCAGAAAAGAAAGCCGAAAAAGACGCAAAAGACAGCGAAACGAGATAGTTACGTCCTCGCTGTTTCCTTCTTCGAACCAGTTTTCCCGCAAGCCCAAGTCCTGCTACGCTGTAGGCGGTGAATCCCGAATTGCACTCGCTGTTTGCGGAAGAATACCGTGCCCTTCGGCCGCGCGCTCCGCTTCCGTTTCTTGAGATCCGCTTCCGTCGCTTCACTAGCCTGAACACCACCATCCGCTTGCGCGAAGGTCGAGTGCACGTGCACTTGTCAGATTTGTTGGAAGGCGCGCCGGAAGGGGTTCTGCGCGCGATCGCCCACATCCTGTTCGCCAAGCTCTATCGCAAGCCGCTCAACGCTGCGCAAACCAGCCGCTATCGCCGGTTCGCTTCGAGCGAAGCCGTCATGCGTCAGACGGAGTTGATCCGCCAATCCCGCGGCCGCAAGAAGATGGTTGGGCCGCAGGGGCAGCACTATGATCTGGACGAAGTCTTCGAGAGCCTCAACCGCAGGTTTTTCCACGGCTTGATGGGCCGGCCTCTGCTTACGTGGAGTGGCCACGTGGCCAAGCGCAGTCTCGGCCATTACGATCCGGCGCACAACACCATCGTCGTCAGCAGGGTCTTCGACCGCAAGAACACGCCGCGCTACGCGGTGGAATATCTGCTCTACCACGAGATGCTCCATCTGAAACATCCGGTAAAGGTGCGCGGCGGGCGCCGCTGTGTTCATCCCCGCGAATTCCAACTCGAAGAGCGGCTTTTCCCAGAGTGGGACAAAGCGAAAGAGTACTTGAAGACGATTTAATAGATTCAACGTCCCCACAAAACATGGCACCGAGTGCTATAGTGGCCGCCACAGGAGGATGGGGATGGCTAAACGGTATCGCAGTGGTGTGGCGGAGTCGGTTCATGAAGCAGCAACCGACCTATACACGGTTGGTGGTCTGGATAGAAAGACGATGCGCAAGTTTGATGTCTTGTGCCTCACTCCGATTAAGGAGATGACTCCAAAGAAAATACGGGCTTTGCGAACCCGCGAGAAGGCCAGTCAAACGGTTTTTGCGGCGTACCTGAATGTTACGCCGAGCCTGGTAAGCAAATGGGAGCGCGGCGAGAAGCATCCGCAAGGAGCTTCTCTGAAACTGCTTTCACTGGTCGAGAAGAAGAACCTTGAAAATATCGCCTAGAATCCGATTGGTGCCCGTAATAGTTACGAATAAGTCTGTTCGGCCTTGCTGAAGAACGCATCGAGCAGAAGCAGTATCCCGCCGACCACGATGGCGGAATCGGCGACATTGAAATCCGGCCAGTGGTAGTGAATGATGTGTACTTCAAGAAAATCGATCACGTAGCCGAAGCGCACGCGGTCGTATGCATTGCCGAGCGCGCCGCCCAGGATGAGCGCCAACGCGATCGTGGTGGCGCTCAGCTTTCGCCCAATCTTGATCAGCGCAACCAGCACCGCCACCGCTGCCAGCAAAGAAAAAACCAGCAGCATCCAGCGCACGCGGCCCGGCGAACTCGAATTATCGAACAGGCTGAAGGCCGCGCCTGGATTCTCCACGTGGCTGATGGCAAACACATGTGCAATCACGGTAAAGTGATCGCCCAGCTCAATGCGCCGTGCCGCAAACCATTTCGTCCATCGATCCGCGGCCACAACCAGGAGCGAGAGCAACAGCAGCCATCCCCTGGAATCTCTGTTTGAGATCGTCATGCGCCTTCTTCCGCGGGCACACCCATTTGTTCGAGCGCAGCGGAGCAGCGTTCGCAGACCGTGGGCCACCGC
>JBAVQA010000364.1:0-8575 GCA_049693595.1 Candidatus Acidiferrales bacterium | reverse complement strand
TCGTTGCACTCAACGTCACCGTCGAAGTTCCTGCTGCCGTCGGCGTTCCGGAAATCAATCCGCTGGTGCTGCTCACCGACAATCCAGCCGGTAACCCCGTTGCCCCGTAACTCGTCGGACTATTCGTCGCGGCAATCTGATACGAAAACGCAGTTCCCACGGTCCCACTCGCCGTCGTCGCACTGGTGATCACGGGCGCAGCAACCGCGATCGTCATCATCAGAGTTGCGTTGCCGGTGCCGCTGCCGTTGGTTGCACTGAGTGTTACCGTTGACGTTCCTGCTGCCGTCGGTGTTCCGGAAATCAATCCGCTGGTGCTGCTCACGGACAGTCCAGCCGGTAACCCCGTCGCACCATAACTTGTCGGCGTGTTCGTTGCCGTAATCTGATAGGAGAATGCGGTCCCTACCGCCCCACTGGCAGTCGTGGCGCTCGTAATCACCGGTGCCGCAACTGCGATCGTCAACGTCAGCGTTGCGTTGCCGGCGCCGCTGCTGTTGGTCGCGCTCAGCGTCACCGTCGAAGTGCCTGCTGTCGTCGGCGTTCCGGAAATCAATCCGCTCGTAGTGTTCACCGAGAGCCCGGCCGGCAACCCGGTCGCAGCATAACTTGTGGGCGAATTCGTTGCGGTGATCTGGTACGAGAAGGCAGTCCCCACTGTCCCGATCGCCGTCGTCGCGCTGGTGATCGCCGGGGCCAAATTCACTGTCAATGTGAAGCTCTGTGACGCAGCCGTGCCTACACCGTTGCTGGCCGTGAATGTGAGGGGGTACGTCCCGGCGCTCCCCGATGGTGGTGTCCCGCTTAGCGTCCCGGTCCCGTTCGCGTTGACTACGAACGTCACTCCACTCGGCAGCGTTCCCGTCTCGCTGAGGGATGGCGTGGGTGTACCCGTCGCCGTCACCGTGAACGTCCCAGCCGCGCTCACCGAAAAGGTCGTGTTATTCGCACTCGTGATGCTCGGTGTTGATTCGCCGCCGCTAATTTCCGGCACCGTCCCATTGCCAGAGATGAATAGAGTACCCCAGTTGATGACTTTGCCGCTCGTGATGACCTTCGAGCTAGTGTTTCCGAAGGATAGATAGCTCGCTGGGTAAGTCGTTGCGGCCCCGGTTATTGACGTCGTGCCGATGAGCGTGCCAGCATTGTTATAGACCGCCAAGGAGTGCGTTCCGCCCGTCGTGCCATTCCCGGCTTGGTAGTGCAGCAGCAGGAAGCACGGGCAAGTCGAACCAGCCATCACCGCCACCGGCGACGACGCATTTCCTTCGCTCGTCGCCAGTTGGAAGAAGCGCGTCGTCCCGTTGCCATAGCAGTTGACGAGTGCAAAATCGCCTGTGCCGTAAGAAGTGTTGTTCCCCGTGATAGCCAAACAATCAATGTCCGAGGCGTCCGTGGCACTCAAGTTGTCGCTGTACCACATCCCCGCATAGAGACTCGCATAGCCGCCAAACCCACTGCCCGGAATCCACGTATATGACACCCCCGCTTGATACGCGACTCCGGTTCCAGTTAGGGACATTCCGAGCGAGCTGCTGCTCGGGTTGAACGAAGCACCACCCCCACAGAGCGTCACGGCATTGAGCGGGCCTATGGCTGAGGCTGTCTTGAATGTCGGGGTCACCGTTCCGTTCAAGCTCCACGTACCGGGAATTACTGCTAGTCCGTATGTGGAACTCGCCATCGTTGGCGCTGTAAGATTCCCGCCGTTCGACCCGCCAGAGAAGTTGACGAGCGTTTCATCAGTGCATCCTCCTGATACCTCTGTCATGCCCGAGAAAGCCAGCGTCGAGGAGTTGTAGGTTCCGGTGGGCGAGGCGACAAACTGCGCTTGATAGGTCGCTGGCGCAACGCTGCGAGCATCTTCAGCTATGGTAGAGCTACTTTTCGATGCCCCAGCGAAGATGTTGGGTGTCCATCCATTGCCATGCACGGCGGTAACTACGCCAGGGAAGGGTATGTTGTCGGTTGTAACCGCGCTAAAAACCAAGTCGGCAGCCGCGCTCGTGCTGATGGACGCGGTGCGCGGACTCGTGGTTGTGGACTGGTTGCTCAAGGTCTGGCAACTTCCATCGAGTGCATAGGTGCCGCCGCCCTCGTAGCGATAAATCTCTATATTTGCAGCCGAATCATTCGCAGAAAGCGTGATGCTAAGGGATGTCGCACCGTTACTGCCGGCAGACAGGTTGTAGGCCAAGTCATCGCCGCCGACACCTGCAGTCTGCGATAGACAGGCTCCATTTGCGTGCCATGTGCCATTGCCGCCAACGCTTGATATCGTCGTTCCTGCTGGCGCGTTCTTAACAGCATACTGCACAATGAGGAGGTCGCCAGCCTTGGTAGAAGTTGGAGTGTTCACGCTGCAAGTCGGACTGCAATTCGTCGCTGTGCCCAGTGAAGGGCTGAAGTCGTAGATAAGCGGACCGAGGGTGCCGAGAGCGGCAACTGTCAGCGTAAAGCTTTGTGACGCAGCAGTGCCTATGCCGTTGCTCGCCGTGAACGTGACGGGATACGTACCGCTGGTCCCGGCCGCGGGCGACCCGCTTAGCGTGCCGGTACCGTTCGCGTTGGCTGTGAACGACACACCGCTAGGCAGCGCACCTGACTCACTCACGGATGCTGTGGGCGTGCCTGTTGTTGTCACGGTAAAGGTCTGCGTCGCGCCTATCGCAAATGTGGTGTTATTTGCGCTGGTAATCGCCGGCGCCGAATCCACTGTCAACGTGAAGGCTTGTGTAGCTGGCGTCCCTACTCCGTTGTTGGCCGTGAAAGTAAAGGAATACGTTCCGCCTGTGCCCGCCGCTGGGGTCCCGCCTAGCGCACCGGTTCCATTCCCGTTGTCTGCGAATGTCACGCCGCTCGGCAGCGTTCCCGTCTCGGTGAGTGCGGGCGAGGGAGACCCTGTCGTTGTGAGCAAGAACAGCTCCACCGTGCCCACTTCGAAGGTTGTGTTATTGGCACTGGTGATGGTCGGCGCTGTGCCCCCCGATCCGCTGGTTACCGTCAGGGTGAAGGTCTGCGTCGCAGCCGATCCCACTCCGTTTCCGGCGTTGATCGTGAAGATGTAGGTTCCGGCAGTTCCCGCGGCGGGTGTTCCGCTGAGCGTGCCGAACCCCTGACCCTTTCCATCTCCGTTGTCTGTGAAGTTCACACCGCTGGGCAGCGCGCCCGTCTCACTAAGGTTTGGCGCAGGTGTGCCGGTTGTTGATACGGTGAACGTCCCCGCTACGCCTACTGCAAACGACGTGTTATTGGCGCTGGTAATCGCGGGCACCTGGTCCACTGTAAGCATGAAAGCTTGTGTAGCCGGGGTACCCACTCCGTTGCTGGCTGTGAACGAGAGCGGATACGTCCCGCCGGACCCTGAAGCCGGTGTCCCGCTCAAGGTCGCGGTGCCGTTCGAGTTGCCTACGAACGTTACGCCAGTGGGCAGCACGCCCGCTTCCGTGACGGTCGGTGCCGGCCCTCCCGTCGTGGTCACCGTGAAAGTCCCGGCACCGCCCACCGTAAACGTAGCGCTGCTGGCACTGGTGATCGTTGGCGCGATCTGAGCAGTATTCACCGTCAAGGTGAAGGTTTGGCTGGCGGCCGTGCCTATGCCGTTGCTGGCTGTGAAGGTGAGGGGGTAGGTTCCGCTCGTGCCTGCTGCCGGCGTTCCGCTCAGCGTTGCAGTGCCGTTCGAGTTGGCTACGAACGTCACGCCGCTCGGCAGCGTTCCGGTCATCGTCAGGGTGGGCATCGGGGTTCCGGTGGTCGTCACCGTGAAATTCCCGTCTGTGCCTACTGAGAATGTGGTGCTGTTAGCGCTACTGATGGTGGGGGGCGAGGAAACTAATTCGCCGAATACGCTTAATTCCCCTGCCTCGCCAACATATACCTTTCCATTCGCGACGGTTGGGACGGCAAACTTGATCGCTCCGCCGGGATTGTCGCGAGTGAGGTTTTCATTTGAGTTGTAGATGGAACCCGCGGAAAGATTCGCAGCATTGTAGGCGTAGAGGACGGCGGGACTCTCGGGACCGCTGCCGTCAGCCCACCCGTCGCCGTTCAGCGCCCACAAAATGGCGTTGGAAGTACCGTTGGCAGAAATAGTGGGTGTCGCTCCGGGAAAGTTGAAGGTATTAACGCCGGAATCGGTCGGCGAAGTGGAGAGCGTTCCATTTGTGACTGTGTAGGCCTTGACGATATCGTTGTCGGCCCAAAAATAAACCTTTCCGTTAAAATAAACTGGAGAACTGTACAAAGAACCGATGCCTGACGCTTCCTGTACGATATTGTCACTGGACGAATTAAAGTGGCCCATGTTGGTTTGGTTGACCACATGGATGATGGCGTCTTTGCCCGCCTGAACCAGCAGGCTCGGGTTCGGTCCGGCTTGGTTGAAGAGCATGGCCATTCCGCCGGAACCAAGATCCGAATCGTTTAAATCCAGCGTGGACTGAGTAAAGGGAGTGAAATAATCCTGCACCGTGGGCCCAATCGATAAATCGATTCGGATGATCGAGTCGCCATAGTTGATCGGAGGCGTGTGGGTCGTATCGAACTGGCCGTTCCCGGTCGCCGCGAACAGGTTCGAGCCCATATCCATGGCCAGGCCCTGACCACCCATCCAGATTCCGGCACCTACGCCAGTCGTTGACGAAGGCTCAGTGGAAAAGACAAACACTTGCGAGAAATTCGTTTGGTTGTATGAGTATCCGAGAATCCAGCCAAGCCAACCGTTGTTGTCGCAGTGCGAAGCATAGCCGACATAGACGACCCCGTTGTATAGCAATAGTCCCGCCCGCTGACCCTGGATCTTCGACTGAAAATTTACGGCGCTCTGTCCTGACACCGTAACGGAAGCGGAGATCGGAAACGGACTTCCCGCCTTTTCCAAGCCTGTGGTGATGTCGAGTGCGTGGATTCGGCTAACGAAGCTGCCGCTTTCCATCGTTTCGGCTACCGCGTAGAGAGTGTTCGTGGAGGTATCGATCACCGGGGTGCCGGTGACCCCATATTCCGGGAGGATGTCGCCGCAATTGTTAGCGGTACTGGCGACGGTGGTGACGCCCGATGAAAGGAAAGTCGTGTGCCAGAGCGGCAGTGCGTTAGCGCCGGCATTGGAATCAGCGTCGAAGGCGTACACGCTGTCGTGCTCGGTGGCAACGTACACAACGTTGTGGACCACTCCACCAATGGTTACGCCCGGGATGTAGAGAGGTTGGGCAAAAACATAGCCGTCAACAGACTGAGAGAAGAGTTTTCCGAAATTGGTAGAATTAACGTTCGCAGGCGTGAGGGTCGTCTCACTGGCATTCACGCTGGTCCGTTGATTGTTGTAGCGGGAGGTAGGGACGGTTACCTGAGCCTCAATCGAAAGCGCGGCCGAAAGCAGGGCAGCGATTAAGAATGCGCTGCGGATTATTCGAAGGCGCCAAGTTGGACGGGCGCCGTGGGTAGCATTCACTCTGTCTGGCGCGAAGCGATTGCCCGGCTCGCCGCTAAGCATCAATATACAACTCCATCTTCAATTTTTGAAGGCATCGACTTTCCATCTTTTACGTAAAAAGTGCGAGCAGAATAACATTTGCTGGATTAAAGGGAAGCGCAGAACTGGGCTTCGTCTGTTATGCCTTGCTCGCGGATCGGGTACTGTTAGTACTACTACGAATTCCGAGACAGTCCGCAATTCCGGGGCCCTATCGAGCGATGCAAATCCGCATTTACAAGTGCAGGTTTACCTCCAAGACCTCGACGTTAGTCGAGCGCCGAAGACCGTCTATCTGCTTTAAATAGAGTGCTATGCGGCACTGCGCGCCTGGCTTTGCGGTGCCAGTTCGACAAATCAGTCCTTAAAAGGCAAAAACTTTGCCATTCGTGGGCAGACGCCTCGCAGTCGAACTCCGCGATCAAAGAAATGAAGACTTTCGCCCTCCGAGCTATATTTCAAAGACGACGCGCGGGGTCGCGAGATTTTTCCGTGCCAGTGTTCTTTAACGGGCCTGCCGATGCACGCATGTGGAACGATCGTTGGGAAAATCGCTAAGCGCTTTGATTGATCGAAACATACCACCAACGAAAAGGCTGGCTTCATTGCGGCGGCCCAACGGAGAGCATCGAAACCTTCTTGTGATATCGTGATCGGCACAGAAAGCAGGGAGCCCGAATGAAAGCGTTGATGCGCGCGTTAGTGGTTGTGATGGCGTTGCACTGGCCGCTTTCGGCGGGCCCTCCCCAGAGAAGCCTGCTAGCAAAGGATTGGCAACGTGCTCTGAGCATGCCCGCCGTGAGTGGGCACGAACAACCGCTGTCAGATGAAATCCGCAAGCGGCTGCGGGAGTTCCCACCCACCACGGACAATCTTGGAAATCTTTACTACAGCTTCGGGACTGGCGCTCCGCACCGGCTGATCGTCACTCCGATTGACGAGCCGGGTTACGTGATTAGCGAAATTCGCGACGACGGATACCTGCGCGTACAGAGGGTGCCACCGCAAGCGCCAAATGATGTGTTCGACGCTTTGAACTTTGCGCAGCCAATTACGATTCAAACGCGCCAAGGCACTCAGGTGGCGGGAGTTTTCGCGGGTTTGTCTGGGCCCTCACAAACTGATCGGCAAAACCATTTGAAGATTTCCAACCCAGACGACCTGTATGTGGACATCGGAGCAAAGAGCGCGGAAGCGGTGCGAGCTGCGGGCGTTGGCTTGTCGGATCCACTGGTGATTGCGAGACAATGGCCCGCAATTGGAAAAAGTGGGGAGGCTGGGCCCGCGACCGGAGATCGGTTCGGCGCGTACGTCCTCGCCCGCATCTTGGAAGCGGCATCGCGAGCGGAACTAAAGGGCACGACGACCGTTGCGTTTCTGACCCAGTCGTGGACGGGAGGGCGTGGGCTGGAACGGATCCTGACGGAAATGCATCCGGACGAATTGATCTATGTGGGCAGAGACTCAACGGGAAGCGCTGGCGCAGACCGCAGTACTTCTAACTCAGCGACCCCGGGAGCCGGCATCATAATCGGCAGTTCAGCAGCCCATTTTGAAGCCGATCAATCACTTGCGGCAGAGATTCATGCGATTGCGGAAAAGGAAAACATTTCAGCTCACGTGGTCGCATCGAAAGCGCCGGAAATCACCGGCGACGCGACAGACGCTGCAATTCCGAAAAGATGGGTAAAACTAAGCGTGCCGACTCTTTGGCCAGTGACGCCCGGAGAATACCTGGCATGGAGTGACCTCGCGCAATTGCGAAGACTGCTCGAAGCCTATCTTAATATTCCGAAACTCCCAGGTGAATCAATGCAAGATTTGGTCGTGGCCAGAAAAGTGCGAGCGTCAGAGGCGCTTATCGGCGCCTACGGCGTGAGCGGACATGAAGGCGTGGTTCGGGACCTCTTGCAGGATCAACTGGACTATCGGCTACGGGATAGGGTGCAGACGGACACGGCGGGCAATCTGGTGTTGCATATGGGCGACGAGAAGATCCCTGAAGGCACACCGCGGATCGTATTTGTGGCGCACATGGATGAGATAGGGTATGAGGTAAACAAGATCGAGGACGATGGCAGATTGCAGGTGAAGATGCTCGGCCGGGGATACCCACAATATTTCCTGGGCCATGTGGCGCTCGTGCACAAGAAGGACCGCACACGGGTAGCTGGTGTTCTGGAACTGCCGCCGGGCTGGGACAAAGGTGGATTCGACTGGACGAGCGGGGCAGCAGCAACGGAGCACGTGTACGTGGGAACGCGCACAAAGGAGGAGACCGAAAAACTGGGAATTGCGGCAGGAGATTTTGTAACCATGCCGAAGAAGTACCGACAACTGCTCGGGACGCGCGCGAACGCGCCGAGTTCTGATGACCGTGTGGGATGCGACGCACTAATTGCGGCGGCGAATGCGATTGGGCCGGAATTGCCCGGACGAGACGTGACGTTTGTGTGGGCCACCGAAGGAGAGGTGGGATCGAAGGGAGCGGCGGAGTTTGCGAAGCAGGCGGCGAAGGACGGGCGCACGCCGAAGTTCGTGTTTGCGGTCAACGCGTTTATGAGTTCGGATTGGACACCAGAGTCAAACAAGCATGCCGGCACCGAGCTGGGAAAAGGATTTGTCGTACTCGCGGCGGACAGCTCGACCAGCGTCCTGCTGCAATATGTGGACCGGCTGGTGGCACTGGCGAACAAGCACGAAATCCCGGTGCAGCATGGAGAGATCAGCGGGGAAAATGATGGCGCCGTCTTTCTGCGCTATGGCTCCGTGAATGTGCCGCTGGGCTGGCCGTTGCGATATTCACATTCCCCGGCTGAATTGATTGACACCAGAGATTTTGACTCCCTTAGACAAATTGTCGAGGTGCTCGCGCGCGAGTGGTGATTCGTCCCAAATTTCAAATGCTCGAGGTTCGCGACGCCAAAAAATACCCGAAGCGCTGACAAGAAAATCAAGCCCGCAGGGAATTCCCCGCGCAGCGTCACGCTCGCGACGCCCCACAGTTCTTCGCCGCGCAGCAAAATTCTTTTTTGCTTCTTCATTTCCGGCGCTGCCGGCCTGATCTACCAGGTCGCCTGGGCCAAATCGCTCGGGCTTTTCTTT
>JBAVQA010000363.1:0-8841 GCA_049693595.1 Candidatus Acidiferrales bacterium | reverse complement strand
GAACGATGTAGATCACCAGAATCGCCATGACGAGCAATATACCCAAGCCGGTCAAAGAAGCCTGAAATGCCTGCGCCGTACCCTGAAATTCGGTGGTAACTGTCGGAGGCAGGACTTCGCGAGCGAGTTTATTGACGCTGTTCACGGCGTCGCCGATCGCGACTCCATTTTTCAAGTTGAACGAAATGGTCACAGCGGGAAGCTGGCCGAGATGGTTCACCGTCAAGGGGCCGAGATTGGTAGTCAGGGTTGCGACCGCGTTCAAGGGAACTAAATTCCCGCTGCTCGAGTGAACGTAGAGCATGGAGAGAGCCGCAGGGTCAGCCTGATATTTATTTTCAAGTTCCATGACCACCCAATATTCGTCATTGGGCGCATAAATCGTGGAGATTTGACGCTGGCCGTAAGCGGTGTAGAGAGCGTCTTCCACTTGCTGGGCCGAGACGCCGAGCGCGGAAGCTTTGTCGCGATCGATGTTGACGTTCACCTGCGGATTCGCGATGAGCAAATCGGTGGTCACATCCTGCAGGCCCGGGAGCTTGGCCATTTCCTTCATGAAAGATGCTGAATCGCGATAGAGCTCGGCCGTGTCGGGGCTCTGAAGCGCGAGCTGATACTGGCTCTTGGTAAGCTGCCCCCCGACCTGAATAGGAGGCAGGTTTTGCATATACGCGTTAATTCCGGTGACGTTTGCAAACTTCTCGCGAAGTTCCTCGATTACTTCATCGATGTCCGGATGGTGCGCAAAGAGCGGAGCTACAGCTCGAAGTGCACCCCCAGCCACAGGCACATCGCCATATTTCTGCTCCAGATGCAACATGGCGGGGCTCTCGGTCGCTGGCCGATCTTTCCGCCCTTTTAAGTGAATGAATATGATCCCCCCGTTGCTGGCGGAAAAGCTTCCTACGCTTGAAAAGAAATCCCTGCGGTTAGGATCATCGAACGCAATTTTGTTCAATTCGAGCTGGTGCTGCTTCATGGCATCGAAAGAAATCCCCTGAGCCGCTTCCGTAGAGATGAATATCTGGGATCTGTCTTCCGCGGGCAGAAATCCTTTGGGAATAACCACGAACTGCCAAATTGTGATAATCAAAATGATTCCAGATACCGTCATTACGAAAACTTTGTGCCGCAGCGACCATTGCAGCGAAACGTCGTAAATGTTCAGGAGCCGGTCGAAGAACCGCTCCAGCGCCATGTACAGGCGGCCATGTTTCATTTCCCCGGCCGGACGAAGAAAGCGGCTGCACAACATCGGCGTCAGCGTAAGCGAAACAACTCCGGAGACAAGGATCGCCGTGATGATTACAACGGCGAATTCGTGGAGCAGCCGCCCCATGATTCCGCCCATGAAGAACACCGGCAGGAACACCGCCGCCAGCGAAATGGTCATCGACAAAATCGTAAAACCTATTTCGCGTGAGCCGCTGAGCGCTGCTTCCATCACTCCTTCGCCCATTTCCATATGCCGGACGATGTTTTCGAGCATCACGATCGCGTCGTCCACCACGAAGCCGACCGAAAGCGTCAACGCCATCAGCGACAAATTATCGACGGTGTACCCGAGCAGATACATCACGGCGAAGGTTCCGATGATGGACATCGGCAGCGCAAAGCTGGGGATTACCGTCGCCGAGAGGTTTCGCAGAAACAGAAAAATTACCAGGATCACGAGCGCGATGGCGAGGTACAGCGTGAATTTCACGTCAGCTACCGAATTTCGTATCGATTCGGACGCATCGTAAAGGATCTGCATCTGCACCGAAGGCGGAATGATGGCGCGGAATTGCGGGAGCAACTGCTTCACGGCGTCAACTACTTCGACTGTGTTGGTGCCCGGCTGGCGCTCGATGGCCAAAACCACGGAATCGGTATTGTTCCACCAATTCGCGACGCGATCGTTCTGTACGCTATCGTAAACCTTTCCCAGGTCCTCGAGGCGAACCGGCGAGCCGTTGCGGTAGGCCACAATCAGCGGGCGATATAGCGACGCATGAGTGAGTTGCCCGTTCGCTTGCAGAGTAAACGCGCGATGTTCGCCGTACAGCGTTCCGACTGGAAGATTCACATTGGCGTTCTGCACCGCGGTGTGAACGTCATCTATCCCGATTTGCCGCGTGGCCAGAGCTTGCGGGTCGAGCTGAATCCGCACGGCGTACTTCTGCGAACCGTACACCTGCACTTGCGCCACACCCTTCACCATCGAGATGCGCTGGCCCATCAGCGTCTCGGCATACTGGTCCACGGTATAAAGCGGCAGGGTCTTCGAGCCCATGGCGAGATACAGAATGGGCTGGTCCGCGGGATTCACCTTTTGATACGTGGGCGGCGTCGGCATGCTTGGCGGAAGCTGAGAGGAAGCGCGCGCGATGGCGGCTTGCACATCTTGCGCGGCGCCGTCGATGTTGCGGCTCAAATCAAATTGTAGAGTGATGCTGCTAGTGCCGAGCGAATTCGATGACGTCATCGAATCGATGCCCGCAATCGTGGAGAATTGCTTTTCGAGAGGAGTCGCTACCGCCGAAGCCATGGTGTCCGGACTTGCACCGGGCAGGCTCGCGGCGACCTGAATCGTGGGATAGTCCACGTTCGGAAGTTCGCTAACCGCGAGCGCCCGGTAGCCGAGAATTCCGAACAGAAGAATCGCGGCCATGACCAATGTGGTCATGACCGGCCGGCGAATGAATGGCTCGGCGATATTCATCGCAGATTTCCTAGTTTCCCTGCGCCGCGGGTTTGATTTGAACTTTCACGCCGGGAATCAGCCGAAGCTGGCCGTCCGTAACCACGGTCTCTCCCGGCTCAATTCCCTTCGCGATTACGGATTCCGCGCCCAGCGTTCGCGCCACTTTCACCGGGCGCGACTCAGCTCTTTGATCCGAGTTAATTACGAACACAAAATCGCCCGTTTGCCCCGTCTGCACCGCTTGCGTCGGAACTACGGTTGCATTTTCCTCCTCGGACAAACGCAGAGCCACGGTGGAAAATTGTCCCGGCCAGAGACGGTGGTCGGTGTTGGCAAAAGTACCTTTCAGCTTTATGGTGCCGGTGGTGTTGTCCACCGTGTTGTCAACAAAGCTGAGGTACCCCGCTTCGGGCGCCGTGTCGCCATAAGGCGTGGCTTCAATTCGGAGTTGGCCTCCGGCCATGTATTTCTTAATCAGCCCGAGATATTGTTCCGGCACGGAAAAATCTTCAAAGAGCGGAGCGATCTGGTTAATCACCACGAGCACTGGAACATCGTTCTCCTTCACCAGGTTTCCAGCAGAGACCTGCAAAGCTCCTGTGCGCCCATCAACCGGCGAATAGATCGCGCAATACTGAAGCTGAAGCTTTGCCGATTCAACGGCAGCCTCATCGGCGTGTACAGAACCTTGCTGCGCCGCTGCGTTCGCCAGCATTTGGTCGTATTGCTCTTTGGGCGCGATGCCTTGGTCGTAAAGCTTCTTGTAACGCTCAGCCTGGACCGTAGTCAGGTCGGCTTGCGCTTTGTCGCGATCAAGATTCGCTTGCGCTTGCGCCAGAGAAGCCTGGAAAGGGCGCGCGTCAAGCGTGAAGAGCAAATCGCCTTTTTTGACGAAGTCACCTTGCATGAAATGCACTTCTTTGAGCACCGCGTTCACTTGTCCCTTGATCTGAACCGTGGAATACGCTGCCCCGGTGCTAATGGCGCTCAGCTCGATGGGCACAGTCTTCTTCACGGCCTTTGCCACGCTCACAGGCACGGCAAGATCCGGGCCGTTTGCGGCGGTCTTTGAACTGCACGAGAATGCGGCTAGAGACACCGCTAGCAGCACGATGAGAGCTGCAATCGATTTCGTCTTATTTTCCGGCAAAGATCTCTTCATGGTTTCTTTCGTAAAACATGCGCTTCGGGTACTTCTCTTATCGTCACTTTCGCACCGTGCCTGAAGCTTCGAGCTTACGTTTTGGGGAGTAGAGTCGCCTGTACAATTTAGACGTATTGGCCGGCGAAAAGCTTCAAGAAAAGCCAGTACGAGGATCTCAACCGGCTGCAGCTTGGTCCAAAAACCAAATCGGCTCGGACGCGGGATGAATCCTCGCGGCGGGATACTGACTGGGTTTGGAATCGGATTCGTCGCGAATGGCTGACAAGATGGCTCGTTTGCCTTCGCCAGCCACAAGAAAAAAGGTGTTACGACCCTGATTGAGAACCACCGGAGTGAGCGTGATGCGCTGCGGAGGCTGGGCTGCTACGCGAACCGCGGCGACCCAGCGCAGCTTTTCGTCCAAGACGGGCGCGCCCGGAAACAAGGAAGCTGTATGGCCTTCTTCGCCGATTCCCAGGAGCTGCACGTCAAATGCGGGCGGCGCAGTGCCGAAAAATTTACGGAGCTCGGCCTCGTACGCGGTAGCACACTCCTCAGGAGGTTGCAGACTCGTCGGCATCGGATGCACGTTTTCCGGCGGAATCGGTACGCGAGAGATCATCGTTTCGCGCGCCATATGATAGTTGCTTCGCGGATCATCCGCGGGGACATATCTTTCATCACTCCAAAATAAATGAACGCGATCCCACGGAGTCTTGTCGCGATATTGCTCAGTCTGCGCCCAGAGGGAAAACATTTTCTCCGGAGTGTGCCCGCCCGATAGCGCGATCGCAAACCGGCCGCGTTTCGTAACTGCTCCTTGAACGATCGCAAGCGTTTCTTCCAGGGCGGCGCGGCTGAGCGAGACCAAATCCGGAAGTATGCGGGTATCCAGCTTCATAAAGTAATCGTGCCTACTTTTCCTTAATCAAAATGTCAAAGCGCGCCAAGTCGTTGCGCAGTTGCGGCAGATCCTTAAAAAGTATGGTTTGCATTCCCACTTCGCGCGCGCATTCCAGATTCAAGCCGCGGTCGTCGATCAGAATACACTGCGAAGGTTTTTGCTGAGTAATTTTCAGCGCCAGACTATAAATTTCCGGGTCCGGCTTCCGAACACCCAGGTAGCAGGAGCTGAAAAAAGCTTCGAAGTAATCCCGCAGCTTGAATTTTTCGATACGATACTCGTTGATTTCTCGCGATTCATTGTTCAGTGACGCCATCAGAAAGCGGCGGCTGCGAGCAATTTGACCCAAGAATGCCAGCGGCTCGGGACATGCCTGCGACTGGTCGAACATGAAAGCCTTGAAATCCGCCGAGGTGAAAGGTTGCTCGCGATAAAAAACAGTGCGATGAAGGTATTGATCCAAAGTCGCGCGGCCGGTCTCGAAAGCGTCGAGCATCAGCTCGTGGCGGTCCTCGAAATCGGCCCAGTCGAGATGAAATTTTTCAACCGCCGCTTTCCGCGAGTGGCGGTCCCAGCCGTTCGTCAGGACCACACCACCATTGTCCCAAAACAAAGCTTTGATTTCCGGCATCACATCCTCAGTCTATATTCCAGAACCTTCTGTCGGGTCTTTGGAAAGGGTTCCATTATCACCGTTCAGGCGTCGCCGCTGAAGCAAAATCCTGGGCTTAGCGTTCGACAAACCAAAGCGCAGTGCCGTATGATAAATCCGTGATGTATGAGCACTCGTAAAAAGTCAAAGAAACAAACGATTTTTACAATCGGCCATTCGACGCGCACTCTCGAAGAGTTGATCGAGCTGCTGCGCGCGCATGAAGTTCGGCGCGTGATTGACATCCGCACGATACCTCGTTCGCGCCACAATCCTCAATACAATCGCGAAACTCTGGGTCCGGCCCTGCGATGCCGCAAGATTGGATACGTGCATCTGAAAGGTCTTGGGGGACTGCGCCGCACCAAACCAGATTCGAAAAACATCGGTTGGCACAATGCTAGTTTTCGCGGCTATGCGGATTACATGCAGACACCCGAATTCGACGCTGGGCTAGGGCGTGCGATCAGGCTTTCCGCAGTTAAGCCGAGCGCCTTGATGTGCGCCGAAGCAGTGCCTTGGCGTTGTCACCGATCGCTTGTAGCAGACGCGCTAGCAGCGCGGAAACTTCCCGTGGAACACATCATGAGTGTTACACGTGCAAACAAACACAAACTGACTTCGTTTGCGCGGGTGCGCGGAAAGAAAGTTACATATCCCTCGGACAAGCCTGTCCGGCGTAAGCCGCAGGTGCGGAAACCCAAACAGCATTTGAAGTGACCGTGATGACGGTGTCGATTATAACTGCGGAATATCGCGTCCTTCGCCGGAAGCAAGCGTCAGAAAAGCGCTAGAAGGTTTGCGCGCATCGAGCGCGCGCTGCAGATCGATCGCCGGCTGATCTTCGCCGTCGTCCGCCAGACGAAAGGTCCCAAAGTGAATTCCAATGCTCGTGGCTGCACCCAATTCTTCGTGAGCGCGAACTGCGTCAGCGGGTGAAACGTGGACTGGTCCCATGAACCATTGCGGAATGTAAGCGCCGATGGGAAGAAACGCGAGACGTATTTTCGGGAATTGGCGTTTGATTTCCTGGAAGTGGGAGCCGTACCCGCTATCCCCGGCGAAATAAATGGCCCCCGCCGGACCTTCAATCACGTAGCCGCACCAAAGAGTTTTGTTGCGATCGCCCAAACCGCGCCCCGAGAAATGCCTGGCGGGGACGGAAGTAATTTTAAGATTGTTTCGCATATCCACTGATTGCCACCAATCGAGTTCACTGATGCGTTCGAGCGAAGTAACATTCTTCCGCACGAATCGAGCGCTCACGCCGAGAGGTACAACAAACTTCGGGTGCCACTGCGAAGCGATTCTTTTCACAGTGGGGATGTCGAGATGGTCGTAGTGGTCGTGGCTCTGCAACACAATATCGATGGGAGGCAAATCTTCAAAGCGGATGCCCGGTGCGCGATGCCTGCGCGGGCCGATCCATGAAAACGGACTAGCCCGCATCGACCATATCGGATCGCAGAGAATATTTATTCCGGCCGTTTGAATCAAGACAGTGGAGTGGCCGACGAATGTCGCTCTGACTCCGTCGCCAGTGACTCGCTCGGGCGGAGGCGCGCCCGGAGGCTCGTCGATCCATTTACGCCACGGTCCAGGCTTGCGGTTTGCCAGCCAGCGGAGAACGCTGCCAGTGCCGCGCAAGCCGGTCCCTGAATTGTAAAAATGTTCCCCGTCAAAGTGATCCGTCGCGGGCCCTCGATAAAATTTCATCTAAGTCGAGTTCCGCCTACTTTTCCGCCGCATTCGCCTTGGGCTTCCCGGCGGATTCTTTTGCCGGCGCCAACTGGGTCTGCCGGCCAACGTTCCATGCGTGCACGGGACTCTCGCCGCTGATCCTGTTTTGTATAGCGGGCCCGAAAAAATTGTAGGGGTGAAAGCTTTCGATCGCGCTGGCGTCGTCCAGACGCTTTCTAAGCTCCGCCGGGATCGTAAAATCAATCGCGCTCAGATTATCTTCGAGTTGCGGAACCTTCGAAGCGCCGATAATTGTGGAAGTGATTCCCGGCTGCGTCGAAACCCAATTCAACGCCACCTGCGCCGGTTTCTTGTCGAGTTGCTTGGCCACATCGAGAAGAACGTCCAGCACTTTCCAATTCGGCTCGGTGAACCGGTCAAAGAGTTGAGCGAACTTTGCTTGATCAAGCCGTCCGTCTCCTTTCCCGGTGTTCGCTTCCCTTTTGTATTTCCCGCTGAGAAAACCGCCAGCTAGCGGACTCCACGGACAGATTCCGATGCCGAATTCCTGCGCAACCGGGACATGTTCGCGTTCGATATTCCGTTCGACAAGTGAGTACTCCAGTTGAAGGGCGACCGGCCGTTCCTTGCCTTCCTTTTCCGCCAGCGTCTGCGCGCGCGCCACGTACCACGCCGGAACGTCCGAAAAACCGAAGTGGCGAATCTTTCCTGTACGCACCAGATCATTCAACGTGGATAGCACTTCTTCCACCGGCGTAATCTTGTCCCACACGTGCATCCAGTAAAGGTCAACGTAGTCAGTCTTCAAACGGCGCAGAGAACCCTCCAGCGCACGATAAATGTTTTTTCGGCCGTTTCCACCCGCATTCGGATTGCTCGGATCGGCATTGAACGTAAATTTTGTGGCGAGCACCACGCGCTCGCGCAAACCGCGCTCCGCGATAAATTGGCCCAGCAACTCTTCGCTCTTCCCCATGGTGTAGGCGTCGGCCGTATCGATGAAGTTCCCGCCCTGTTCGATGTAGCGATCGAATACCTGGTGCGCGACTGCCGGCTCGCTTCCCCAGCCCCACTCTGTGCCGAACGTCATGGTTCCAAGGGCCAGCGGACTTACTCGAAGTCCGGAGCGTCCCAGCGTCACATATTGTTTCAAGCTCATCGGAGAGCCTCCATATCTAAGTTGGATGCAAACTAATCAAAAATTGATTCGCATACCTTTGACCAAGACAAACCTATAAAATCCCCCGGGCACGAATTATTTACATTTCCACTTAGCGCGACCGGGCTAAGTATGCTTCCATAGAGCGCGAGCCAAAGGGCCAATTAATGGAAAATATCTCGACCGAGACAGTTTCGCTGAAAGTGCACGATGGAACCGTGATGAACGCATACGTAGCGCGTCCATCAGGGGATGCCCAGTATCCAGGCTTGCTCGTTTTCCAAGAAGCTTTCGGTGTAAACGCTCACATACGAGACGTCACCGAACGGCTTGCCCGCGAAGGATATGTTTCGATCGCTCCTGAACTCTACCACCGCACTGCTCCGGGCTTTGAAGGGAAATACGACGACTTCCCTGCCGTGAGACCGCATATGCAGGCAATGACCGAGAAAGGCACGATCGAAGACATCCGAGCAGCCTACGAATGGTTAAAAAGCAGCACGCATGTTGTCTCGGACAAAATCGCCAGCATCGGGTTCTGCATGGGAGGACGAGCTTCTTTTCTGGCCGGCGCAACTCTTCCGTTGCAAGCGTC
>JBAVQA010000362.1:0-7677 GCA_049693595.1 Candidatus Acidiferrales bacterium | reverse complement strand
AGCGGTAGGGTTCGTTAGCTCGCTGCGCTAAGCCAGAACGTTTGCGTAGCTCGTTGCACTAAACCAAAACAGAAAAGGCCCGGATCATTTCCTCCGGGCCTTTTTTTGAATTCCAGAAAATTTCGTCTCGTCAGACACGGTTTTAGCAGTGTCGACTCGCCCACCGCACATCCCGTCAGGGCACGGCTTTAGCCGTGCCGACCCGCCGCACCCCCCAGGGGTTTTAACCCCTGGGGGATTTCATCCATACGAAATTTCCCTGAATCCGAAGACCACAAATATTCAGCGCATTCCACAACGAGTCGCTGCTTCACCGGATTATTCGCAAGATATCGGACGTGCGAGTCGTAATCCGCCGCATCTCGAATGCGGTGATCGCTGAATCCACGCTGCCATATCGGAAATCGGAAATTGAGCGTTTCGCGAATCGCTCTGGCCGACCCACCTTTGATGAATTGCACGGCCCGTTCTAAAGCCGTATCGTCGCCCGGAGTCAGCAGCACGTGAAAGTGATCCGGCATCAATACGAATCCGTGGAGCTTATAGTGCCCTGCGTCTCGATACCGTAAAAGCGATGCGATGAATATCTCGCAGGGCGGCGCGACCTTGAAAATCGCGCGGCTTTCCCAGGTTCTCGATGTTACGAAATACGTTCCTGCAATGCTCCGATTGCGGTTAGGTACGGCCATTCCCTCAGCGGCTAAAGCCGCTCCCTTTTCGCATAGTTGGCGGCACGGCTAAAGCCGTGCCCTGACGACTTACTTCAATTTCCACCCAAATCTCCCTAAGTGAGGGATTCCATCCATACGGAATTTGCGCCAGCCTGCCGAGCTTTAATCTTCTTCTGTTCGCGGCTTGCGGTACCAAAACTAACTTTCAGGTCAGCACGCTTCCCCGATTCTTAGAAACAGACCCGTCGAAGCGAAACGGTTCCGCCTAAGATTTTCCGGGAGCGGAATGAAAAGGATCGGGCTGAGGCGTGGCGGGATTTTCCTCCGGACTCGGAATGTCCAGATTCACCACCACCGGCTCCTGCCCGCTGCGCACGATCACCGCTTCCACCGGCTCGTCCTTCCTAGCGTTCAACTCCTGATGCGGCACGTAGGGCGGAACGTAAACGAAGTCTCCCGGCCCAGCCTCGTCCACAAACTCCAGCCGTTCTCCCCAGCGAAATCTCGCGCGCCCGCGAACAATATAAATCACCGTTTCGAGTTCCCCGTGATGATGCGGCCCTGTCTTCGCATCCGGATGCACCACCACCGTTCCAGCCCAAAGTTTCTGCGCGCCGACGCGAGCATGCGAGATCGCTTCCGCCCGCGTCATTCCCGGAGTCTGCGCCGTGTCGCTGCTCAGCTCCCCGCTCCGCACGATTCGCAGCCCATGCTTTCGCCAATCAGTTTTCTCGTCGCTATTCGCATCGGGTCCCATTCGTTTCCTCCAAGTATCTAAGCTGCGCCCTCCGCCTTTTTGTCTTTCTCCATCGCTCGGCAAACCGCCGCCATCCCGCCTCCCTCTAATGCGCTATATTGAATCACGATGAGGGATGCGAGATGCGTATAAACTGTGAAGTCTTTTGAAGTCAAAAAGAACTTCCGGCCAACGATGGCAAATGTTGCGAATTATGGAGAACCCGAATGCGTTTAGAGCCTATTCCGCCTAAAAATCTTTCCGCTGAGCAACGCCTTCTATTCGACCGCATCCAAGCCGTGATTGAAGCCCATCTCAAAGGTTTCATCTCAAAGCGCGCGGACGGCGCACTCATCGGCCCCTTCAACGCCATGCTGCACTTCCCGCAATTTGGCACAGCGAATTGGGATTACATCACCGCGCTGATGGAGCATTCCACGCTGCCGAAACCTGCTCACGAAGTGGCGATCCTTGTCGTCGGAGCGCATTACAGCTCGCGCTACGAACTCTACGCTCACGAACATGTCGCCGCGCGCTCCGGCCTTTCCGCCCCCAAAATCGCAACCATCGTCGCCGGCGAACGTCCCGTCGATCTTACCCGCGAAGAAAGCATCGCCTACGACGTCGCTTCCAAGCTCGTTCGCGGAGGCCAACTTCCCGAAGCCACCTACCAAGCCGCGCTCAGCGCTTTCGGCGAACAGGGCACCGCCGAGCTCGTCCACCTCGTCGCAGGCTACTGCCTCACCTCAGTAATTCTCAATGCGTATGACGTATCCGTCCCCGGCAGCGAGTAAGCCTCGGGTTGAGATACCGAACGCCGAAGAGGGCGAATATATTATTGCCGCTGCCGGCTGTGCTGACTTTTTCAATTTCTGATTGCTTCGGACTGGTTGCGGCGAGGACCCGATCTCACGGAATGTAGGTCGAAAACGTGTAGTCTTGGGCTTTTTGCGGTGTGTGGCATTCGAAGCAAATGTTTCGCTCCTCGATACGTGAGCTATTCGGAGTCAGGCCGCTTTGCGTTATAAGCTTCTCGAATGATTCTCTGGAATTCCGGCTCGTCATGCAGAATTCGCAGGTCGGGGTCCTTCTTGAACCAATCGGTATTGGCATACCCGGCTTCCATCGAACGGCGGAGCGCATCGAGCGCTTCCCGCTTCATCTTCAACAGCCCGTAGGTGCAGGCTGCATTGTAGAGAATATTTGCGTCGGAAGGACGCATGGCCACGGCAATCTTAACTTGCATCGCGGCTCCTTCGGTGTCGCCGAAGATGGCCAAATCCGCCGCCAGCAGGATGCGAGCCCGCACGTCATCGGGAAAGTGTTGCAGTTGATCCTGGAGCACCTCCATTTCACGGCGGCGCAGGCGCTCGGCATCCTCCATGCGGCCAAGACACTCGAACGAATTGATAAGCGGGATGAGCGCGTTGTAGTCGTTCTTGAAGACCTCCAGCGCGCTTTCGGCGAGTCTGGCTGCGTCCTCATATCGGCCGGAAGCGAAATACGCTCGTCCGAGCACGTCGTGCGCGCCTTCGCATTCGACCTGCTGCGCAATGGCCTGCAACGCCAATTGAATGGCCTCCTCATATTGCTGCTGCGCGTAATGTATGCGGGCTCGTGCGGACAGCACTTCCGGCAAGTCCGGCGAAATCCGCTCGGCCTTGGCGCACGCTTCCAGGCCGCTCTGCACATGCTTGGCATCGTGACCTCGGAATTCATTAATCCCGCCCCAAACATTTGCCATCCCGGCATAGGCCAGCGCAAAATTCGAATCCAGCTTGACCGCCTCTTGATACATGGCCAGCGCGTATTCGAACTGCCTCTGGCGCAGATAATTCCGGCCGCGCAAATAGAAGTCGTAGGCCTGCGGGTTCGCCGTGGGCTTCTTGGCGATCACTTTTTCTTCCTGCGGCGAAAGTTTGATCTCCAGGGCCTTGGCGATGCTCAACGAAATCTCTTCCTGGATGGCGAAGACGTCTTCCATCTGGCGGTCGTAGCGTTCAGCCCAAACGGAATGCCGCGTCAGGCTCTCCACAAGTTGCGTGGTAATACGCAGACGATTGCCTGCTCGGCGAATCGAGCCTTCCAGCACATACATGGCGCCTAATTTTTCACCCACCTGCGGGGCGGTTACCGGCTTATCCCGAAAGGGAAGCATCTCGGAGCGCGGAAAAATTTCCAGGCGCCCGATTTTCGACAGCTCCGTAACGATGTCTTCGGTCATTCCATCGCGGAAATACTCGTCTTCTTTTGCGCCGCTTAGATTTTCAAAGTAGAGCACCGCCACGGTTTTCTTCTTGGCCGCAGGCGCGACCGCAGGGGCGGCGGCGCTTCGGGCGGGCTCCGTATTTCTTGCCGAGGAATCGAGGCGGCCGGTGGAGTCCGTATCGCGCTTCAGCCGTTTCAGGTCCGCGCGAAGTTCCGCTGCGGTCTGGCAACGGAAATCGCGGTCCTTTTCAAGCGTCTTGGCGACAAGACGGTCCAGCTCCGGAGGCACCTTCGGATTCCTTTTGGAAATCAGCTCCGGCGAGTCGCTTAGGATGCGATTAAAAATAATCGCTGAGGTGTTGCCCTGAAAGGGAAGCACCCCTGTAGCCATTTCGTAGAGCACCACACCAAAGGAAAACAAATCCGTGCGCGCATCCAATTCTTCGCCGCG
Source organism: Candidatus Acidiferrales bacterium (assembly GCA_049693595.1). Lineage (GTDB taxonomy): Bacteria > Acidobacteriota > Terriglobia > Acidiferrales > UBA7541 > Palsa-295. The sequence goes on along the minus strand of JBAVQA010000362.1, from coordinate 3,611 downwards.
CGCCTGTTCGGGAGACATATAGGCCACTGTGCCGAGCGTGCTCCCGGGACTGGTCAAATCTTCCGCGGAAACGCCGGCGGTCATCTGCGAGGGATTATTGCCGGGGCCTGATGAGCCATGAGCGGGCCGCGGCTTAGCCTCAACCTGGGCTAAGCCGAAGTCCAGGATTTTGGCCCCTCCTCGGCCGGTCACAAAAATGTTAGCGGGTTTGATGTCGCGATGAACGATGCCCTTGGCGTGCGCCGCATCCAGCGCGTCAGCGATATCAATGGCAAGCGTAAAGAATGTCGCGAGATCAAGAGGGCGCGCGGAAATCTTGTGCTTCAAAGTCGCGCCATCCAAATACTCCATGGCGATGAAAGCTTTGCCGGCATCTTCTCCGATGTCGTAAACCGTGCAGATATTCGGATGATTCAAGGCCGAAGCGGCCTTGGCTTCTCGCCTGAAACGTTCCAGGGATTGCCGGTCCTGGGCTACGTCCAGAGGCAGGAACTTGAGAGCGACAAAACGGTCCAGGCGGGTGTCTCCGGCCTTGTAAACCACGCCCATACCACCGCCGCCAAGTTTTTCGACGATGCGGTAATGCGATACGGTTTGGCCGATAAGCGTGTCGATGCTGGGCACGGGAGCCCACATCTTAGGGTGCACTCGGATTCAAGTCAATGGAGACAAACCGATACGCGCCAGCGGTTAACGGCGGGGTGCCGGATCTTTTCTGCGGTTCGTGCAGAAAGAGCCGGGGCCGCCCAAGTCGACGGTTAGTCGAGCTTGGGGAAGAGGCCACGAAGTGGCCGGAAAAAGATTCGGGTTTTGAAGTTTCCGCCGCAAGGACCCGATCTCACGGAATGTATGTATGTCGAAAACGTGTAGTCCTGGGCTTTTTGCGGTGTGTGGCATTCGAAGCCCCGCAGGGTTGCCGCAATATATTCGGTAGCCTTGTGGGTCACGGCTTTTTACCCTGAGCGCCTCAGCGAAGGGTAGCCGCGACATAAAAAACGCCCGCGAGGAATCTTCCTTTCGGCGGACTTCTCGCCGAGCCTCCATTTGTTCAACGCTCCCCTTCTCGCGATTTGCAGATGGCCGTCGCGGGCGGATTTTTATCGGAGTTGCCAGCCCCTACGTTTCACGAAAGCGTCCACCTGCGGCGTCAGCAATCTGATAGCGAAGCCCACCACGAAAAACGCAATGCCGAACGCGCCTAGCAGCACGCGGGAAACCAGCGCATCGGGCCACATCATCCACACGGAAAACGCGATAACGAACATCGCAAACAGGACGAGCACGCAGATCAGAATCCACCGCCTCGGACGCGTTTCCGGACTGAGTCGCTCGTAAAGCTTGCCCCGGCTGAGAATCATGATCGAAAGCACCACGGCAGAGATTGCGAATCCGATCAGCAGGATTACCACGGCCACGGTCGCGATGTGCCAGGACATTACGCTCTATCTCATAGCAGAACCACCGCAATTATCCAAATCAGATTAAACGGCTGCATACTCCCAACTACCCGGACAATACCTTCTCAGCTCAGTTCCCTCGCGCGCCCTTTGAAGTTGAAATCTAAATCTTTCAGTCAGCTACAATTCCGCGCATCGTCACCCAAGTCTCGAATCGCGCCACATCCCGCATCCCTGGAGGCAGCCATGCGCGCCGTACGCCGAATCTCTCAGTCCCTCTGCATCGTATTAATCTTGCTCACCTGCTCCGCGCTTCCCGCGCAGACCACCAATCGCATTAAGAATATTGTTCTGGTCCAACGGCGCCTGGGCCGACGGCTCCGGCTGGAAAGGCGTGTACGACATCCTCGTAAAGGACGGCTACAACGTCACCATGGTCCAGGAACCGGAAACGACCTTCAAAGAAGACGTCGCCGCTACGAAGCGCATCCTTGCTCTGCAAGACGGCCCCTGCATTCTCGTCGCTCACAGTTATGGAGGCGCGGTAATCACGGAAGCCGGGAACGCCCCGTCCGTCGCCGGTTTGGTTTACATCGCCGCCCACATGCCCGACGCCGGAGAAAACGAGGCCGCAGACGGAAAGCGTTTTCCCAGTGACCTCGCCAAGTCCACCGCCATAAAGAAAACAGCAGACGGCTTCACCTACATTGATCCAGCGCAATTCCACGAATTATTCGCCGCCGACTTGCCCGCCGAGCAAGCCGCTTTCATGGCCCGCTCGCAAGTGTGGAACTTCGGTGAAAATTTCAGCGCAGTCATCAGCACAGCAGCGTGGAGAACCAGGCCAAGCTGGATGTTGGTTGCCGGAAGCGACCGCACCATCAACCCCGACCTCGAACGCTGGTACGCCGAACGCGCCAAGAGCCACAAAGTCGAAGTCGCCGGCGCCAGCCACTGTGTTTACATCTCCCACGCGAAAGAAGTCGCAGCTCTGATCGAAGAAGCCTCAACGCACACTAAGTAGAGCGGGGTGATTGCCAACAGCCGTCGAAACGTTCATCGGGAGCCATCATGAGCGCAATTCTCGTTACCGGCGGATCAGGTTTCATCGGTAGCCATTGCATCCTGCCGAGCGGCCTTCCTTTTCTTTGGCAGTTATTGCGTGGATAATACAGATCGACGAACATGGACCGATGGACTTCGGGCGCGCACTACGACCAATGGATGGGGCGCTGGAGCCGGCTGCTGGCCCAGGAATTTCTGACGTGGCTGCACCTCTCCGCGGGTTTGCGATGGGTTGATGTGTGCTGCGGGAGCGGCATCATCAGCGAGGCCATCGTTGAACGCAACACGCCTGCCAACGTCGTCGGAGTGGATGCGTCTAATGAGCAGATCAGCTTCGCTCGCCGGCATCGCGCGTACCCTAACGTCCTCTTTGAAACCGCGGACGCGATGGCGTTGCCTTTCCCGGACTCCAGTTTCGATGTTGCCGTGTGCGGCCTGGGGTTGAACTTCATTCCCAGTCCGGACCGGGCGCTGGAGGAGTTCTACCGCGTCACGCGTCCCGGCGGCACCATCGCGGTTTACGTTTGGGACTATGCCGGTGGAGCAACGTTCCTGCGTAAGTTCTGGGATGCAGCCATTGCAATCGATGGCGAAGCGGCCACCTTCGACCAGTCGCACCGTTTCCCAATGTGTACGCAAGATGGACTGCGCAGCCTCTTCGAACAAGCGAAGCTGGAGGACTTGTCGCAGCATGCGCTCGAGGTTGTAACACGCTTCACCAGCTTTGACGATTATTGGGACCCACTCCTGACTGGGCAGGGCTCGGCGCCGAATTATCTCGCCATGCGTGATCAACAGATCCAAACGGCGATTCGCGAGCGACTGCGGGCGGTACTGCCGACGAATTCCCAGGGAGCGATTGAACTGCCCGCGCGCGCCTGGGCGATTCGTGCGCGGAGAAAAATCTAATTCCTCTCCCCCTTTTTCTTTCTCTGTGGCAAAAAGAAGTATCGTCTTGCCCTTCGCGCGAAACGGCTGTTATCTCGCCTAGGCTTTCTTGTTTTTTTCGTCCCAGAGCTTTGGTTCCCACAATTCCACTTTGTTCCCTTCGGGGTCCATCACCCAGGCAAAACTCCCGTTCTCGTGGTATTCGGGACCCTTCTGGATCGCAACGCCGCCCTTCTTTAGTTGCGCGATCATTTCGTCCAT
>JBAVQA010000361.1:0-4073 GCA_049693595.1 Candidatus Acidiferrales bacterium | reverse complement strand
CCCGTGGACCCGCGCACTGCGTGGCGAAGGGAACCCAGCACATTCGCGGGCGGAATCGCGGTCCGGACGGCAATGGACATTAGCTCCGACCAGCGGCGCACCAACGGATCAGGGACTTCGGCAAATGGATAATAGAACTGTGCGCGCACCTGGGCCTGATCATCGCTGGCGATGCCCCAGTGCCGCACGTGGCCGACGATGCCGACAACGCGAACTACGTCCGCCGTCTGGCTGCCGGACGAAAACGGGCTCAGATCCGCGGGAAACCAGAGGCGGCGTCCGACCGGATCGTCCGCGCCAAAGGCCTGTTGCGCGAAAACGTCGTCAATGACTACGACAAGCTCGTTGCCGACACGATCCTGCTCGTCAAAAAACCTGCCCTTCAGAAGCGGGATGCCCATCACTTGGAGATAGTCGGGTGTGACGCTGGTTGCGAGGGCGAGGGGTTGCTGGCTCGCAGGCAACAGAGCGGGCGATATGGAATAGCCCACCTGATTATTTCCCTCACGCATCGGCACTGTGTCAACAATTGCGGCGTACTCGACGCCCGGGACGCCGCGCGCGCTGTCCAGCATTTCGCGCCACGCCGCGCGAGTTCGTTCGGGATTTGCGAGTATGTCAGGCGGCAGCGAGGCGCGCGTAACGAGTACATTGTGGACATTCATCCCGGGATTTAGCGCCGTCAGACGAACGAGCGCTCGACCAAGGACTCCGGCCGAAACCAGCAAGATGACCGCTAGGGCGATTTCGCAAACGACGAGACTGCTCTGCAACCGGCGAGAGTTTCCAGAGCGGAATCGACCTCCGGCGTGGACGGAGAGCTCCGGAGCACGAAATCGGAGCCGAAGGACCGGCGCGAGTCCGAAAAGAAGTCCTGTGAGCAGAGAAACCGCAAGCGCGGACGCGAGCACTCGCCAGTCGAGATGAATTTCCTGCGCGCGCGGCAGACTGCCCGGCCATAGCGATACAAACGGGCCGATAGCGAGCGCCGCGAGCGCCATGCCTGACGCACCGCCGCAGAGCCCCAGGATTGCGCTTTCCGTGAGGCACTGGCGAACCAGCCGGCTGCGGCTAGCACCGAGGGCGACACGCATGGCAAATTCCCGTTCGCGCGAAGCCGCGCGCGCCAGCAGCAGATTGGCCACGTTCGCGCAGGCGATTAGGAGCACCAGGCTGACGGCGCCAAGAAGCAACCACAGCGTGGGCCCGATATCGCCGACGTCCGGACGCAGCGGCTCGGCGATGAAAGTGCGGCCGGCGTTGGAATCGGGGAACATCTGGGCGAGATGACGTCCAAAGAAGGCTAGTTCTGACTGCGCCTGAGGGAGCGCAACGCCCGCAGCAAGGCGCGCCATAACCCCAATCCCGGGATGGCGGGCGCGATTTTGCAGATTGGGTGAGTCGTCCTGGCCCAGTGGAGTGAACACATCGGCTTCGCTGTCAAACTGAAAGCCGACGGGAAGAACGCCGACGATTGTGTAGGACTTTGCGTCGAACTTCAGAGTGGCGCCGATGGCCGCAGAACTTGAACCGTAAAGCCGCTGCCATAGGCCGTTGCTGATAATCATCACGGGAGCCGCTCCGAGACGATCGTCTTCGGGCAAGAACGCGCGCCCCTGCACGGGATTGACGTCAAGCGTAGGGAAAAATTCCGCGGAAACTTGCATGGCGTTCACGTACTCACTATCGCCGGTGCCGCTGAGCGTGCCGCCGCTGCCGCGCCAAGCCGCGATCGGGGCGAGAGAGCGAACCTCGCGTTTGCAATCAAGATAATTCGGATACGCGAAAGCCCAAAGGTTGCCGTACTGCGTGGCTTGCTCGGTTCTTTCCTGAAGCGTTACGAGTCTTTCCGGCTGGAAGTATTGCAGCGGCTTCAACAGCACGCCGTTGATGATGGTGAACATGGCGGTTGTGGCTCCGATGCCGAGAGCCAGCGTGAGGAGAATTACGGCCGCGAAGCCTGGCCGATGCGAGAGGGTGCGCAGCGAGTAGCGGAAGTCCTGCGCGAAGTCCTCGACCCAGCGTGTGCCGCGAGCGTCGCGACAGGATTCTTTCACTTGTTCGGGGCCGCCCAGAGCCAGGCGCGCACGACGCCGTGCCTCGTCGGGTGGAAAGCCCTGGGCTTGCAGGTCGAGAGCGTGCTGTTCGAGATGGAAGCGCAATTCCTTATCCAGCTCGGTTTCCTGCTGGCTGCGGCGCCAGAGACGATTCCACCAGTTCATTCCGCACCTCCGGGAGACAATTTCAAGATCAGGCCGACGGCTTGTGCTAAACGCTCCCAACTGGCGGTTTCGGTGTCGAGCTGCGCGCGGCCCTTCCGCGTGAGGCGATAGAACTTGGCTTCGCGCCCCGAATCGGTCTCGTTCCAATCGGCGGCGAGCAGGCCGCGATTTTCCAGGCGATGCAGGGCGGGATAGAGCGAGCCTTGCGGGACCTGCACGACGTCGCGCGAAACTTGCTGCAGGCGTTGCGCGATGGCGTAACCGTGCACCGGGCCGAGCGCGACGACTTTCAGGATCAGGAGATCGAGGGTGCCTTGCGGGAGATCGGATTTCTCGGGCTTGTCGAACTTCTCGGCCTTATCAGGCATGCGCTATACCTCGCTCTTCTACATGTATATAACATGAGCTGTAGAAGCGCAAGGGGTGCGTGAAAGTTTCCGTATAGCGCGGCTTCGACCGCGCTATTGTTTTTCCAGCGTGGCATCCAGATTGGTTTTGGAGCCGGCCAGGACTGTCATGTCGCGACTCCGGGTCTTGAAGCCGTCGAGCGAGACGGCGACAGTGTGTTTTCCAGGAGGAAGTTTTAGGTCGGCTGGAGCGTTGCCGACGAATGCGCCATCCACGGAAATGTCGGCGCCAGCTGGATTGGTGGAAACGGTAACGGTGCCAGGCGCGGATGATGGCACTCGCGTCGCAACGACGGATGCGGGAATCGTGACGGGCGCCGCAGCCGGCTTTACTTCGGCTGCTTGCTTGGTTTCTCCTGCCAATTCCTCGGTGACTTGATCGAAAAATTTATCGGCCATGCGGTCGCCGGCATCGAAATCGAGGCCGCCGCCCTCTTTCTTTTGCACGTTGATGGTCAGAGTGGAGCCGCCAGTCGCGGCGGGCTCGATGGAGGCGTTCGCGACGAACCCCTGCGAGAACGCGGACGCGCCGGTGCTGAACGTAAACAAGAGATTTTTTTCGTCCACGAAAGTCACTACGTGGCGGTCGCGGGCGGTCTTGAGCGCGGCTTGGAATACGTCCTGCGGGGCGTTGCCGTAGGTTTTCTTTTTTGGTTTGGCGGCGGACAGGGACGGCAGCAACAGGGTGATCGCTAAGACGATCAGGAATGCCTTTCGCATGAGTGCGCTCCTTCGATAGGTCGGCAATAGCCGGCGTAGCGTGCCGAGTTTACTCAGCTGACTCTACACGGATTGACGTTTGCCGGTGCGCGGCGGTTGCAAGGTTCTGGCGCGAGTGTGTCAATGCGGGTAACGGTGCGGATGGGTTTGTTGCGCCTCGGCGATCACTAAGGAAAGCGCAGAGCCGAGAGTCGCCCTCGTGTTCCGGGCCGGGCTGCGCCACGATTGCATAGGGCGATGCAAACCACGAACGGTTATGCCAAAACGCGGAGTGCGGATTTTGCGGTTGCCGCCGCGGCTGGCGGCGGGACGTTCACTTCTGGCAACGGATGTTCGCGCTTGGCGTATTTTGTGGAAATGTAATCGTCAACCAGTTTTTGGAATGCGGCGGAAAGTTCGTCGTAAGTGCCTTCTAGCGTGTTGAAATGTTTGCCGTCAATGTACACGGGGCAGCGGGGCGCTTCTCCGGTTCCGTGGAGGCTGATGCCGATGTTGGCGGCCTTAGATTCGCCGGGGCCGTTGACGATGCAGCCCATCACCGCGAGCTTCATATCTTCCACGCCTTCGTAGTAACGCTTCCACTCCGGCATTTTGTCGCGAATGTAGCCTTGAATGCTTTCCGCTAATTCTTGAAACGTGGTGCTGGTGGTGCGTCCGCAGCCGGGGCAGGCGGTGACGCTGGGCGCAAAGCTGCGCAGGCCGAGCGATTGCAGCAGTTCGCAGG
>JBAVQA010000360.1:0-11224 GCA_049693595.1 Candidatus Acidiferrales bacterium | reverse complement strand
CGCGGGCGGTTTCGAAGCGGGATCCTTTTCTGAAGGGTCGTTGGCCATTGGTTGGATTTCTACGCTCTGCCCGTAGCCAAAAAGCTGCGGGCAGCCCGCCTTTTTAACACACCCCAAAAAACAGCGTCAATCAGGTTGAGAATTAAATGCGTTGCAGCAGCCCATCCGCCGGGACATGCAGAGTTTACCCACTACTCCCAATCCAGCGCGCCCTTGCGATAAAGCCAAACGTAGCCGACCAGCAGAATGCCCAAGAAGACAAGCATGGATACGAGGCCGTATGCGCCTAACTGGCTGTACTTTATCGCCCAAGGAAATAAAAATATTGTCTCCACATCAAAGATGACGAACAATATCGCCACGATATAAAATCGCACGGAATAACGCCCGCGCGAACTTCCTTCCGGCGGCACACCGCACTCATACGGCTCCAGTTTTGCGCCCGTCGCGCGCATTTCGGGCCGGATGAATTTGAAAACGACCAGCGTGACGGCGGGAAAGGCCGCGGCGAGGAGTGCGTAGATCAGAATCGGGATGTATTGGCTCGGCATCTCCGAATCGAGAGCGCCATCCTAACACACCAGTCGAACGCCAGCCAGCGTCATCACGGAGAATTTAATACGACTCATTGCTTCCCCTTCAACTCCGCGGGCCAGTTGATCACGAAGGCTGCGGGCGTAATCGTCTGGTTCCCAGCAGGCACGAGAACCAGGAGCCTACCATCTGGCGCAGCAGAAATTTCACTTACGGCCCCACTGGGTGCCGAATAGATTTTTCTGGGCACGCCGGCCTTGAACGAAGTCTGACTCTCAACCGGCAGGGCGATCAGGCCGCCGCCTGCGTCGATGTAGTACAGCGTTTTCCCGTCATGACTCCAAGCCGAGAAGCGAGATGCACCTCCGCCGGTCAGTCCATCATTGGAAATCTGCCACTTCGCTCCGGGCCCAGGGAATTCCGTGGCGTAGAGCTCTGGTTTCCCCGATTCGTTGGAGCTATATGTAAGGAACTTACCATTTGGAGAGAGACTCCCGGAATTCTCAACTGCCGGCGTCTCAATCATTGGGACGAGTTTGTGCTCTCCGGCGGCAGACAAGGTTTCCACGTCCTGACCCGTTTTGGGGTTCTGGACCGTAAGGATGAGCGTTTGGCCGTCTGGCGTCCAATCGGTGGGGTACTTTGAGATTTGATCCGGGGGAACTAATTGCTCTGTGACGCTACCTTGGAGGCCGATCGTACGTATCTCAAAGCCGTTCGTGAGCGAAACCGTCACACTCTTTCCGTCCGGTGACCAGATGCCGAAAACTGCGCCCTCCGGATTAAATGTCGCTCGTGAAGAACTCCCACGCTGCGAGTCAACTAGCCATAGATCTCTTTTTACCCCAGGTTGCACGCGAGTCACCAGAATGCGCTGTCCGTCCGGCGAAACGGAGGCGCCGGAATAGTAGTCGGGTTCGCCCAGCTTGCTGGCGTCCCCTCCATTTTTGTCGAGCCAAGTCATCTGGTATTTCGGCGAATAATCGGGCCGGTACACGAGCGCGCCGTTCTGGGAGACCGAAAAATTTCCCAACGATTTTCCGATCGAGAACTCCACTTGGCCCGCGACAGGAACCGGCACGCCACGGACAACCTGATGATCCGGGTCAAACGGTTGGGCCACTAGATTTCCGTCCGTAACATAAAGAATATATCCGCTGGAATAAACGGCATTGGACTTCGCCGGCAAAAACACGTGGCTGTCTGTCGAATCCAGCGATCCGACGCTGACGCCATCGTCCGCAGTGAATAGAAAGTGTTTTCCGTCGGGCAGGAAGCTAGGCCACCGATGGCTTTGTAATGCGGCCGATTGCTTAACGGCCGTTACCGCCGTCGGGGTGCCGCCGCTATCCGGAATCTTATATAGCGGCTCTTTGAGGCCCGGTGTGAATACGATTACGCCAGACTGATTCCAGGTTCCGCCGCGGCCCGCCGGTGCATCGCAAAGAACCTGGACCACTCCGCCTGTCGCCGGCACGCGCTTCAGTTTTCCGTCGGCGAAGAAAGCAAGATTTCGTCCGTCGCCGGACCAAAAAGGGTACGAGGCCCCATCTGTGCCTTGCAAGGGCTGCGTCGTTCCCGAACTCAGCATGCGCACAAAAATTAACTGTTTGCGCTGGCCCTCTGCCACGAACGCGACGGCCGTCCCATCCGGCGAGAGCGCAAACTGGTTGTCCTTGCCTATCGTTCCGAACTCATATCCCTCCGGCGGATTCATCTCCGCATGAATTACCGGCTGGGGCTGGGACGCCTTGCGCGCGTAAAACAGCGAACCGGCGATTCCGGCAGCGGCAACAAGCCCAAGTACAGCCAGCAGTATTTTCCAGGTCAGGTCACGCGACTTTCGTTGCGCAACTACCGGTGCGGGAACACCGGTTTGCGAGCCGGCGCTAGAAATCCAGATTAATTCCCTCTTCAAATCGCCGGCGCTTTGCCAACGGTCGTCCGGATCCTTAGACAGGCACGTGGTGACAATACGTTCCAGCGCCGGCAGCGACATCGGCTGAAGTTCGCTGATCGGCCGCGGCTCTTCCTTTATGATTGCCGCGATCAAGGTGGCTTGGCTCTTCGCCGGGAACGCTTTCTGCCCGGTGGCCATCTCATAAAGTGTGGCGCCAAATGAAAAAATGTCACTGCGCGCGTCGGCCTCGCCGCCCTCGAGCTGCTCTGGCGACATGTACTGCAAAGTGCCGACGATGGTTCCCTGCACGGTCAATTGATTGCCGCGCGAGCTTCCCACCATAGGCTGGGTCATGGTCGGCGAACTCGACATGTCGGTGACCGCCGGGGCTGCGCCTTTCGCGAGACCGAAGTCCAACAGCTTCGCGCCGCCTTTTGTGAGCATCACGTTTCCGGGCTTCAGGTCGCGGTGGATCACGCCCTGGCGGTGCGCTCTTTCCAGCGCCTCGCAAATCTGGATGGCCACGCGCAACAGTTCCGGAGTGGGCATGGGACCCTGCTCGATGCGCTTAGCAAGCGTCTGGCCTTCCAGATATTCCATGACGAGATAATCCGTGCTGTCCTGCCGTCCGATATCGTAGAGCGCGCAGATATTCGGGTGGTTGAGGCTGGAAACCGCGCGGGCTTCACGTTCAAAACGCTGGCGCACTTCCGGAGCGTCAGCCAAATGCGGCGGCAAAATTTTCAGCGCGACAGTGCGGTCGAGCCGTGTGTCACGCGCGCTGTACACTTCACCCATTCCACCGGCACCGATAGGGGCGATCACTTCATAGGGCCCGAGGCGAGTTCCGGGAGTGAGTGCCATTTGCCGGGGATTATACGCGAGCCGAGTTGCGCAGCAAGAAACAAAACTTTTCGGTGTTACGAGGGTTCGGAATCGTGGCGCGCGCCATGCAGGACCGCGACTGCGTGAGGCAACAACTCGGCGATAGCGTTGAGCGAATCGACGGCGCCGCGCGGGCTGCCGGGAAGATTAATGATGATTGTCTCGCCGCGAATGCCGGCGACAGCGCGGGACAAAATCGCCCGAGGAATTTTCTTGGCACCCTGCGAGCGCATATGCTCGGAAAAACCAGGGATTAGGCGCTCGGAAACAGCTATCGTCGCCTCGGGGGTCACGTCGCGCGGGCCTAGGCCTGTTCCGCCGGTGGTGAGGATCACGTCGGCGCTAGCCGCTCCCGCCAGTTCCTTCAAGATGGTCTCAATCGCAGAGCGATCGTCTCGCAAGACCATGGACGCCACAATTTGCCAGCCAAGTTCCTTGCAACGGGCTACCACGGCAGGTCCTGAGCGGTCTTCCTGCTTCCCGCTGCTTACGGAGTCACTGATTGTTAGGACGGAAACACGCATGGCGAGGTTTAAAGCGAACTATCCTTCGGTCACTTCCGCATCTTCGTCAGACGACTGATGCTGCTCTTCGTCAATCAGCCGCAGCGCTTCCATCAACAGGCCTGTTGTGGTGCGGGAAATTGTCGAGCGCGACGGCGCCACGTTGAAATCAATCTCAAATTGGCCGTCCGTCCAACGGACGGCCTGAAACACAGCTGCTTCGCCTTCCAGAGACCCAAAGCGAGCGTCTTTGCATTGCCCCGCGGCAAAGAACAGCTCGCAGCTTTCCTCGCCTCGGCGGATCGAAAGCCTGCAGGATTTCTGTCCCATTTCGAGCGATTGCATCAAGTCCATGATGCTCATTTCTTCCAGGCGACCTTGAATCACGCCAGGCCGAACTTGCCGCTTCTGCAATTTTTCCAGTTGCAGACGATCCACCACTTTTTTCGTCTGCCGCACCAGGTCCTTCACGAAAAACGGCTTGGAAATGAATTCCTCGACGCCTTCCACGATTGGGCGCAGTTTCTCTTCGATATCGCCCCGGCTGGCCAGAAAAATAAAGGGAATCAGCTTGGTCTGTTGGCGCGCGCGAAGCTTTTCATAAAGCTGGCGGCCATCAAGTCCCGGCATACGGTAGTCGCACACAACCAGATCCGGCGGATCATCCACGATTTTCAGCAGCGCGTCGGCGCCGTCAGCCGCTGCTTGTGCGTCGCAGTGCGGCATCAGGCCCTTCATCAACAGGTCGAGGATCAGCGCGTTGTCATCGACGACGAGGACTTTAACGTCCTTCCCGGGAGTCATCGCTTTCCACGCTTTCCTTCGCGAATGTACTCGCCGCTGCGTCCGCCCGATTTTTTCACTAGATAGAGTTCGGTGATTTCCATGCCTCGTTCCAACGCTTTGCACATATCGTAAATCGTTAAAGAGGCAACCGCCGCGGCGACCAGCGCTTCCATCTCGACACCGGTCGGCCCTGTAGCCGTGGCCTCCGCGGTCACCTCAATTCCATTCTGGCACACCTTCGCACTCACATCCACGTGCGTCAATGCCAGGGGATGACAAAGTGGAATCAGCTCCGCCGTACGCTTGGCAGCCGTAATCCCCGCAATTCGCGCGATTTCAAGAGGATTGCCTTTGGGCGATTTCAGCCGCCGCACACTCGCAATCGTCGCGCGCTGCATGCGAACAAACGCATGCGCCACAGCGGTACGCGATGTTGTGGCCTTCGCGGTGACGTCCACCATGCGCACGCGGCCAGCCTTGTCATAGTGCGACAGTTTTTTCATCGCGAATGTTAGAAGAGGCCCCGGCGCGGCAAGATGTCGGCCATTTCGCCGGCTTCGAGCTTCAGTTTCGATTCATGCACGACCAAAAAACAATTGCCGCGAACCACCGAGCCGATGTCTCCCGAACCTTCCCAGTGCAAAACTTCTACAGTCGGTTCTCCGCCGGGCCACTTCACTCGCGCTGGAACAAAATGCGCGAGAGGAGGTTTTTCGTTCACGGGGTGCGCGAGCTTGGCCTTGAATAAATGCAGCGAACCCGGCGAGTGACCGCTGAGCAATTCTATCGCCGGCACCACTAGCAGTTCGAATGTGACCATGGTGGAAACTGGATTTCCCGGCAGACCAAATACGGGCTTATCGTGGCACATACCGAACACAGCGGGGCGCCCGGGCCGAATCGCCAGCGCATCGAAGAAAAACTCGATTCCAATCTCTTTCAGTACTTGCTCCACATGGTCATATTTGCCGACCGATACTCCGCCGGTAAGAATCACAATGTCGGCTTCCAGCGCCTGCTCGATCCGCACGCGGAGTTCGGTGACGTTATCGGGCGCAATCCCCTGCACTACCGGTTCGCCGCCCGCGAGTGCAACTTGCGCGGCCAGCGAGATGCTATTGCTGTTGCGAATTTGAAATCGCTGCGGCGCTTGGCCTACAGAAATCACCTCGTCACCAGTGGAAAGAATTGCGACGCGAGGTTTCTTCGCTACTACAACCCTGGATCGCCCAACTTGTGCGGCCATAGCGAGCTCTGCGTAACCGAGGCGCTTTCCCCGACCGACCACGGTCTCTCCCACGCGCGTTTCCTGCCCTTCCAAGACGTAGTGTTGCCCGGCGCGAACGCCGCGCTCAAGAACAACTGAATCGCCATCGATCTCGGCGTCTTCTTGCATCACGACCGCATTCGTACCGCGCGGGAGAGGCGCGCCGGTCATGATTTGTACGCACGCGCCAGCCTCCATTTGTCCCGCGAACGCATGGCCCGCGCGACTTTCGCCGATCAATCGCAACCGTGCGCCGGGATGCGCGGCATCGGCAGCGCGCATGGCAAAGCCATCGCGCGTCGAACGGTCAAAGGGAGGATAGTTTCGGTCTGCAATCAGCTCTTCGGCCAGAATGCGGCCGAGCGCCTGGGATGGATGGTCCGCAAATTCAACGGTTTCTGTCCTAAGGCGGGATGCGCTCGTACGCGCATGAACAATCTCAATTACTTTCGCGCGTGCCAATTCGTAGGAAAGCATGAGGGTTTGTTACAGCCAGGACGCCAGCTTCGTTCCTCGTGGGACGATTGTAGCATCTCGCTCCGGGCCGGTGGATATCATCCCGATCTCAACTTGCAACTGGTCGGAGATAAAATTCAGGTACTCGCGGGCCGCCAGCGGCAACTCTTTCACATCGCGAATTCCCGGCGTCGGCGTCTGCCAGCCGGGCAAGGTGTGATATTCCGGCTCAACCTCCGCCAGTGTTTCGGAGTCGGGTGGCATCTCGGTTAAGCGATTTCCCTTGTAACGATAACCGGTGCAGATTTTTATCTCTTTCTGGGCATCGAAAACATCCAGCTTCGTCACTACCAGTGAATCGATCCCGCTAAGCATTTTCGCGAAGCGCAAGACTTCCAGGTCCAACCAACCGCAGCGGCGGGGTCGTCCTGTAACAGCTCCAAATTCGTTTCCGCGTTCGCGGAGTGCCTGGGCGTCCAGATCGGGCATCTCGGTCGGAAATGGCCCGCTCCCGACACGCGTGGTGTAGGCTTTCGTCACGCCGACCACACCCGTCAGCCGCGTGGGCGCCACTCCAAGTCCCGTAGCCACGCCGCCGGATGTTGCATTCGACGAAGTGACGAACGGATAAGTACCGTGATCGATGTCCAGCATGGTTCCCTGTGCGCCTTCGAACAAAACGGACTCGCCATTGTCCAGCGCGCGATTCAGCAACATTCCGGTGTCCGTTACCAGCCCGCGAATATGCGCGGCCAATTCCAGATATTGCTCCAGCAGCCCCGCGGTTTCCAAAGGATGCCCATAGGTGGCCTGGCTGATTGCATTCTTTTCGGCGATCACGCGCTCGAGCTTTTCCGCAAAACGCTCCGGCTCGAGCAGATCGCAAACGCGAATACCGCGCCGCGCCATTTTGTCTTCGTAAGCCGGGCCGATGCCGCGCGAAGTGGTGCCGATTTTCGCTTCGCCGCGCGCCGATTCCGCAGCTTTGTCCATCTCGCGGTGATAAGGAAAAATCACATGTGCGCGGTTGCTCAGAAAAAGGCGGCCGCGGACCTCAATTCCGGATTTTTTCAGGTTTTCAAGCTCTGCGACGAGCGCGGCCGGATCTACTACCGTCCCGGCCCCAATCACAGCTTTTTTGTTCGCGCGCAAAATGCCGCTGGGAATTAACTGAAGAACGAACTTGCGGCCGTCAAAGATAACGGTATGGCCGGCGTTGTGTCCGCCTGCGTAGCGGGCCGTATAGTCGAACGAGGACGCCAGATAATCTACAACTTTGCCTTTGCCTTCGTCACCCCACTGGGCGCCCACCACCACGATCGCTTTCGTTCGGACTCTCTCCGTCACTCTTGCTCCCACTCCTCGCCAGGCCGCACCTTGCCCGCTCAATCTGAAAACTTAAGCGCTACAGGAGGGCTCGCACTGCCAACAGCGAAATATAATCCTACGCCCCGCTTACGTCCAAACGCAAGCCCAGCGCGTCAATGCGCGGCGCCCGCAGATTAGCTATGGGCATTCGAATATTCGGGCGCTCTTGGCTTGACGACATCAGTAGCAAAAACAGTTGCGGGCGTGGTCGTTGACCATGCCGGTAGCCTGCATGAAAGCGTAGCAGATGGTGGTTCCGACGAATCGGAAGCCACGGCGTTTTAGGTCTTCGCTCATGGCATCGGATTCGCGCGTGCGCGCGGGCACGCCCTTAGATGTCGTCCACTTGTTTTTCTTCGTGCGGCCACCGACAAATTGCCAGATGTAGCGGTCAAACGTGCCGAATTCTTTTTGTACCTGGATGAATGCTTGCGCGTTCGAAATTGCCGCAGCGATTTTCAGGCGGTTGCGCACGATGCCCGCGTCCGTGAGCAGCGCGCGGACTTTTCGTTTGTCGTAGCGGGCAATCTTTTTGGCATCAAAGCGGTCAAAAGCGCGGCGGTAGTTCTCGCGCTTGTTGAGAATCGTCTCCCAGCTCAAACCTGCCTGCGCGCCTTCAAGAATCAGAAACTCAAAGAGCAGGCGCTCTTCGTGCACCGGCTTGCCCCACTCCTTGTCGTGGTATTCGATCATGAGCGGCTTCTGCGCCCAATGGCATCGCCGCGGTTCTTGGTGTGACTTTGCAATCATGGTGAAGTTCTGAGGAAGGGATACACCGGGTTCACGCCGATTTCTCACTCCCACTATTGGTTTGTGCAGCGGAAAGGCAGCGTGGACACAAACAATCGGAATACCGTGCACGAAGCTTGCCGAGAGTATTCCGGTCCAGCTTCACGCTCTCGCACCAGCAGGTTGCGGCGGAAGCGCTGCACGGAAACTTCTCCCCGCACGCTGCGCAAGCCTTCTGCGCCGGCGCATTCTCAACGGCTTGCGGGCCAGTCGTGCCGGCGCTCATGCTGCATCGCCCCTTCCGCTGCGGAATCTGCGCTAGGAAATGTGACGCTGGAGAACTTTCACGATCTGGTCTTTCGGCACGGCTCCGACCAGTTGGTCCGCCACTTGTCCACCCTTGAAAATGAGCAACGTGGGGATGCCGCGTATGTTGAACTTTCCGGCAGCGTTGACGTTTTCGTCCACGTTCAGCTTGACCACCTTCAATTTCCCCGCATTCTCGCGGGCAATCTCTTCCACCGTCGGCGAAAGCATGTGGCACGGACGGCACCAGTCGGCCCAGAAATCCACGAGCACGGGCTGCGTCTTGCTGGCTTCAATCACATCTGCGTCAAAGCTTGCGTCGCTCACTGCTTGAATGTCTGCCATGTTCTTTGTTTTCCTTGTCGAGCATCACCGGTCAACGCCAGGCCGACGCCAGTTCCACTCTAATGTTTAGATGTTCCAACCACCCGTGGGATTCTAGACCTTTTTGCTGCCTCGTACAGCGTGACATAAGCCGCCGCCGAAGTCTTCCAAGAAAAATCCTTGGCCATGCCGTTCTTCTGGAGCGCCCGCCACAACTTAGGCTCTCGGTACACTTTCAAAGCCCTTCGCAAGCACTCCAGCAACGCATTTCCGTCGTACGCATCGAACTTGAACCCGGTCCCCTGCTGCGTCTTAGCGTCGAAATTCTGCACTGTATCGTCCAGCCCTCCAGTCGCCCGCACCACCGGTACCGTTCCATATCGCAGGCTGTATATCTGACTCAGGCCGCAAGGCTCGTAGCGCGATGGCATCAGGAACATGTCCGCCCCCGCTTCAATCTTATGCGCGAGTGGATTATCGTAGCCGATCTTGGCACCCACAGATCCCGGATATTTCTCGGCCAGCAACTTGAAAAGTCGCTCGTATTCCGTTTGCCCAGTGCCCAGGACAACAAACGAGACGTCCTCCTTCATCATCTCATCCGCCACTTGCGCGATCAGGTCGAAACCTTTCTGATCGGCAAAGCGCGAGACAATTCCGACTACTGGGCGCTCCAAATACTCTGGCTTATCCGCAGGCAGTTTAAAAGCATTCAGCAAATCCTTCTTGCAAGCCTTCTTGCCGTCGAGATTCTGCGCCGAATAATTCTGCGCGATCAAAGTATCCGTTTCAGGGCTCCAAATCGAATAGTCCACTCCATTCAGGATCCCCACCAGCCGGTCCGCGCGCTGCAGGATCACGCCTTCCAGCCCCGCGCCGTATTCCGGCGTCTGGATTTCTTTCGCGTAGCGGCGGCTCACAGTAGAAAGATAATCGGCAAAAAGCAGCCCGCCCTTTAGAAAATTAATCTTGCCGTAAAACTCGAGCGCGTCCATCGCAAATAACTGAGCGGGCAGACCAGCCTTGCGCAGGGCACTCTGTGGAAACATCCCTTGATAGGCAAGATTGTGAATGGTCAAAACCACCGGCAGAGAACGCACCGCCGGATCGTCCGCGTGCTGTGTGCGCAACAGAACCGGCACCAGCGCAGTTTGCCAGTCGTGGCAATGAATCACGTCAGGAAGTAAGACGCGCTTTGCAAATTCAATCGCGACGCGCGAAAATTCCGTGAACCTCTCCGCGTTGTCCGGGTACTCGCCGGAGTTATCGCCGTAGGGCTGCTCGCGGTCGAAGTAACCGGGGTCATCAACGAAAAAATAGCGCACTCCAGCGACGGAAACTCCTTCCGCAATCGATGGAAAACGCACCTGGTCGCCAAGCGAAACCGTGACACTCGAGACCAGCGTGGAAGTAACCCGATTGCCATGGTAACGCGGCAGAAGGACGGCCACCTGGTGGCCCATTTCCACCAGCGCCTTCGGCAAGCCTTCGACCACATCGGCCAAGCCGCCCGTTTTGGAGTACGGCAGTCCTTCCGACGCGACAAATAGAATTTTCATCAGGCCTCGACCGAAAGAAAAACGGTAGCGGAACGTTCCGGCTTCGTCAAGCCAGTGCTCGGGCTATTGTCCGCAACTGCTGCAAGTAATTCCCGGGACGATTTGCTCGCATCGTTCTGCGCCGCGTTGCTACACTCTCCTCCGGCATGGCTCGACAGCCCATGGGACAACATTTTCTCGGTGACGCCGCCTGGCGCCAGCGCATCCTCAAGATACTTTCACCTGGCGCAAATGAATCCTGGATTGAGATCGGCGCAGGCCACGGCGAGATGACGCAATTGCTCGCCGGCGACGGCCGCCGCGTCCTAGCCATTGAGGCGGACCCGCACCTGGCTGAAGACTTACAGCAAAAAGTTCAGTCGGAAGAACGCGAATGGCCAAACGTCGAAGTTATTTCCGCGGACGTCCTCACCGTTGATTTTCACAAATTGCTCAACGGCAGTTTTCGCGTCTATGGCAACCTGCCCTACTACATCACGTCTACCATCCTGCGCCATTTGTTCGATTATGCCGGCCAGATCCTCTCGATTCAGATCGTCATCCAGCTTGAGGTCGCTGAACGGATCGCGGCGCGACCCGGCCGCCGTGAATATGGGTATCTCTCGGC
>JBAVQA010000359.1:0-9608 GCA_049693595.1 Candidatus Acidiferrales bacterium | reverse complement strand
CGGCTGCCGAATAACCACTGGAATCACCACGGAGAGGTGCTGGAGTGGCCGAACAGGGCTGCCTGCTAAGCAGTTATCCTGGCAAAACCGGGATCGGGGGTTCGAATCCCCCCCTCTCCGCCAAATTAGACATCAACGATCCCCGCGAGCGCCTCGATGCCGTCATTTAATTGTTATATTGACTCTCCTCTAGTGTTGCCGCTCGCACTGAAAACTCCTTCTCGCGAGTTACGACGACGTCCTGTCGCTGGGCTTGCAACTTTTTGTTAGTCGCTATAATGTTAGGGCGACTATCGAAAGTGGGCTAAGCAATCCGAGCAGTCAAGTAGGAGGAAACGCGTTATGCGTTCCGTAAAGACTTCCGCCGGGCGGTCACTTCGACCAGCACCAGTCAGCGTCTCCGGTGGCGAAGCCGAAGCGGCCAGGACGATGCGTGGCTATCCCTCCAATGGGAACGCCCCGGTGATTGGCCTTCGGGAACGCAAGAAAGCGCGGCTGCGCCAACAAATTGTCGAGACTTCGCTGCGAATGTTTCGGGAGCGCGGTTACGACAGCACGAGGATCGACGACATCGTGCAAGCCCTGGACATCAGCCAGCCAACTTTTTTCCGCTACTTCCCCAGCAAGGACGCCGTCTTGCGCGAATTGGGACGCCGCGCTTTTGCCCACCAGGCCGAACGCCTCAAATCCGAGTTATCCACCAAAGCCACCACGGCTGAACGCTTGCGGCGATTTTATGAAACTCTGGCCAAGGTAACCGAAGAGGGACGTCCGCTGTGGCAAGCCGTGATCGTCGAGGGCGCGATGGATCCGATTCGTTCGCCGGAACTGCGTGGTCCCGAAGAAGCCACTGTGAGTTTGCTTCGCGAGATCATCGCTCAGGGGCAGAAGCGCGGGGAAATCACGCGCGCTTTTCCTGTGATTCACCTCGCCGAGTTCATGGAAGGGCTTTTCAACACGGTTGTCCGCCAATGGGCAGTTGATCTTCACGGACCGCACACCTTGGCAGATCGCGTGAACAGCGCCGTCGAATTCTTTCTCCGCGGCGCAAAGTCATAGCGCACTACTTCTTCCGAGGCCGGACAGGAGTCTATCGTTCCGAGGCAATCGCTTCATGCGGTGACAGAAAATCACTTGCCGTAACTCTCCTTATTGCACTTTGAGGTTTAGCGATGAAGGCTGCTGTCCTGCATGATTTCAAGCAACCACTGACGATAGATGAAGTCGAGCGCCCGAAACTCCGCGACGATGACGTGCTCATCAAGGTGGAAGCCTGTGGGGTGTGTCATTCGGATTTGCACGTAGCGGATGGCGACTGGACCCAACTGGCGGGCATCGTGAAGAAGCCAGTGATACTCGGCCACGAAATCGCCGGGAGCGTCGTTGAAAAGGGTGCGGCCGTGAAAAACCTTCAAATCGGCGATCGTGTTGGCGTCCCCTGGTTACATTGGTCGTGCGGTGAATGTGAATTCTGCCGCGAAGGAAACGAAAATCTGTGTGTGAAGCAGAAGATTACCGGCGTCACGGTGGACGGAGGCTTCGCGGAATTTGTGAAGGCCCCGGCGACTCATGCAACGAAGATTCCGGAGAGCCTTTCCTTCGTCGAGGCGGCGCCACTGTTCTGCGCTGGAGTCACCGTCTATCGCGCGATCAAGCATGCAAAGATTTCGCGCGGCCAACGCCTTGCTGTGTTCGGCGTAGGAGGCTTGGGACACATCGCCGTCCAGATCGGTCGCGCTTTGGGAGCGGAAATTACTGCGATCGATATCTCAGACGAAAAGCTGGCTCTCGCTAAATCGCTCGGTGCTGCAAACACCCTTAATGCCGCCTCTACCGACGTGGTAAAGGCACTGCGCGGCAAAGGCGGAGTCCATGTCGCGCTGGTGGCTTCCGCGGCTACAGCAGCTTACGATCAGGCGTTCTATTGCGTGCGGCCGACCGGCACTCTCCTCGCCGTGGGCCTGCCGGCAAAGGATATCTGCTTTCCGCCAATCATGATGGCCGCCGGTGAAGTCCGCATCCAGGCGAGTGCGGTAGGCACCCGGCAAGACCTAACCGAGATTCTAGCTATGGCAGCAGCCGGAGAAGTTCGCTGCTTAACCGCTACGCGTCCACTCGCGCAAGCAAACCAGGTTTTGGATGAACTGCGCCATGGGCGGGTTCCAGGCCGCGTCGTGCTCACCTGCCACTAGAGTCCCTAATTTGGAATGCCATTCCGCCAGAAATCGTTTAAGCCGGTTCCCGTCTGTTACCAGAGTAGTACACGTTAACTAGCTTCCCCGATTCGACAATCTCGCCTTGACGTTAGTTTCTAAAATGTGATATGGACTATCAAAATTTTGAATGTCCGACGCGCGGGTCGGGGTTTTGATGGTTTCGATGATGGGTTTCGGATTTGGGTGCAAAAAATATTGCGCCCGCTCGCGTACGTCTTGGGGTGATTCAGGAGGCTCTATGAAGTCAAAGCTGCTGGCTGGCGTTTTCGTGGTTTTGGTTTGCTTGCTGTTCCTCAATCCGGCGGCTTACGGGCAGGGTGTCGGCACATCCGGAAGCATCAGCGGAACCGTGACGGATCAGCAGGGTGGCGTGCTCCCGAAGGCAAATATTGTCGCCACAGAAACAGCGCAGGGAACCCAATACTCGGCGGCCAGCGACGATTCCGGCCAATATCGCATTACGGGTCTGCTGCCAGGAACCTACAGAGTTACAGCGCACATTGACAGGTTTGAGACGGAAGCCATGACGGGCGTCGTTGTCAACATCGGGGAAACCGTCATTCTTGATTTCCACCTGAAGCTCGCGACGACGTCACAGACGGTCGAGGTCACCGCGATTCCCCCCGTGGTGGAAACCGAACGGGGCAGCCAGGCGAATACCGTCACACAACAGTACATCGAAGACCTGCCAATTGACCGCCGCGATTACCTCACGTTTACTCTGTTGCTGCCGGGTGTCTCTGACTCCACGCGGCTGGCCGATGACCAGGATTTCCGAGTGAAGCAGACGCCGCAAAGCGGACTTTCCTTCTACGGAAGCAATGGCCGTGGCAACAGTATCACCGTCGACGGCGGCGAGGCTCAGGACGATGCCGGTGGCGTCCGACCAACGATCAGCCAGGACGCTGTCCAAGAGTTCCAGGTGAATCGCAGCAACTATGCAGCGGACTTGGGCGGTGCAAATGGCGCGTCGATCAACATTGTGTCGAAATCAGGCACGAACAATGTGCACGGGAGCCTGTTCGGCTATTTCCGTAACGATGCGCTGGATGCTCGCGATCCGTTCGCCTTTAGCCCGGCGTTGCAGGTAGGAGATCCGTTCTCGTTAACTGCGGTAGGCGCACCCGTTAAGAATACGCTGCAACGTTACCAGTACGGCGGCTCAGTAGGCGCGCCGATCACAAAAGACAAGACGTTCGTGTTCTTTGCGTTCGAAGGGTTGCTGCAAGATGCGCAGAATTCAGTGCCGTTGCTGACCAACTCCTCCATCTTTGGTCCGACTTTCGACCAGCAGCAGGCTCTCGCCACGTTGGCAGCAAACCCAGCCCCGACTGTGCCTTGCCTGAGCGGCCCGGTCGGTATCGCTGTGGCTCCGCTAGTCGGGCAGCCGCCGCCCACAGGGCCGAATGGGAGCATACCCAACATGGTGGCCCCGGCTACTTGCGCCGGAGCTCTCGGTGCAGTCTTGACCGTCACTCCCGCTTCTCCCATTGGAGCCTTCCTCGTCAACCAGTTTGAGACTCAGGGAGGACTCTTTGACTACAACTCCCGCAACTACCTTGCTTCCGCGCGCCTCGATCATCACATCGATGCGAACAACCAGCTTTTTCTGAGCTATCGCTACTCACACGACCTGGAGCAAAACCCGGACGTGCAATCTCTGACGGCCTTCTCGGCGGGCAGCTCGATCCACGACTATGACAATAATATACAGGGTGCCTGGTTTCACCAGTTCAGCCCGACCACGCAGAACGAACTCCGCCTGCAGTGGGATTACAACGGCTTCGATGTGGATCCGAACGTACCCGGGCAGGCAGGACTCCAAATTCCTGGTTTCATAAACAATTTGGGAACCAACATCTTCCTGCCCAATTTCACGATTCTGCGCCGCTACGAGATTGCCGATAACTTCACCATGATTCGTGGCCATCACACGATTCAGTTCGGCGTTAACGAGTTGCTGCGCGGGAATCACACTGAATCCCACACGTTTCTTCCCGGCCGCTTCGTTTTCGGCACGCTCCCAGGGGACCTGCTTAGCCCGCAGCTTTCCACGCTTAGCTCCCTGGAAACGGCGTCGTTTGGGCTGCCGCTTTTCTATCAGCAAGCTTTCGGCAACCCCGATTACCCTGCATACACGCGGCCGCTGACCGGACTCTACTTGCAGGACTCGTGGAAGATAACGTCCAATTTCACCTTGAACTACGGCCTCCGGTATGACATCGATTCGCAATATCTCCCTCTGAATACATACTACAAGGACTTCGGCCCCCGTGTGTCGTTCGCCTGGGACCCATTCAAGGATCACAAGACCGTCGTTCGCGGCGGGTACGGGATATTTTACGGACCCATCGATGCGCAGATTCCCGGAGTGGACTTGAGCCTCGGAGTGCTGAACAAGAATCGCAGCACGGTGGAGAACAATCACAATAAATCTCAAGTTCCCGATCAGGTGAATAACCTAATCGGAACCTGTGGCGTCGATTTCCCGCCTGGGAACGTGCTTGTCCCCCCTACTGCCACTAGCCCCAGCCCCTGCACGCGGTTCATTTCTATCTATGCGGACGCGTTGGGCCAGACAGCTCTCTTTCCGACCCTTGGAACCTCGCAACAAATATTCACAGGCCTGTTCGGTCAGGGCCTGATTCAGTGTACGACGCCCCTTCCGGGCAATAGTGCTTGCATCACACCTGCAGATGTGGCCCCGTTCGGCATATTCGTCCAAAATGGTGGCGCCACGGCGGCGCAGCAAGCAATTTCTCCAACCAATGTGGTTTTCAGCAACCCGCCTAACTACAGGCCCCCCATGTCGCAACAAGCTTCGTTGGGAATTGAGCGCGAGATCACGCCCGGCTTCTCCATCGGCGTCAGCGGGATTTACTCGCACACTACGCACCTGCCCGTGGCGATCGATACAAATCTATTGCCAACAACACCTACTTCTACGGTGACGCTGGCTAACGGCAGCACCACTACCTACAAGAACTGGAATCTCAGCCCGGCGACCGACCCGCTTGGTGGCGTCGAAGGATTGCCCTGCGCACCTCCGAACAATCCGCTCAACTGTTTTGTTAGTACGCTCGTCGTGCAGAACAACCAATACACTTCGGTAGCGTCTTCACTGTATGAAGGCTTGATTTTGGAGATGAAGAAACGCTTCAGTGACCATTTCACTCTTTTCGGGAACTACACCTTCAGCAAGGGCTTTGACACCTCAACGGACTTCAACACGGACTACTCGCCCCAAGACCCGACCAATCTCGGCCTGGATCGGGCCCTTTCGGAGTTTGACGAGCGGCACAAGGTAGTAGTCGCTGGAGTGTTCGACAGCCCGTGGAAAGGTTTTCTTTCCGGATTCCAGCTGTCTCCCATTTTTACCTACCACAGCGGATTGCCTTTCAACCTACTCGCCGGAGGCGAAGTCAACGGTGACAATCACACAACTAATCAGCGTCCCATCGGGTCGCCGCGCGACACGGGTCTCGGGCCCAGCTTCTATGATTGGGACATGCGTTTGAGCTGGCAGCACAAACTGGGCGAGAGGGTGAACATGATCCTCACGGCGGAAGGATTCAACATCGCCAACCGTACGAATTTTGCCAGCGTGAACAACGAAGTAAACCCCTTGTTTGGCATTAACACGACAGGGGCCGTATGCCCCATCGCAGGGCGGTGCAGTACGGGTAATACTTCGTTTAATGTGCACGGCCTTCGGTCCGGCACCGTATTGCCGGACGGCGACGTTGTCACGCCCAGTACACCCCTGGCCTTCACTTCGGCGTTCCCTAAGCGCCAGGTTCAGCTCGGCATTCGATTCGCTTTCTGATGTTTGCGTGCCGGTTCTTGATGGTGCATTGAATCGCTCCGTATTTCACGAGGCCGGAGCGAAAAAGATTCAATCTTGATGTCAAAGTGAGGCGTTATGAATCCCTGGACGCTATTGGTGTGTCGTTTGATGTCGTCGCGCGTAAGCCGCGGTTCCTGCAGATTCTTGTTAGTCGCGGCGCTAATCGGACTGAGCTTACCGGCCAGTTTCGCGCAAACTTCCTATTCAACTGGCACCTTGCGAGGCACGGTGCTGGACCCGCAGGGGGCAAGCATTGCCAATGCCACCTTGACGGTGACAAACACGGCCACAGGCGTGGCGGCAACCGAGACGTCGTCGGCAGCGGGCGCTTACCAATTTCTCGTACTGAACCCCGGCACTTACGATCTCCAGGTCGTTGCGCAGGGGTTTGAGAAGTCGGTAGCGAAGGGTTTGCTGATCAGCGTCGGCCAGGTCGCCATCTATGACCCGCACCTAAAAGTTGGTTCTACGACCGTTTCGGTGGAGGTCACTTACAATTCCGCGCCGCTTATCGAGGTCGAACAATCCCAGCAGGCCAATACCATCAATACACAGCAGGTTGAGAACCTTCCCAACGTCGGCCGAAATTTCACTCAATCAATTTACACTTTGCCGGGAGTCACCAATTCAAACGCTCCCGCGATTCAGGACCCCAACATCGGCACCGGCTATCTCTCCTCCGGGTTTTCCATCGGTGGAAGCACCGGACGTTCTAATTTATTTACCATCGACGGTGGCGAGAACGACTACGGCTCAGGCGCTTTGCGCGTGGCCAACGTGCCGCTGGATTCAATACAGGAGCTACAGGTCAACCGCAATTCGTTCGGAGCAGAGTTTGGATTTACGTCCGGCACCGCCATCAATATCATCACCAAGAGCGGGACGAACAATTATCACGGCACCGCCTACGGCTACTTCCACGACCAGAGCACCGATGCCGCTAACTTCTTCAACAGTTTCAGTCCGGATCCGAGCAGCAAACCGTTCGAACAGAATGCAATTTTTGGCGGTACGTTCGGCGGTCCTATCAAAAAAGATAAGCTTTTCTTTTTTACTTCCTTTGAGAAGCAAAAGCTCGACAATCCAGTCGTGACGAACCTGCTGGGCACCGCTGAAGCGCAGGGAATTTCGGCGCAACCAAACGGATTCAACACTCCCGGACCCGGCCTGTGTCCGAACCAAATCCCGCCGGCAGGGCAAGCTCAGTTAGTCACGCAAGCTTGCTATTTGACCCAGCTGGCCACACTAGGAGGCCCCCTAGCCCCGGTGGGCGCTGGCCTGATTGCCTCGCCAGTATTCAATCCGCTCCAAGATCCGATCTTGAACGCCTTAATCGCGCCGAACAGCGGAACGTTTGACGGAAACACGAACGTCGTGCAAGCGCCACCAAATCAAAATGGCCGGCTTAACAATTGGGTAAGCAGGGTGGATTTTCAGCCTAATGAGAAAAATTCCCTATCGTTTCGATTTTCTCTGGCGCACGAACAATATACGGTTACCGGACCCGGCGGTGTGCAGCGCCCCTACTCGACCACGCTGCAGTTTCGAGACTACACGCTCACCGGCTCCTGGACACACATCATCAATCCGAACCTGGTCAACACAGTACGCGTGCAGGTCGTACCTCATGACACCGCCGACAGCGCGGCGCCAAATCCAGGCCGCGCCGAAATAGGCCTGGGCAGCCTCGGCCCCGTCGGAACTCCGTTCGCCTATCCTTACGACGCAACGCAAAATCGCTTTCAATTCGACGAGAATCTTTCCTGGGTCAAAGGCAAACACGATTTTAAGTTTGGCGGGTCTTACCGGCCCGATCAGTACAAAGTATTCCAGCAGCTATGGTTCGGTGGCCAGTATAACTTTCTCGACGGAGCCATTCCTCTCATCGACCTCTTCAGCCCAACTTCGCCGATGACCGCACCTATTTTCTTCGGACTCCAAGCCTACAACACCGCCCTCGGATACCCGCTAAACGGACCGCCCTCAACGAACCTGACCGCAACGGAATCCTATGTTGCGGGTGTGCCGGGTAGTTTGCTGCAAGCAACAGGCAACGGCCAAGTTAATATCTGGAATCAATACCTGGGGATTTTTGCTCAAGATTCGTGGAAGGTAACTCATAACCTCACCCTGAACTATGGCTTGCGTTTTGACTACGATCATTCTGCAAACCCGGTCCCGAGCAGCGCGTACGTTTCTCCGCGTTTAGGGTTTGCCTGGGATCCCAAGGGCGACGGAAAGACGGTTGTGCGCGCGGGAGGCGGCTTGTTCGTCGCTCCGGTAATTTTTCTCGTCCCTTTTTACCTCAACGAGCTGGGTACCAACGGGCAGCACACCAGCTTGGCATTGCAAACTCTCACCGGCCAGCCTACTCAACTGCTGGCTGCCACCGCACTCGAACAATCGAAGGCCACTCTGGCAAATCCGAATCCGGCGTTGACCACGACGGACCTCGGCTCCCTCGTCCCACCCATCACGATCGTACCGCCGGGACCCGCCCAGCAGAACGGCGTCTTCTACACGATATCAAACAACTTCAAGCCGCAATATTCCATTCAAACCAGCCTCAGCGTTGCCAGGGAAATAGCTCGCGATTTGTCGGTCGAAGTGGGGTACCAATACTATCGCAACGTGCATATTCAACAGAACCAGGAAGCTAACTACGTCCAGGACCCTGCACTTCCGGTTGACCCGTTCGTGGGACCCTTCTACATGCCCAAGCCAGGATCAACAGCCGGCGAGCCGAACACTCAAGTTTTGCAAAACAATCAATTTGCCTCCATCGGAAGCGGAACCTACAACGGTCTGACCGCATCGCTCACGAAACGCTTCTCGCATGGCTTGCAATTTCAGGCGAACTACACCTTCAGCAAAGCCATGGACAATACCAGCGACTACAGCTCTTTGAGCACTCCTTTCCGGCCTGATCTGGTCGCTGCAGACCGCTCCCTTTCGGACTTCAACATCACCAATAATTTTGTAGCCAACGCCGTGTACACCACTCCCTTCCACACCGACAGCGGAAGCTTCCTGGCGAAAGCCTTTGCAAATGTCTCCGTTTCGCCGATCGTTTATGCGCACAGCGGCCTTCCGTTCACATTGCTCGTACCGGGAATCTCCTCCACTGGCATCGCACTAACCACCGCCAATGGCGCGGGAGACCACATCAGCGAAGCTCGGCCGTTTAACGAAGGCCGTAACACCGGGATTGGGCCGGGATTCGTAAGCTGGGATATGCGGATATCGAAGGCGTTCTATCTCAAACGAGAATCGGGAATGAGGATTGAAGTGATTGGCGAGGCAACCAACTTGCTGAACCACACAAACTTCAGCGCCGTTAACAATATATTCCCGAATACGGCCGTTGTTACCGGGGGTAACGGCGTCACGGGAGGTGTCACAACTTCCGCCGAAGTGTCGACGCCTGAGGGAATCGTAAATCTCCTGAACGGCCCGTACAGGTTTAAGGGCTTCGTACCGACGTCCGCCGATCAATTGGCCGGTCCGCTAGCGTTTCGCTCGGCGAACCCGCCGCGCCAGATCAG
>JBAVQA010000358.1:0-5383 GCA_049693595.1 Candidatus Acidiferrales bacterium | reverse complement strand
GAGAAGAGCTTGTGTCGGAGCTCCTTCATGGCTCAAGGTGAACTGAAAGTCGTTCATCCCTACCATAAACAAGGCCAGATTTGCGTCATGCAGGACCGGCAAAGATCGAAGCAACATCAGATGATGTGCCCCGGTATGGCCATTCACACCGGCATTTGAGACCCAGACCGGAAAGTTGCTCTGACGATCATTCATGATATCCATCAATTGTTGCGGCCAGGTCTTTTGATCATCCAGCATGAGACACAAAGTCGTGCTCCCGCCCACCGCGACGATCTTATACACCGCCTTTCCAGGAGTAAGAGACGGGCCGCGTAGTCCAAATTCGTTCGCCCTAAAATGTGAAACGCTGGAAACCCCGGGGAATTTGCTGAGGTCGGGCTTGAAAACTAAACGCATCCCGGGTCGCCAGATCGCAGGTGGTAAATCTCGTCGAGCAAGCCGGAGCCCAGATTCCACCAAGATGAGTGCGAAGATGACTGCATAAAAGCTGAGCAATGGTCCCCGAAGACGATTGAGGAACCGAGCGCGATCTCGCGTCCTGAAGTAACCAGCCCCCGCAACAAACAGCCAGAGAGCCGCGAAGCCTCCCACAACGAGATCGCTGCGAACCGTCATCTGGAGATGGCGAGCGTGCATGACGTCGAGCAGCAGCAGTAAAGGAAATATTAAGTGCAGCAGATAGGCAAACGTGAGCCCTGAGAGTGACTCTGAGGGCTGGCTACTCTGACTACGAGTTGTATTCGGATCGATCGAGCAGCCGGAAACGTACTGGGGATTTTCTTCTTGCATGCTACGGCTGCTTTTCGACGAGAAAGTTTTCCATCACCAAACAATCCATTTCGCTCTTTGAGAAGGTGCTGAATGCGTTGGCAGGGGTCGTGACGATCGGCTCACCCTTCAAATTGAACGACGTGTTCAGCAGGACCGGGACGCCCGTATCCTGCCCGAATTTTTCGATCAGACTGTAATAGCGAGGGTTATGCTCTCGGAAGACCGTTTGCAAGCGTGCAGTTCCATCCACATGGGTGATCGCAGGGATGACTTCCGTCTTGGTCTCTCGAACCGGCACGACGTAGAGCATGTAACGAGCGGGATAATGATCTGCTGCATTCGGAAGATCGAAAAAACATTCCGCGGATTTCTCCAGGACAGAGGGCGCAAAGGGACGGTACGGTTCGCGGAATTTGATCTTAGCATTCACGATGTCTTTCATCTCCGCTCGGCGAGGGTCCGCCAAAATACTGCGATTCCCCAATGCCCGCGGCCCCCACTCAAAACGTCCTTGATACCAACCGACCACTTTCCCGCTGGTCAGCCGGTCGACTGCCAGATTTAACAGCTTTTCTTCGCTCTCGAATTGCTGGTAGGGAATGCCGCTCTCTTGGAGAAACGATGCGATTTCAGAGTCGCAATACGCGCGCCCCCAATACGCGTGCTCCATGCGAAAGGTTCGCGGTTGGCCCAAGAGACAGTTATACGCCCACAGCGCCGCACCAAGAGCTCCTCCGCCATCTCCGGCGGCTGGTTGGATGAACAATTCCTCAAAGGGCGTCTCTCTGAAAATTCTTGAATTCGCGACACTGTTCAATCCCACTCCGCCGGCCATGCAGAGCCGCTTCAGGCCCGTTTGTTGGTGCAGGCAGTTCGCCATCCGGATCAAAACGTCCTCGGTCACGCGCTGAATGCTCGCGGCGATATCGGCATAATGCTGATTAAGGGAACAGAGCTTGTGATAGTTCGACGGCTTCTCTCCGAAGTAGGGCGGATAGCCCGATTGCTCGGTAAAAAACGGCACGCCCGGTGGGCGGGGATCACCGAACAATTCTACAAATCGGCGGGTGAAAGTGCGATCGGCCGAACGGTGGAAGGAGAAATAACCCATGTTCAGGTAGAAAGATCCGTCAGCATTTTGATGGATCAGCTTCCATACCTTATCCATGTAACGGGGCTCGCCATACGGCGCCATTCCCATCACTTTGTACTCTCCCTCGTTCACCTCAAAGCCGAGGAAGGCGGTAAATGCGCTGTACAGCAAGCCGAGCGAATGCGGGAACTCAATTTTATGATTGAGCTGGATTTGGCTTCCTCGACCATAACCCCATGCGGCAGTCGTCCATTCTCCCACGCCATCGACCGTCAGAATAGCGGCTTCTTCGAAGGGAGAGCAGAGAAAGGCGCTGGCCGCATGCGACAGATGGTGTTCGCTGAACAGGATCTGGTCTTTTGTTACTCCCAATTCGGACTCGATGACGTCGCTCACCCAGAGTTTGTCGAGCATCCAGGTGATCATGGACTCCCGGAAAACTTTCCACGATTGTGGATAGGTTTGGAGAACGCTCATGAGAATGCGATCGAATTTTCGGAACGGCTTCTCGAAGAACACGACGTAGTCGATATCACTTCCCTTGATTTCGCCCTCTTCGAGACAGAACCGGATCGCCTGGTGGGGGAAACTGTAGTCATGTTTGATCCGAGAGAAGCGTTCCTCCTCGGCTGCAGCGATGAGCTGGCCGTCGCGCAACAGAACGGCCGCGGCGTCATGGTAGTAGCAGGAAATTCCGAGGATCTGCACCTACCATTGCCTCCGAGCGGCGGCCATGTCCATCGCGTCAGTGTCTCTGTCAATCCACTTCCCGGACGGAAGACGAATCTTGAGAGGGTCCGCAAACAGTCGTACGGCTAGACCGAAAGGCAGAACCAACACAGCATAAAAGACGGTGAGGAGCACGCGCGCCTGGAAATTACCGATGGCGCGACCGACACGCTTCCATCCTTCCCACAGTCGTCGGAGGACCGATTTCATTAGAAGAGTGTGTATAGGAACGGGGCGATGGCGGAACTCTGAGCCAAGATAATGACGCCGCCAGACAGCAATAGAACGACCATCATCGGCAAGAGCCACCAGCGCTTGTTCGCCATGAAGAACGACAGCAGCTCGCCACCAATGCCCACCCGGCGGCGCGCGGCTTTAATGAATCTCATTCAGACCTCCCCACCCAAGTCTATGCCGCAGACCTCCCTGACCGCAAGTACACGGCCAAAGGGTCTTTCCCGAATGTTGAAGAAAATACTGCATTTAACGGACCGTCGCTTGCAAAGTAGCTCGGTCTATCCCGCTAGACTGTTGCAAATAGGAAAAATATTTCCTCAAAATCCTGCTTCCCCACCATCTTGCTGCGATTCTATTCCGCAGCCTGGGATACAGTCAAGCATTCCCCAGACGAATAGGCCGCCCCCGGCGCAGAGAGCCGACGTGAGAAGTGGGATTGGTGCAATCTCGCGCCCGAAGCATCCAGCGACATCGAGTTTTCACACTTCTCGTTAGAGCAACCCCCGTTTCAAATCATCGGGCTGAGGCCGGCGCAATGGCCCAGCAGGCTCCGAATCAGACGGATTAAATCGCCTCAGTTTCTTGATACCCCGTCGAGCTATCTCGACGGACTTTTCTCGAAGAATTTTAATTAGGCGCTCCTGGTCAAAAAGGGAGCTGAAGGTGTGATCCGATCGAGGAACAACGATCAGTTCGGCCTTATCGTGCGAACACAATTCTCTCAGTTTGTGTCCTCCGGCCTCTCGGAGATCCTCCAAACGAGGGTCGCCTGGCGAACACACAAACACCGGCCGAACGCCCCGCCTGACTACGGAGTCCAGATTCTGTCGGAAAACAAGCCATTCAGAAGGGGGTTCTTTCTCTTGCCCGAATCGACGTCGGAGGCGAAAAGCGAGCGCTCTGAAAATCCTGGGGTAGTCCGCTTTGCCCGCGAAGAATTTGCGCCAGCTCTGGGAGTCGCGGATCGCAAAGTTCAGGTAATAGTGTTCGTCCTTGCGTTTGCTCAGGTCCAGGTTCAAGTTGCCATCGTCATCTGCGGCCGCGGGGAAATTGATGAGAATCACACCCAAGACTCGCGGGTCAGAGCAAGCGGTGGCGAACGAAACACGAGCACCCGAGCATCCGCCGATCAAGATGAAGTGCCCAATCCCTCGTTTCTCTTCAACTAGGTCCATTGCAGTTTGCGCTTCATCAATGGAACTCCTGTCGAAGGGAAGATTATCGTGGCGCGCTTTGCTGTCTCCAATCCCAGAGAAATCGAAACGCACTGACGTGAATCCAAGAGCCGCGAGCTCCCGCGCGATTCTTACGTAAATTCGTCCTGGCCCGACTCGGTGAAGAATTCCAGGGTTGAGCAAAATCGCGGCCACATCCTCGACATCCGAGCGTCTCACGGCGGGGTCTGTCAAGACTCCCACTAAAGACTTCTTCTCGCCAAAAAGGACCGCTTCCTCTTTCATGGGCAAATCCTACTTATCCAGGAGATCATAGTTTGCAAGACTGGGACCGGTACCAGCAAACTCCCATCCACTGTCGGCAGCCAGATCTGGGGAGCATCGACGCGCTGCAAACTTACGTAGGTTCCCGTTTTTTCCAAGGCGTCTTTAAGACTGCTCAGGATGGGCGCCACGTCCGTCTCAACAATCAATACATTACCTGCAAGCCTCCTGGGAATTGCCAGCAGATCAATACCATCGATGTCTTCATAAAGATCACTGCTCACGGGAAAACCAATAATGTCCTTGGGCCATTTCGGTTTCTCATTCTTCTTAGGTTTTGGGCGGAATCGAAGCATCTCCTTCTGGAACGAAATCAAACCTTCTAGGTAGTCCTTTCCTTTCACAACCGGATCCCAGAGAACCAGGTGCGTAACACCGCTCCGCTGGGTAGCAGCCATCAGCGATAGAGTCGCGCCAAGTCGGAGGCCAACCATGCAAAGTACCGAAAGGTTCGTTCGGCGTTTGATTTCCAAAATAGCCTGAGAAAGGTCGTCAAGCCATTGGGATATCCGTCCTTCCGCGGAGTCCCCGGAGGAATCCCCGCAGCCGAAGTAGTCAAACCGGAGCACTGGGAAACCGCTGTCTGCCAACCGAACAGCTAATTGCCGGAGTGCGCGATGAGAATTGACGTATTCGTGTCCGATCGGCTGGCATATGACAACCGCGCAGGACCGCGTCTGTCCCGAGTGCGGCTCATGATAGCAACCGAACAGCGGTTTGTCGCTTGCGCCAAAGTAGAAGGGGAGAATTTCGGCAGAGAGTATCATCGACGCAGCAGTCGCTCCCTGCAGAGAGCCGCGAGCTGTCCGAGCGATTGATAGGCAACTTCGCTCGGTTTGAGGCGAACCCCCAAGCGACTTTGCAGACGAGCAACAACCTGGATTGCCGTAACTGAATGCCCTCCGAGATCGAAAAAATTGTCGTAGATGCTGACTCTATCCACCTTCAAGACGTCCTTCCAAAGTTGCGAGAGTAGTTTTTCCATTTCATCTCGCGGTTCCCCATGACTACCATCTTCGATAGCTCTTTCTCGATTGGGAGCAGGGAGGGC
>JBAVQA010000357.1:0-14819 GCA_049693595.1 Candidatus Acidiferrales bacterium | reverse complement strand
ACCGCGATGGTGGCGCGATTTTCCGTAAGCGCGCGCGCCACGATATCTTCGAGCGATTCTCCCTGTGTGGAATACAGATGTTCGCCAAGCGCGAGAGCCATACGGCTCACCATTTCGTCCAGGATTTTTTCGGCTTGGGCAGGATCGCGGGACCAAATGCGCGGATGGAGTTGAATTCCCGTCGGTGCAGCGAGAATTGTCGTCTCGGTTTCGGGATACAGCGCGTAAAGAGGCCGCACGCGCTGCTCGGCTTCAGATTCAGGCAAGCCGGTTACGCGCAGGTCGCGAGTGAACAAACGCTCCTCATTGCCTTGTCGAAGAAGCCGCGCGCGGACTTCGGATTCGAAGATGCCCTTTAGTTCCGAAGGCGGTCCGGGCAGGAGAATCACAATGTGTCCGCCGCCCTCCATCCAAAGGCCGGGCGCGGTGCCGCGCGGATTGGGAAGCACGATTGCGCCGGCAGGGACCATGGCTTGGCGCTCGTTGATTTCCGGCATGGTGCGTGCGAAGCGGCGAAAGCGTTCCTGGATGCCGCGGAGAACTTCGTCGTCGCGGCGCAACTCGCGGCCGAGCAATTCGGCGACAGTCTCGCGCGTGCGATCGTCGTCGGTAGGCCCTAGCCCGCCGCAACCGACGATCAGTTCTGAGCGGTCGAGCGCATGGCGGAACGTTGCGCGAATGTCGTCCCGCGAATCACCGACGACGGATTTGTGAATCACGCGAATGCCGATCTTATTCAGCTCGCCGGTGAGATAGAGCGAATTCGTGTCGAGCCGGTAGGGCGTGAGCAGCTCGGAGCCGACTGCGATGATTTCCGCTAGCATCCTGGGCCTAAGCGTGAAGCGGAAGACCCTCGACATCCCAGTCGAGAGAGTAGAGTGCGTCGTTGGTGGTAATCATGGCGCGATGCGAGGGCAGAAGCGCGAGGCCAACGATGCCGCTTCCACTGACCACCAGTTCGGCTTCGGCTTGCGGAGTGATTCGAACGATGCCGCGACTGCCGCCAATCGACGCAGCGACATAGAGATTGCCCAGGCGATCGAACGCAAGACCCTGCGGACGTCCGAGGCCGCGAAAAAATGTGCTGACTTCTCCGCCGGGATTAATGCGATACACGGAGTCGAAACTGGAAGTAGTCGGCCCGCTGACGAAAAGTTCGCCGGCAGGGCTGAATGCAAGATGATACGCGGAGAGCGAAGGCTCGATGGTGGCGAACACGAAAATTTCGCGGTCGGGAGCGATCTTGAAAATTGTGCCGCTGCGATCGCCGACGTAGAGGCTGCCGCCTTTGTCGAACGCAAGGCCGGTGGCGATGCCCATGCCTTCAATCCATTGCATTGCGCGGCCGTCGGGCGAGACGCGATGCACGGTGCCGTCGTTGCGGCACGACACAAAAAGATAGCCGTTGCGATCGATGGCGAGGCCGGTGGGGTTCATCATTTCGGTGATGAAAGGTTTTACCGTGTTGCTTGAGGTGATTTTGTAAAGCGAGACGGGAACTTTTTGTCCGCGCTGGCCGCTGAAGGTGACGTAGACGTTGCCTTCCGCGTCCACCGCGGGACTGGCGACGGGATGCAAGTTGTCGGCGACTTGCACTCCGAGCGCCATGGGAAATGGCGCGCTCTCGATGCTGCCCATGCGCACGCGCACCGCTCCGCCGGCTGCGCCTTCCGGGACGCGCGCGATCAAATGATTTTCGGCGGCCATCACCAGGCTGCCTTCGGCCAAGCCAAACTGAACTTGCGGGCGCGTGTGGTTGCGTGAGCCGAAACCGCTGCCCTTGATGGAAACTTCTCCACCGGGGAGAGCGGCGGAGGGCTTCACTGCTTCGATTCTTGGCGTACCGGTCGTTTTCATTTTTCCTGGTGCGCTGTTGACAAAAAGATGCCGGATGAAATCCATCGCAAGAAACCTTACAAACCCAACGCTCTTGCGACCCACAGTCCGAGCGCGGCGTAAATTCCCGCGACCCAGTCGTCAGCCATGATACCCCATCCGCCGGGCAGAGATTCGGCTTGGCGCGCGGGAAACGGCTTCCAAATGTCGAACACTCGAAAAAGTATAAAACCCAGG
Organism: Candidatus Acidiferrales bacterium; assembly: GCA_049693595.1. Taxonomy (GTDB): domain Bacteria; phylum Acidobacteriota; class Terriglobia; order Acidiferrales; family UBA7541; genus Palsa-295. The sequence continues at coordinate 12,746 of JBAVQA010000357.1, read as the reverse complement.
AGCAGATATTTCCAGTTGAGCACGGAGCTAATCGTCACGACGCCAAGCGGGACTTCCTTCCACGGAAATTCAACCACAGGTCTCCATAAGGGAACGCCGCAACCAATCAGCAACGTAAGATGCTGTCCGGACACCTCGTCAATCACGACTCGCTGAGGATCCTTCTGGCGCCAAAACTCGCTCGCGCGATTCGCACTCCATACTCCGACTGCGGCTAGTAAGAGCGTGAGTGCAATCTGCATCCACAGAAACGCGTCCCAATGCCGGAATGAAACAACGAAATAGAAGGACCCATTGCCGCGCTTGGCTGCCACGACGGCTGTTGCCACTCCAAAGAAAGCCCAGAAAGGCACTAGCGCAAGGATCAGGCCCGCGAGCGAGCCCCATGTTCCAGGGGCTACGGGCAGGTAGCCGAGGCCGGCAGCGGTGGCGACAAAAAGGGCAAAGCGCGGTTTCTTCTGCGACTTGGCTGCGGAGGCTGACGATGACGCCGACTCTGACTGAGCTTGCGCGGCTGGTGAAGCCGGGTCAGTTTTTTCGGTCATCCGCGTCTCGGTCGAGGCCTTCGGGGAACGACTCGTCAATTACGGGTTCGCTGATTACGTATTTCTCGCTGGCCCAGGCGCCCAAGTCCAGCAGTTTGCAGCGCTCGCTGCAGAAAGGGAACTCGGCGTTCGACTCCGAGTCGGTCGGTTTGCGGCAGATGGGACATTGGAATTTCATGTATTTCCGATGATTAGACTAACACGGATGATTTGAAGTGGCCGTCGGATTGACACAAGCGAACGAGGGGGATCAAGATTGCTTCCTCACTGGCTGGGTAGTAACATCGCCGCGTATGGACGGCCGTTTACCCGAGCGGATCTTTCGCCCATTGTTCCCCACCAATTCCCAGGCGAACCGCTCGCGGGAACGTAAAGGCCGCCATTTCCTAAGATGGCCGAAGCGCGAATACAACACGATCCGACCTCCGCGTCCAGTTCGGACCTTACCGGGAAGACGGTCGGAAGATTCCTAATTCGAGAGCGCCTTGGCGGCGGAGGCATGGGGGAGGTGTACCTTGCCGATGATACGGGACTGAAGCGCCAGGTTGCATTAAAACGTATTTCGCCCGCCTTGCGAGCCGACGCGGAATCGCGTCAACGGCTGTGGAAGGAAGCGGAATGGGCTTCGCGCCTGAACGATCCGCACATTGCCGCGGTGTACGACGTTATCGACGATGGCGGCGAAGTTTTCGTGGTGATGGAATACGTTGAAGGCGAGACGCTGCGGCACCGGATTGGGCGCCCGCTGTCGATTGCCGAATTTCTTTCGATCGCCACGCAATGCGCTGCGGCCCTTACGGCGGCGCACAAGGCTGGTCTCCTCCACCGGGATATCAAGCCTGAAAACATCATGCTTACGCGCGACGGTCAGGTGAAAGCCCTCGATTTCGGCGTGGCGCGCGAGCTTCCCGGATCCGATCACGCTACGACGCGCCACACGTTTGAAAGCGCGCGCTTCGCTGGAACTCTTCCTTACATGGCTCCGGAGATTCTGGAGGAGAAGGAAGGCGACGGCCGCGCGGACATCTTTTCCCTGGGCGTGGTTTTTTACGAATCGCTGTCCGGGAAGAATCCATTTCGGCGGGCGGGCTTTCTCGACACATGCAACGCCATCCTGCACCAGGACCCGCCGCGGCTAAGCCGGCAGAATTCCGATGTGCCGGAAGGCATCGAGAAAATCGTCGGCAAAATGCTGGCGAAAAATCGCGAAGATCGCTATGCGACTGCTGCCGACCTCGACGTCGATCTGCGGTTGCTTTCGCGTTCGCCGCAACTCCAGCATGCGCCTTCGCCGCAGATACCGAAGAAGTTTCTGGTGCTGGTGACGGGTGTTGTGCTGGTCGCCGCTCTGGGATTATTGGCCAGAAATCCAAGAGTCCAGCAACGCGCGAGAACTTTGCTGGGCATAACGCATGTGCCGCGCCAAAAGCTGCTGGCCATCCTTCCGTTTCGTGCGTTGGAGGGCGATGTCGAGACCGCCTCCTTTACCGATGGCTTGACCGCTACGCTCACGACGAAACTCACGCAGTTGACCGACAACCATTCCCTGGGCGTTATATCGGCGAGCGAAATTCAAGCCAAGCAAGTGACCACGGCGGATCAGGCCTACGCCGAATTCGGAGTAAATCTGGTGTTGGAAGGCACTCTCAGCCAATCCGGCGGTCTGCTGCGCATAAATTACGACCTGGTGGATCCGCGAACGCACCACCAACTGCGCGGGGAGAGCTTCGACTTACCCGCTTCCGACCCGTTCGCAGTTCAGGACCGGGTTGTCAATGGAGCAGTACAGATGCTGGAGCTGGAAGTTCCGCCGGCCGAGCGGCAGGTGTTGGATTCTCACGGCACGCAGATTCCGGCCGCCGAGACTCTCTATTTGCAGGGGCGAGGCTATCTTCAGAATTATGACCGGCCGGAAAATAACGACAGCGCGATTCAGGTGTTTCAGCAGGCTCTGAAGCTCGACCCGAATTATGCGCTGGCCTACGCCGGTTTGGGCGACGCTTACTGGAAGAAATATACGGACGACAAAGATCCTCAGTGGGTTCAAAGCAGCCGCGAATCATGCGAGAAGGCTGTGAGCCTGGATCCGACCCTTGCCGCAGCGCACGAATGCCTGGGAACGCTCTATTCCGGCAGGGGCCAGTCCGAGAGCGCGGTGATGGAGTTTGAAAGCGCCTTGAAGACCGAGCCCACAAATGACGACGCAATCCGCGGGCTGGCAAAGACCTACGAGCAACTGGGGAAACTTTCGGACGCCGAAAAGACCTACCAGCGCGCCATCGACTTGCGGCCGCAATATTGGGCCGGATACAACTGGCTCGGAGCGTTCTACGCAAATCACACGCGCTACACCGAGGCCGCAAAGATGTTCAGCAAGGTGATTTCGCTCGCCCCGGACAGTTTTCGCGGATACTACAACTTGGCGGCAGTCAACGTGGCGTTGGGCCAATACGCCGAGGCCATCGTCAACCTCAATCGTTCAATTTCGATTCGGCCTTCCGCAACGGCTTACGCCAACCTGGGCATGGCCTACTTCTGCCTGCGGCGATTCGATGAAGCCGCGCAGAGTTTTGAACAGGCGGTGAAGCTGAACGATAAACTCTACGACGGATGGTGGGACCTCGGTGACGCCTATTCGTTTGTCCCGGCAAAGAGCGGGCTGGCCAAGGGCGCTTACGAAAAATGCGTCTCGCTGGCGAATGAAGCGGTGAACGTCGATGCCAAGGATTCTCTGGCATTCAGCACGCGGGGAATCTGCCAGGCGATGCTGGGCGACCGTGCGGCGGCGTTCGCGGACCTTGCGCGGGCGGATGCGATTGCTCCCGGTGATCCGGAGGTGAGCTTTGACACCGCGGTTGTCTACAATCACTTTGGCGAGACGGACCCAGCGTTGCAATGGCTGGGAAAAGCGGTGAACGCAGGCTATTCACCGAGCATCGCGCGCGACTATCCATTTTTCGACAAAATGCGTTCGGACCCGCGTTTTCAGAAAATTTTCAAATCCCCATAGTTGGTTTTCAGAGGAGGAAGCATGAACTCAGGTACAGCGATGGACGCAGCCAGGCCCAATATCAGAACAATTAGCATTACGCTGGACGCCGCCGGAAAACCCTTCTTAGCTCAAGAGGACCGGGACGTCACAATCTCGTCGGTGGATAACGAACAGGTCGTTTGGGAATACCCGCACGAATTCCTGATTGATTTCAAGGGGAACTCGCCGTTTTACGAAGAGCAATTTAGCGACGCGTTCAAACAATCGGGGCTCGTGCGGCGAAACGTTATGTCGAGCAAGTTCGTTTTCTACGACTACACCATCATTATAAACGGACAGAGTCTCGATCCTCGCATTCGCGTTGACCCCTGAAAGAGCTGAAGGAAGCTGAAAGGTTGCGTCTGTGCCGCCCGTGCTGGTTCAGGCGAGGATGGGGAAGAGGCTTGCCGCTGGCGCCGGAATCTGACGCGGGACGAAAGGCGTCTCGAATGCTGTGACGCGGCCGATCAAGTCGTAGTCCTTTGCTTCGGTGATTTCGATGGTGGCGAGGGTGCCGGGCGCGGGGAGATCGGCGGCGTCGCTCACGCCTTCGAATTCGGTGATGTAAACCTTGCCGTCGATGTCGGGCGCCATGCCTTGCAGACGCGCTTCCCAGACGAGGTCCGTGTCTTTCGAAGGGCCTTCCAGCATGACCTGCAGGCGCTGGCCTACGCGCTTTTTCAAATTGCGCGCGGAGATTTTTTTCTGGATGGACATTAGCGTGTCGCGGCGGCGCGCAATTGTTTTCTCGTCCACCTTTTTATCGAGCGCGAAGCTTTGCGAAGTGTCTTCGTCGGAGTAGGAGAAGACGCCCATCCAATCGAATTCCGCGGCGCGCACGAAATCGCAAAGCTCGCGGAAATCTTTTTCGGTTTCGCCGGGAAAGCCGACGATGAAAGATGTGCGAATCGAAACGCCCGGGATCGCCTTGCGCGCTTTATCCAGCATTTTCAGGAACGCGTCGCCATTGGAACCGCGCTTCATGCGTGCCAGGACGTTGCGGCTGGCGTGCTGCAGCGGGACATCCAGATATTTTGCCAGGCGCGGATGCGCGGCAATCGTGTCGAGCAGGCGCGGCGTGATGCGGTTGGGATAGCAATAAAGGAAGCGCACCCAGTTCAACTCTTCCACTTGCGCGAGGCGTTCCAGGAGCACCGCGAGGCCGTCGCGCAGGCCCAGGTCTTCGCCGTAGAAAGTGGTGTCCTGTCCAATCAGCGAAATTTCCCGCACGCCTGCGGCGGCGAGATTTTCCGCTTCGCGCACAACCGACTCAAACCGCCGGCTGCGGAATTTTCCGCGAAGCTGCGGGATCACGCAGAAAGTGCAGGGGTGGTCGCAGCCTTCGTTAATCTTGATGTACGCGGTGTGGCGCGGCGTGGCCAGAATGCGCGGCGTCAGGTCGTGATACAGATAGGTGGGCAACTCCACCGACGCGGCGTCGTTCGAGCGCAGATCGCCTTCGCAGGCTTCCAGAATCTTTTCGATTTCTCCGGTGCCGATGACGGCGTCCACTTCAGGAATTTGCTCGCGGATTTCGTCGCGATAGCGTTCGACCATGCATCCCGCGACAATTAATTTTTGCGCGCGCCCGAATTTCTTGTACTCAGCCATTTCCAGAATGGACTGCACGGATTCCTGCTGCGCCGGCGCGATGAAGCTGCACGTGTTCACCACCAGGACGTCCGCATCGCCCGCGCGCGGCGTGATCTCGTAACCCGAGCGCGCCAGAATACCCATCATCACCTCGCTATCCACGAGGTTCTTCGGGCATCCCAGGCTGACGAATCCGACCTTCGGCATTTCTGTGGAATCCTTCAGGCAGCTTGCAAACACACAATTCTACCACGGCGGACGGCGCTGCGGATGAGGACCCTCAGGCAAGTCGCTTTCTAGGTGACAAATTCATCGGACTCTACGAATTTGCGCGGCAAATAAATAAAACGGCTGAAGGTCTGACGGCTCTCCAATGAACAGAACGCTGAGGTCATCGGCGGACCTACATTCAAGGGAAATGACATCCGTATCAGGCGGATTTGTCACATTCGGGAAGACTACGTCTCGCACTTCACTGCCGCCGACGCAAGAGGCTTCGGCACCGCCGATAGCAAAGTTCTTCTCTTCGATGGATTTGACTCCTTCGATCTCAAGCCGTTTCCGCTTCAATGAGAGCCAAGAATCTAGTCCCCCGGACGCAATGGGACGATTCCGAAAAGGAAAGATACTTATGACGGCAGCAGTCTGGAACTTGCCATATTTGTGCAAGGCTGGGGCCGTATTCATCATAGTAAAGGCTACAGAGTCTTGATCGGTTATGAGCCAATGTTCTGGAACCGGAACCTCATAGTTACCCATTGTTGTGGTGTACCCGTGTCTCCAATGCCAGATTTTGGCAGCGAGCTGAAAACGTCTCGCGTAGCCGAAGTATCCAGCCGCAATGGACATTAAAGCGAGCGTGGCGATTATATTGCGCAAGGAAGTCATTTTCGTGGCGAGCGGATAGTTTCGCGGATCGCGCGCAGGAGCGAGGACATTTGCTCAACCGGAGCGGCGTGATCACCGAAGCGGGCGGATTGGTAAAGCTCGGTAAGTTGCGCGACCGGGGCGGAGAGGTCGGTGGCAGGAATGGCAGACGCAAATTCCAGCGGAGTCTGCGACGGCGCTTTCTTCCAGCCGCGTTTTTCGAGCAGGCGCAGCATTTCGCGATATTCCAGTGCGGCGAGCGAAGCAGTCAAATTTCCGCCGCGGCGCGCACGAACTCGCCAGCGAGCGATCAAGTAGCCTATCAACGGACGTCCGCGCAGATAAATCAGCAGCGCAATCAGAAAGACCAGAACGCTAGGCAGAAAATACGGCGAAGCTTCGGTGCGGCGATCGAGCGCCATCAGCAGGCGGATCGCGTCGCGTTGTTTGTCTCGGTAATAGTGCAGCCCCCGCTCGCCCCAGTCACGGGAAGTTTTCTGGACGTTTTGCGCCAGATTCGTCTGGTGGCTAAAATCGTAATTGATCACCCACTCATCCCACGCGAACTGAAACCAATCCCAATACAAGCCCATCCGAGCGAGCAGCCCTTTGCGTTTTCCATCCCCGGCAGGAGTGGGATCGAACGTGATCCAGCCGTAGCCCGGAAAATAAGCCTCCACCCAGGCGTGTGCGTCGCTGGCGCGAATGATGTAATCGCCGCCCAAGTCGTTGTACTCGCCGGGCAAAAATCCGCCCACGTACCGCGCGGGAATTCCCAGATCGCGAAGCATCACGGTCATTGCGGCGGCAAAATATTCGCAGTGGCCTTCGCGCCGCTCGAAAAGGAAATACGCAAGAGGGTCGTCCGTCTGGCGGCCGGTTAAATCCAGCGTGTAGCCGTAATGCGATTTCAGGTAGAGCTCGATATTTGCGGCGCGGTCATATTCGTTATGCGATTTCTCGACGATTTTTTCTGCAAGTTGCTTGATGCGCGGATCGAGCTGGGGCACTTGCAGATAAATGTCCCGGATCTCATCAGGATAAATTGCTGAAGATTTGCGCAGTCGTGCGGGTGGAATTGTTGGGAGAAGCGAAACACCTTCGTAGCGCACTTTGATGTCGTTGTGAAACGGATTCGAGAGCGAACCCGTGTTGTCGAGCAGAAGGTAGGTGCGGCTGCTCGGAACACCTATACGTTCGGATTCGTTGGCGAACCTGCCACGCAACATTTCGGGCCGAGGCGCCACGAAGACAGCGTCGGTGGCAACCGGCTCCATCATCACGGTGTATCGCAATGGGAAGAAATCACCGTTGGGAAGGCCGGAAGGAGCGAAGCGATACTCCCCGTCAGAATCGGGCGAAATCACAATTTCACCGTGCTTAGGAGTGAACCAACGCTTGCCGTCAAAATTCGTGAGCACGACGCCGCGCCAGTGAACGTCTTCAGCGCGGCCGGGATCTCCTTCCACGTGGATACGCATCACCACTGCGGAGCTTTGCTGTATTTTTCCGATTTCGCCGATGGTGATGTCATCGCCGAAGCCGGTCATTGCGCTGGGCTGCAGATTCAGCGCGCTCAGGTAGCCGGCCGTGAAACGCGGAATCAGAAAGAAGAAAACGCCTCCGACCAGGAGCGCGCTAACGGCGACGAGGACGGAGGTTATCCCGAGCGCTCGATTTAATTGACGCGCCATGGGCGAACCAGGCTCGAATGGAGGAGACACGGCTCCGGTTGCGCTGCGGCGTATCTCGAGCGCGACAAAGGTGGAAACGGCCAGAGCGAGAAAAACGGCCAGCATCACGAGGAAACTTGACCCGACGGTGAGGATTGCAGAACACAGCATGCAAGTGAAAGCCAGGACGGCGAGAAAAGCGAAATCGCGATTGGTGCGCGCGGAGTAAAGGCGAACGAGCGCGGCGAAAAGCATCAGGTGAATGGCGGCGAGCAGCGCTGCGTACAACGCCGGATTTGGCGCGCCGGCAGATAAGCTTCGCGAAAGAAACCAAAGGTCGATCGGGAAAAATAAAAAGTAAGCGAGGACGAGCCAGGTCGCAACGCGCGCGGAAATTTCCGGCCCGCGGCCGCGCCAGATGCGGAAACCTTTATACGCAAGCGCAATAGGCGGCAGGACGAGAGAGACCGGATCGAGCTTGCCGGCCAGTACGACGGCCATGATGGCGGTGGACACGAGCAGGAATAGCGACACCTCGAAATAGCGTTGTACAGCGGGGAGCGGCGGCGCGCTGGCTGGAGCGGTGGAGTTCATGGCCCTTTTAAGATGCTAGCACTGCGGAGGGCGAGGCAGGCGCAGTTTGAAGCGAGGCGATGACGCGGAAATAACTGTACCGAGCTGTTGCCACGATCATGAAAGGTCTAGCGAACCGACAAATGGGATGCGGCAGCGGCGATTTTGCGCGTGGCGCTGGATACGGGCACGTCGCGCAGATTTTCCAGCGCGAGGATACGAGTGCGAGGCAGCGTCGGCAACCGCTCGACGCGCGCGAGGAAGGGGAGCAGCGTGATATTGCGAAATGTGACGCCGTGGCGCGCGGTGGGAAGCTCTTCGAGAGCGAAACCGTTGACGCCGAGGGTGGCGCGAAGGTGCCGTTCAAGCTCTGCTCGCGGGTGACGCGCGACTTCCACGGCGGGGAACTGCCACATACGCGAAAAGAGCACGTGATCATGCGCGCCAGGATCTTTCACCAGAATCGTGCGGCCGCGCGGATCGCGAAGAATCGCGGCGGCTATTTTTATGCGCACAGCGGCGCGTTTCACGCGGGGAGAAGGGATTTTATCGGTGAGGCCGAGTTTGTATGCGCGGCACCATTTCGAGACGGGGCATATTTCGCAGCGCGGATTTTGCGGCATGCAAATCGTCTCGCCCAATTCCATGAACGCCTGATTCCAATCGCCAGCTGAGCCGCAAGCGAGCCAGTCTTGCGCTGTCTTCGCAAGTTCGCGCCAGCGGCGCGGCTCGCGCTGGTCGCCGCGAATACCGAGAAGCCGCGCCAGGGCGCGCGCGACGTTGCCATCGAGAGCGCCGAGCGGCACGTCATAAGCGATGCTCAGTACGGCGGCTGCGGTGTAGCGGCCAATTCCGGGGAGTTGCAGAGCAGCATCCAACTCGTCAGGAAATTTTCCCTTGTGATGCAAAAGGATTTCTTTTGCGGCGCGGTGCAGGTTGCGTGCGCGGCTGTAATACCCGAGGCCGGACCAGAGTTTCAACACTTCCGCGAGCGGTGCGCGAGCGAGCGATTCCACATCCGGCAGGCGATGCAGGAAGCGCTCGTAGTAGGGCATCACCGCAGCGATTCGCGTCTGCTGCAACATCACTTCCGCAATCCAGACGCGGTAGGGATCGCGGCTTGCCCGCCAGGGCAGGTCGCGTTTGTGCGCGCGAAACCAGCGCAGCAATCGCTTCTGAAAGTTCTTGAGCTGTAGCGGCGAGAGATTTGCTTTCATGCGCGAGATATTCTCGCACGAACGCGTCTTACTTCAGGAGTTCATGTCGCGATGGAAACACCGCACTAACGTTGTCATCCCGAGCGCAGCGAGGGATCTGCTCTTTCTTACAGATTCGCACTAGAGCTGGTCGATGAAAAGGAAATAAGAGGAGGTCCACAGAGCTGTCGGGATAGAACGCTGTGGACGGTTGGTGATGACGATCTTGAAAATTTCGTTCTCGCTGGCAAGATCGTCGAGAAACGCGCCGCCAACGGAAGAATTATCAGGTGCGAGCATAGCCAGCTCGCGCAACGTGTCATAGATAATCTCGCCGGCCGGGGCCATCGAACTTGTGAAATGGTTGGTGCGGAACTGCATCACGGAATTAATTTCGTTGAAGTGCCATGCAATGCACGCTGCCATGGTGACTGCGCGCTCGAATCGTTCGGCATGTTCGGCTTCGGCGAGCTTACCCAGTTCGGCGCGCGGAGGGCCGATGGCCGGATCGAGCACGAGCATCACGCGGCGTTCGTCTTCTCGCGCGAATTCGCGGACCACCAGGCGGCCGGCCTTCGCCGTAACTTTCCAATCGACGAACCGCGCGCTATCGGTGTGCAAATAATCGCGCAGCGAATGCAATTCGTGGCCGCGGCCGCGAAAATGGCTGGCCATTTCGCCGCTCAAAAGCGGGAGAACTTCGTAGAACTGCTCGGTAGGCGCGACGCGCGGGTACACCACGATTTCGAGCTGCGAATCGACCTTTCTACTTTTTTCGAAGAAGCCAAAAGGAAATCGCGTGCGTACGCCGAAGGCATCCTGGTGATAGAGGCCGCGCCGTGGAAATATCAGCTCCACTTTTTGCCGCGCCGCGCCTCTGCGGGGAATGTAGGGAAAAAATACCGGCCGGCCGAGGATTTCGGCCCCGCCTTTCTTGTTTTCGCTGGCGACGCGCAGTGAAAACGACGGCCAGGTCTGTTTTTCGTTGCGCAACTCGAGTTCTGCGAGCACAGGTTGTTCGGCGAAAATATGCTCGGGCATGTCGAACTTGAGTTCGATACCCGTAAGCACGATGCGCGAGAGCACGCCCGAAATCAAGATTCCGGCGAGCGAGCAAGCCAGAAAGATGAAGAGCAGGTTGTTCCCGGTGTTCATGGCAGCGACAACGAGAATGGAAACAGCAACGAGGTAGATGATGCCCTCGCGCGTGAGGCGGTAGTCAACCTGATAAACCATCCAGCGAAGGCTGGTGCGCCGGGCCAGCGTGGGGACAATGACGATGGCGACCCACGCGGCAAGTCCAAGCGCAATTACGGTGGTGACCGCGGCCAGTCCTATGCGCCCTTGTTGAGACGCTGCGGCCGAGAAAAGCGCAACGATTAGCGCCGCCGAAAGCACGAGCATGGCGATGCCGAAACTACGCCAGCCGGCGCGGTCGCGGTTATTCCAGAGTCGAACTATGGGAGTTTGTTCCATTGGCGGTAGAGCCGGGGCAAATCGAGGACGCGCATCGAACCCCTCGACTCACGCTGTTCGCTCGGGATGACCATGCTGGTCGCATCGTCACAAAGGCACGCGCGTCGTGTCCATGATTTCGCGGAGTATTGCCTCCGCCTGCTCGGATTTTTTCTGCGTGGAAACGTAACGCGAGCTGACCACCACGCGATGCGCGAAGACCGGGACGATGAGGCGTTTAAAATCGTCCGGCAAGCAGTAGTCGCGGCCTTCCAGGAACGCACGCGCCTGCGCCGCGCGATGGAGCATCACAGCGCCGCGCGGGCTGACGCCCAGGCTCAGCTGTTCGGTCTGGCGCGTGCGCTCGACAATTTCGAGCGCGTAGTCCAACAGGCTTTCTTCCACTTTCACCTGCGAAGCCGCATCCTGCATGGCCACTACATCGGCCGCGTCCATCAGTGTGGAGATTTTGTCAACCGGAGCTGCGCCGGAATTATTGCGAATGATTTCTTTTTCGCTCGCTCGCGAAGGATAGCCCATGCGAATGCGCATCAGAAAACGGTCGAGCTGCGATTCCGGCAGCGGATAGGTGCCGTGATGTTCGATCGGATTCTGCGTGGCCAGCACCAGAAAAGGCTTGGGCAGCGGATGCGTGTGATTGTCCACAGTGATTTGCGCTTCATTCATTGCTTCGAGCAACGCCGACTGTGTCTTCGGCGTGGTGCGGTTGATTTCATCCGCGACGATAATGTTCGCGAAGATGGGGCCGGGTTTGAAGTCGAATCCTTGCGTTGCAGGATTGAACACGCTGACGCCGATCACGTCGCTGGGCAGCATGTCCGAGGTGAACTGGATGCGTTGAAAAGAACAATCGAACGAACGTGCCAGCGCCTGCGCCAAAGTTGTTTTGCCGACTCCGGGAACGTCTTCGATCAGCAAGTGGCCGCGCGCGAGAAGCGTGGTGAGCGCCAGCTGAATGACGTCTTCTTTGCCTTTCACCACTCCCGAAATCGAGCGCAGGAGCCCGGCAAGGCGCGTGCTGGCGTTCGTCGTCGTTGTTTGCAATTGGCACGGCCTTCTGCTACAAAAAGTTAGTACCGTGGGCGACTAGCTCAGTGGTTAGAGCGCTCCCCTCACACGGGAGAGGTCCAAGGTTCAAGTCCTTGGTCGCCCACCACGAACCCACATACAAGTTCTATCATCATTCGTTGGACGAAGTGAAAAGGCGAACTGTACAGGTGTGTTCAAAAGGTGGTTACACGCCGCGCGTCCTCAGCGGCTAAAGAAGCGACCATGCAAGGTTTCAAGAATGCCGTGATAATCTGAGCGTGTTCGAGGTGAATGACTTCGGCAGGGGCTCCATGCCGCCGAAAGAGTTTGGGACAATGACCAATATTTTGCGATTCGTGCAAGTCTTCGCGTTAGGCACGTGGGTAGGATCGATCTTTTATTTCAGCGCGGCGGTTGCGCCGGGAGCTTTCCGCGTCCTATCGAACCAGGACCAGGCTGGAGCGCTGGTGCAATTCACGCTGGGGCGGCTGCACACGCTCGGCGTAGTCGCCGGGCTGCTCTATCTCTTCGCGTCGATCGGCCTCGCGCAGTCGTTCAAAGGATTGGTTCGGCCGGCGGCGATTGGCGTGGTGCTGATGATCGTGCTCACGGTTACTTCGCAGAATTTTGTGATGCGCAGAATGCTTACGTTGCGAACAGAAATGGGTTCGGTGATGGCCACGCCCGCGAGCGATCCGCTACGCGCGGAATTCGACCGCCTTCATAGCATTTCAGTCAAACTGGAAGGAGCGGTGCTGCTAAT
>JBAVQA010000356.1:0-5722 GCA_049693595.1 Candidatus Acidiferrales bacterium | reverse complement strand
CAGAGCGCGCCTCTGTCCGCGACAGCCGCAGGACGCCTCGAGCATTTCGACGTGCTGATTGTGGGCGCGGGTCTTTCCGGAATTGACGCGGCCTATCACCTCCAGACGAAGTGTCCGACAAAGACTTTCACAATTCTAGAAGGCCGAAACGCGCTCGGCGGGACCTGGGACCTCTTCCGCTATCCGGGAATCCGTTCCGATTCCGACATGTACACGCTCGGCTTCGGTTTCCGGCCCTGGCGAGACAAAAAGTCCATCGCGGGTGGCCCAGTTATTCTGAAATACCTCCAGGAAACTGCTCGCGAATTTGGCATCGACCGCAAAATTCAATTTGGTTACAAGGTCAGCCGCGCTTCGTGGTCTTCGCCGGACGGTCTTTGGACCATTGACGCCACCGGCCCGGAAGGAAAGCCCGTCCAGTTCACCTGCAATTTTCTGCACATGTGCACCGGCTACTACGATTACTCCGAGGGTTACATGCCCGGCTGGCCGGCCATGGACCGATATCGCGGCCTGATCGTCCATCCGCAGCACTGGCCCGAAGATATCGACTACAAAGGCAAACGCATCGTCGTGATCGGCAGCGGCGCCACTGCTGTAACGCTGGTTCCGGAGTTGGCCAAGTCCGCCGCACACGTGACCATGCTACAGCGCTCGCCGAGCTATATCGTCGCGCGCCCCTCGGAAGACCCCATTGCAAAATGGATGCTTCGCTATCTCCCTGCCTCGGTCGCCCATCACTTCGTCCGCTGGAAGAATGTGCTTCTCGGAATGTACTTCTACAACCTGGCGCGCCGTAAGCCCGACGGCACAAGAAAGGTGATACAGGGTTACGTCCGTGAATTTCTGGGCCCGGACTACGATGTCGAAAAGCACTTTTCCCCGCGTTACAACCCGTGGGACCAGCGCCTCTGCCTCGTTCCCGACGGAGATCTCTTTCTCGCCATCCGCTCGGGAAGAGTTTCGATTGCCACCGACGAGATAGAGACGTTCACCGAAACGGGCCTGCGCTTGAAATCAGGCGAGGAAATCGCAGCGGACATTATCGTCACCGCGACTGGACTGAAGCTAAAGCTTCTCGGCGGCCTGCAACTTTCCATCGACGGCGCCCCCATTAATCCGTCGCAATCGCTCAGTTACAAAGGAATGATGAATAGCGACATCCCCAACTTCGCCTGGTGTTTCGGTTACACCAACGCTTCCTGGACCCTGAAGTGCGATCTCACATCAAAATATATTTGCCGCCTGCTGAATTATATGGACGCCCACGGCTACGCCTACTGCACCCCGCGCCGCCGCGACCCCAGCATCCTCGAACAGCCCGCCCTCACATTGACGTCCGGCTATCTCCAAAGATCGAGCGAGATTCTCCCTAAGCAAGGATCGAAAAAGCCCTGGAGGTTGTATCAGAATTACGCCCTGGATCTTGCCTCGCTCCGCTTCGCCAAGCTCGACGACGGCACCATGGAGTTCACTCGCCTGAATAACGGCAATCACAAAGGTTGAACGGAAGAATTAGCTACGTGAGCGGACCTACGCCTGGGATTGAACTTTTGCTTTGGCTTTCAACTTAGCCTTAACAGGCCCGCCAATCCGAGACCACTCCTCGAACGGATCTGCCGACGGCTGCAGTCTCCCCGAATTCATAATGTTCCCCGGGTCGAGTCCTTGCTTGATCGCCTTCACTGCCTTCACACCCAGCGGCGAAATATCGGCGGCCAGCCAGGGCAAGTGTTCCGTACCAACGCCATGATGATGCGAAAGCGTCGCGCCATGATCCATGAACGATTGCTGCGCCGCCCTCTTCACCCTCAGATACTGTTCCATTTCGCGTCCCACTTGCTGCATAAAGCCAAACGTAAAATAAACGCTTGCCCCGCTGCGATACGTATGGCTGATGTGACAGCCGCTAAACGGCGGTACACCGCTTTCCAAAACGCTGTCTCGTATCGCTCCCATCGTCGCCTTGTATAGAGGAACAATGTTGCTCCACACAGTCGAAGTCTCGCTCACGTCGGTAGTGACGTCGCGCTCCAACAGAAAATCGCGGATGTGCGGAAAATCATACTTCGTCGCCTCGAAAGATTTCCCCGAGCTCGCCCCCAGGCTAACTCCCCCAAATTTCTTGTAAATCGCATTCACCTGGCGCATTTGCCGCGCCACATTTTCTCTGCGCCCCTCGAACGCAGTCATCATCAGGCAAGCTCGCGGCAAATCAAAACCCCTCACACGCAGATAGCGCTTGAATATTTTGCTCGCCGTTTGCGAAAGCTGCGACGACGCCGGCTTGAACGCCAGCGACAGCGCAGTTTTGTCCGGATCGTTTAGCCGCACCATCGACGGCATGCACTCTCTGCTCACGCATTCGCGCATGGCCTGCAAGCCGCCTTCGAACTCGGGAAACAAGTACGCCGGCACGATCCGCGCTTCCGGCCGCGGATGCACGCGCATCGTCGCTTCTGTGATTACCCCCAGCGTCCCCTCGCTCCCGATGCACAAATGGTTCACGTCGATCCCATTTGACGAATTAGGCACCGTCCGCGTCGCCAGCACGCCTTCGGGCGTCACCATGCGCAGCGCAATCACCATATCCTCGATCTTGCCGTACTTGTCGCTCTGCATCCCGGCGGACCGCGTCGCAATCCAGCCTCCCAGCGTCGAGTGCAAAAACGAATCCGGAAAATGTCCCAGCGTCATGCCATGCGCGCTCAATTGCTCTTCCAGATCGGGGCCAAAAACTCCCGCCTCCATGCGCGCCGTAAACGATTCCGCATCCACCTCCAGCACTCGCCGCATCCGGCGCATATCGAGCGACACCACCATCCGCTCGTTTTCCATCCGCTCCAGGCAGCCGGAAATATTCGACCCGCCGCCGAACGGAATCACCATCACGTCGTGATGCGCCGCCGCTCGCAGTATCACCAAAACCTCAATTTCGCTCTCCGGATAGACCACCACATCGGGAGCGCCTTCCGCCGATCCGCTCCGCATGCGAAATAAATCGCGGAATCCTTTGCCGTATGCGTGAATCACGCGTTCGTAACGGCTGTCGCAAACCTGCTCAGATTGTAAAGTTGATTTCAGTTCCGCCAGAAAGCGGGGCCTGACGATCGCCTCCCGCAGTTGCACTTCTTCGAGCGCAACTGGAGGCGTAGGAGAAGTTTCTCGTTCGATACCAAGCTGTTTTTTCGCGAAAGGCCAGAAGCCAGGATGGCGGCCGGAGTCGAACCCTGCCCCGACGTCGCCCCAGCCCCACCATTTCATGTGCCTGGGGCTGTAATTCATGCCCGCTCTCTTCGCATCCACGCCGTGCGTGCAGTTCCTCGCCGAGAGGTCGGCATGTTCATGCGAATAATTTTGAAAACTGTGCAGTGATCTCGCACCGCCCCGAATTTCGCGATATGACCACGCCGCGTGTCCACGAGCCGGAATGTTATCCCTTTTCGGGAACTCCAGCCACTAACTTCCCGGCCAGTACCCTGTACGATGTCGGCATATCCCGAGCACCCGTAATTGAGAAAAGTCGTTCGGAGCGATTGTCTTCATCACCGTTTCTCGTCAGGATTGCTCGGCCTCGCCGTCCCTTTCACAAAACAAGAATCGCAAACTCTTGTCCCATCCTTCAGCGTAAAATCCACTCGCCGCGTAGGATCAATCTCCGTCCCACACTTTCCGCACCGTTCGTCGTTCGCTTCGGGCATCAGCTTTCCTCTCCCTCATTAAATCACAATTCGATTCATCCCCGGAAATCTAAGCCAAAAACCTGAACCCAACGTCCTCAATGCAGAATCCAATCCTGCGCGGGAAGAGAAAATCAGATTGATCGCATACCGAATGCCGCACCAAGGAGACCTTCACATGGCGAATGAGCAATTGTTTTCATCCGGAGCCTTAAATCTTTGGGACACAACCATTGACCGCGCCGACAAGCTTTTTTCCGGCCTGACTCCCGATCAGCTAGCAAAAGAAATCGCGCCAGGCAAAAATCGCCTAATCTATCTCTGGGGACACCTCACCGCAGTTCATGACCGCATGCTCCCGCTGCTCGGCTTGGGCCCCAGGCTCCATCCCGAGTTCGACGAACCTTTCCCTTCAAATCCGGACAAAGCCTCCCCGCACACGCCTTCCGCTGAAGAAATAAAGAAAGCTTGGAACGAGGTAAACGGAAAGCTTCGCGCCGGCTTCGCAACTCTTTCGCCCGCCGACTGGCTTAAGAAGCACGCCTCCGTCTCCGAAGAAGATTTCGCCAAGGAACCTCTGCGCAACCGTTTCGCAATCCTGCTGGGCCGCACCAACCACCTGTCCTACCACCTAGGCCAGGCAATCTTGGCAACAAAATAGCGCCCTTGCGCCTACTGTGAAGTTCGTACCGCCTGCCGGCAGTCAGGCCGGTTCACCGTGAGCGTCGAAGGGCCTTCAGCCCGGCATTATCGTCCCGTGTTTCCCCCTGAGGGCAGACAGTTCCGGATTGCCGGGACGATGATGCTCACACCCATATTGACTGCTTCTGCTTGTGCTGCCGTGAACGAACTCCAGACAGCGAGTTCTCTCGGGCTCCTTGCAGCACGAGTTACTTTTGGCAACTTGAGCGCTTGCATTCCTTGAAGTCAGCCGAGAGGGTCGACTACTGCTTCACGCGGAATCTGAGACTTGTTCTCGCGCCGGCTTTCTGCACGCTGATTTTCTCGAGCCATCATTTCGGCATTATCTCCGAAATGGGGGTCAGTATCGACATGCGCCTTTAATGGCTGGTAACTTCCAACCAGGCTATGTGGATTGTTCCGTTTGCGCTGGCGCAGGTATAGAATGGCTTTTTTTTGGAGTTAGGAAGAAGAGAGAGTAAAGCAAACTAGAATCTTGAGGACGAATACATGCGGAAGATATCCACGTCGCGCGGCCGGATCAATCCTAAATCAGTGCGCTATCGCCTGAGAATCCGCAGATCGCGGATTCACAGGTTCGGCGTATTCACACTGGATGATATTCCCGTAGGTCATCAAGTGATCGAATTTACCGGCAGACGCTTGAGATTAAACCAGGCAGCCAAGCTCAGGCCTTATCGCGCCGATTATGCCGTCATCTTCAATCAAGGCCGCGCGATTGATGGGTACGTAGGCGGCAGCGGCGCCGAGTTCATTAATCACAGTTGCAGTCCGAATTTGACCGACCAGTGCCGGCGAGGTCGCCTTTTTTTCTACAGCAGGCGGCGGATACGTGCGGGCGAAGAGTTGACCAGGTACTACGCCCACCCGATCAAGGCGCGCCGCGTTCCATGCGATTGCGGCGCGCGCAAATGCCGCAAGACGCTTCGGTACCTCGTCGAGTAGGCGGCGAAGCCGGTGAATCACGGCGAGGACATCCAACCTATCGACAGCTTTCGGTGCAGGATTGGCAAATGAAGAAGAAACGCAGCGTTCTTCCAGCGATTAAATCCAGGTTCGCAAGGTTTCGTCTGCGAACGGGCTATTCCCGGATTCATCGCATCGGTGTCTATGCGCTGGAAGATATTCCGGCAAGACGCCTGGTGATCGAGTACACCGGCAAGAAACTAAATTTGGAGAAGGCGTCGCAGTTGCGGTTCCCCCGAGATATCTATCTGGCGCAAGTGAAGTCCGGCTATGTTCTGGACGGGGGAGTGGCGGGCAGCGGCGCTCAGCTCGCTAACCATAGCTGCAATCCAAACATGAAGAAGAAATACTCCCACGGTCGCATGTTCCTGGCT
>JBAVQA010000355.1:0-8942 GCA_049693595.1 Candidatus Acidiferrales bacterium | reverse complement strand
GAAAATCGCTCATCAAAGACTGCGGATGGAAGGATGGCGACAGAGGCGGCTCGGTGAAAAAGTTAGGTTCCACAGAAAGAAACTCAAAACCGTCTTGACTCAGACCGGCCTTCTCATGGAAGGAGTTTTTCGTTATTTTTCGAGCGTGGTGGGCGGCGGAGCGCGGCCAGCTCGTTGAAGGCTGGGCGGCGCTGGAGCGGGCGCAGCATCCTGCGCCCCTACGGAGTCTTGGTACGGCAATACGCGTCCGGCAGTAGAAAGCGGGAGCAAGCTCCCGCACTCCACAGAATCGCGGCGAGCCTTAGTTTGGAGTGCGGCGGCTTGCAGTCGCTTTCCGGGGCGCATCCGGCAATACGCGTTTGTGAAAGAGAATGCGTGGCTGGGCGAGGGATTTTGGGAGTAGAATCAGCGCAGTTTTGCTCAGGTCATTTACCTGCAACTTCCCCGCTCAGGCGAGCGGCAAATTCCGAGAAGCAAGCGCGAGTGGAGGTGTCTGATGTCGTCTGCAAATTCAAGTCAGGGAGCGCCTGTAGCAGCGCAGTTCGTTAAGAAAATGAGCGGCTGGTATATTGCGATGGCGGTGGTGTTTATTGTTTTGGGGATATTCGCGATCGTTGAGCCGGGAGTCGCCGGCTTGGCGGTGACGATCCTGGTTGGCTGGCTGCTGATTTTCGGCGGCGTGGCACATTTGGTTGCGGCGTTCAGCGGAGGCGGGGCGGGGCGCGTGATCTGGCAGGTGCTGATTGGAATTGTGTTCATCGCCGGGGGAATTTATTATTTGATGCACCCGTTGCTCGGTTTGGGAACGCTCACGTTGATCTTGGCCGTGATTATTTTGATGGCGGCATTGTTCGAGCTGATCGCGTTTTTCGCGTCGCGCGGGCATGCCGGCTCAGGCTGGCTGCTGATGAACGCGCTGATCACGCTGTTTTTGGGCGGGCTAATCTGGTTCCACTGGCCGTCGAGTTCGGTATGGGCGATTGGAACGCTGGTGGGCGTGAACCTGTTGATGACCGGGTTTTCGCGGCTGATGTTGGGGATGACGGCTCGGAGACTTGCGAGCGGCGTGACGATATAGCAAGTCCCAGACGAGAAGCGGGACGCAAAGAGCGCGCATGCTACCGGCGGACGCGGCGTCGGTGTCGCACCTACGGCGCTTGGACTCTCTTCGGAATTATTCCCAGCCCTTACGGGCTGGGCTAAGTTCTGCCGCGCCTACGGCGCTGATATCCAGAACGTGCTTCGTCGATTCCAGTTCCTGAACTGCGTACGATTCCGTGCCGAATCTTGTGCCTTGATTCGTTCGTAGGCGCGCGATATTATCCGCAACCTCAACCCATGTTTTGGCTCGAAAAAGACAAAAGCATTAAGGACCTCATGAGAGACGGCACCGGGATCGCGCTGATTATGGCGCTGGTCGCGATGTTTGGAGCAATTGCCGCACTGCGCGCAGGCAACGCCGAAGAAGAAGCGGACATCCTCGAAAGCAAACTCAGCCAGCGCCACCTCATCGAACTCACATTTCGCAAGGAATATAACGAGCGCGAAGCCCAGCTCATCCACTTTGATGACAATTATGGCAATTTCATCACGGAGGGACGAAGGCTGCGCGGCGAGGCCGACGCACTCAGGAAGATTGATCCGGCCGGAGCCTCGCGCCGCGATGTGCAAGCCGAAGTGGAATTCAACGCTGCGCGAATTCTGAAGCCGTATCGAAATGCCACCTGGATCCCCGACTACGACACTGAGAAGGTGGACAAGAATGAAATAATCGACATGAACGTTGCACGCGATTTGCAGGCCATTGGCTTCGGAAGCCAGTGGATCGCGCCGAAGGGCACGAAGCTGGGCGAAACGAAGAAGGAATCCAATTCGCTCTGGCTCAAGTTGCAGCAGGAGATAGACCAATCGCATGCCAAGCTGTTTTGGTTGACGATCGCGGTCGTTCTTTTCGTGGTTGCGCTGGGCTGCCTCACGTTCGCGGAGCTTTGGCGCGAAAACGATCGCCGAATGGGCATTATGCTCGTGCTGGCAGCGGTAGTGACGGCAAGCGCACTGTTCGTCGCGGTGGGGGCCGATCACGTGAGCGCGCTGATTTTCGCTGTTGTGTTCCTGCTTTTCTTAATATTCGGCTTCGTGGGGACCCTGCTTGCGCCTTACATCTTGAAATTAGCTCGGTGGATATCCCGCCGAATGGGCTTCCTCACCGAAGCCGAGGAGGAAGAGGAAGAGGCGGAGACTCCACATCCGGGTGAAGTGGAGCCGCGCATTTTCCCGGGAATGCGCGTTCACGCTGAGCACAGCAAGCGCGCTTTCTCAATTCTCGTGGTTCTGCTGATCGTTTTCACCGTTCTGGTCAGCGCGATGATCGGAACTGCATACGCCTGGGCAAGCACGAAGGCGAGCGACGAATCGAGCCACGCCGCCGGCCTGCTGGTAGAAGGGTACAGAAACAGCCACACGAGCCTGGCATATTCTCTTCTTACCAAGTTCGCCGCCACCCAGGAAAACCGTTTGCGATTTCAGGCCGTCCTGCAGGAAGCCAATCTGATGGAAATGGGGACGCTGAAGGGCAACGCGGAAAAAATAGACGAAGATAAGGCGCGCTGGGGGACCGCGGTCGGCTCTGAGGATAAAAGCTTTGTCGATTTTCTCTATGGTACCAGAGGAGACGGTCCGGAGTTTGACACCCAATACCCGCGCGGTTTTTTGAATGGCGGGCCGAAACTGGGTTCGCATCTCGCCTTTGCGCAGGCGGATGCGGAAAACGAACTGAGCCTCGCGCATCACACACGCGCGGAGCAATACTTGACCATGCTTACATGGCTCGCGATCGCGCTGTACCTGTTCGGACAATCGCTGACGATGGTTCAAGACTTGCACGCGGCGTCCGTGCTGGTGGTGTACGGAGTATTCCTGGTAGTCCTCGCGCTCGGATACGGAGCGGTCCACGGCGCGAGAACAATCTCCGGAAAGGCTTACACCGAATCGCAGACCTGCCGCGATCCCAAGCAGACAGATGCAAAAAAGGAAGACGCGAAGGAGGTAGCGGCCCGGCACTATGCCGAAGGCAGAATGGAATATGACACTGCCGCCACGCAGGATGACTACCATAACGCCGCACAGGAATTCGAATGCGCCGCGGAAGCGCGGCCGACCTTTTCGCTGGCGAATTATTATCTATCGCGCGCCTCTCAGCACGAGAAATCTCCGCAAAACGGCGAGTCGTTCGCCAGCTTGTTTTCCGAGGACAGCATCAGCAAAGTGGTCGAACGCGAAGACAAGGCCATGGACGGTTTCGACCGCGAGTCCATCACCCTGAACGCGGACATGATGGGAAACCTCGGCTGGGATACGTATTCACTCGGGTTGGTGAAGAAGGATCTGAAGCGCGTCAAGAAAGGCATGAAGGAGACCCAGGAAGCGGTGAATGACGATGAAAACAAGGAACACCCGTTTCTCGATTTCAACCTGGGAGTGACGCGGCTTGCAGCAGGAGATTTTGCGGGTGCGCAGGATGCTTACAAGAAAGCTCTAGCCATCTCATCCGCCGCGGCTTTGCAAAACGGGCTGGCGGCGGCCAACATCAACGACCTCGAAGTTCTGCTGCACTACTGCTCGGGAATTCGCAGCGCGGATGACTGCAAGAAAATCAAGAGCATGGCGGACGATTTTAAGCAGCAACTGGTGACTGCGGCCTGGCCGGCTCCGAACGGAGGTTCCGGCGGGTCGCCGCGGCTTCGGGAAGTTTGGTTGATCGCCGCGCCGGCCGGGCTCGGATGGCACGCCAAGCCCGAGAATTTCAACAGTGGACAGGACGTTCTGAGCGTTCTTTGGTACAAGTACGAAGACAAATGGCAACTCTGGCGCGCGTTGCCCGATCTTTCCGGGCAGGTGGATTGGAAAACCACGCAGAGAGATTCGGACGGCGCCGTTCGCGAGTTCCGCTCTTATCTGGACGCGACCGGCCAGCAAAGCTGCGCGCAGAACGCGCAATACCGCGCGGAATTCTATCTGAACGGCAAGATGCAGAATCTGCAGCCTCCTCCTCATATCACGCCGAAATTTGCTCCTTCCACGGCTGGAATATTTCGGGATCTGAACGTGAGTTTGTGCTATCCGGAAGGTTGGGACTATCGTTGGCGGCCAACCAAAGTGGACCAAGCCATGGCCGGCGGATATAGGAACAAGGAATTTTCGAAAGGAGTTTTCGCCTTCGAATATTACTATCCCCGCGTGAACTTCGATGAAGCAGTAAAAAAAGATTTTGCGCTACTCTCGCTGCGATATCTCGCGGCTGGAAAGATGCAGTTCAAGGTCGCTGAGAACGAACCGAACACCTGCCCCATCTATCCCCTGGGCCAAACCGTGCTGCGCGTGAAAGCAGAAGACGATTCCGTGCGCGCTCTGGTTCGAATCTGGTCGTCCTCCGAGGGAATCGTTCACGTGGGTGTAGCGCTGCACAAAACGCAACCCAGCGACATCGGCAAGGATGACCTTGGCCCGGAGTCGCAGGAATGCACCGCGCTAGCCTCGATGCACGAAATCAGCAGACCCTACTGAGTCCTCGGTTAAACTTGCCCGTTAGCTCATCCGATAGCCGCCTTCGGCGGGACGTGTCCGTTTGGGGGACGAGGAGTCCCGCAGATGGACGTTTTGGTGGAGGGCAAGTTTGTGCGGGGGCGAGAAAGCTTGTTACGTCAGAGGGTTAAGGCGGGGTGGACTGGTATCCGGCATGCTTTGAGGACTTGTACTTTGTTGTGGGAGCTCTTCAACCGGAGGGATCCGTGGGGACGTTGATGCAGGACATGCGGTTCGCGATACGGATGCTGCTGAAGAATCCGGGGTTTACGGCGGTGGTGGTGCTGACGCTGGCGCTGGGGATTGGCGCGAACACGGCGATTTTCAGCTTTGTCAACGCGTGGATCATCAACCCGTTGCCTTATCCGAACAGCGCGCGACTGATTGAAATTCAAAGTTTGGACACGAAGACGGGCTTGACGGACAACGGGAGCACGGCCGCCGATTTCCACGATTGGCAGCTCCAAAGCAAGGATTTCGACGAGCTTGCCGCTTGGGACTCGCATGCGTTCAACCTGGCGGGAGACGGGCCGCCGGAGCGAGTGAGCGGCATGCGCGTGAGTTGGAATTTTTTCCAGACGCTGGGTGCAAAACCGTTTCTCGGGCGGGCGTTTGTTCAGTCGGATGACGTAGAGGGCGCGCCGCATGTGGTGATTCTGAGCCGGGGGCTGTGGGAGACGCGGTTTGCGAGCGACCCGAACATCGTCGGGCGGCAGATCAAGATCGGCGGAGAATCCTCCACGGTCGTCGGCGTCATGCCCGCAAACTTTCAACTTCCTCTGGCGGGGCGGTCAAATTTGTGGACACCGCTCGCGCTTACGCAGAAGGAACTGGGCGATCGCAGCAACATGGGGCTCTACACAATGGGGCGTCTGAAGCCGGGAGTGCCGATGGCTTCGGCGCAAGCGGAGCTGTCCGCGATTATGGCGCAGCTGGAGAAAGCGTATCCCAAGACGAATACACATTCGGGAGTTCTGCTGCTTTCTTTGAAGGACGCCATCGGACAAGAGGCCGGCAATCAACCGATTTTGATTCTGTTCTGGATTGTGGGTTTTGTGCTGCTGATCGCTTGCGCCAACGTGGCGAACCTGATGCTTGCTCGGGCGACCGGCCGCACCAAGGAGCTAGCGATTCGTTCCGCGCTTGGCGCAGGGCGTTACCGCCTGATACGCCAGCTTCTGACGGAAACCGTAATCGTGTTTATCGCCGGCGGAGCGGTGGGCGTGTTTTTCGGGTATTGGTGGCTGGGTTGGATCGAGGCAGCAATTCCCACGCGCATCCGCGGATATTTGCTGAATTACGGGGAGGTTCCGCTCGATCTTCGAACTTTGGGCTATACATTTTGCGTCGCGCTATTCGCGGGAATTGTTTTCGGACTCGCGCCGGCGCTCAGCAGCTCGAAGCTCGATGTGAACTCGATGCTGAAGGATGCTTCGGGCCGCGCCACCGGCAATCGTTCCGGCTCGCGATTGCGGAGCATTTTCGTGGTCGCCGAAGTGGCGCTGGCGGTGGTAATCGTGGTGTGTTCCGCATTGATGATTCGGAGTTTTGTGGGTATCACGCGGACGAATCCAGGATTCAAGCAGGAAAATGTTTTGGTGGCGGACCTTAGCTTGCCTCAGGCGAAGTACAAATCGCCGGCCGAGATCAAGGCCTTTTACGATCAAGTGCTCGAGCGCATCCGCGCTCTGCCGCGAGTTGCATCCGTGGGAGCAAACCAGCAGGTTCCGTACGACGACTGCTGCACAACGATCGATGTGACCGTGGTGGGCCGACCCGCTCCGGATCCTGGGCAAGTTCCGGGCGCGCGATACTCCATCGTCACGCCCGAATATTTCAACGCCATGCAAATTAGTCTGCTGAAGGGACGCAACTTTTCGACGGCGGATGGCCCGTCGAGCATGCCTGTGGTGATCATCAATAAGGAAATGGCGCGGCAATTCTGGCCGCATGAAGATCCCATCGGACAGAAACTTCACTTCCACTGGGACGGGGATGCGGACGCGACCATCGTCGGCATCGTAGGGGACGTGAGAATGCACAGCGCGATGAACTACCATCGCGATCGGGAAATGTACGTGCCGTTCGCGCAAGCCCCCTCGCGCGCAATGGGTATCGTAGTGCGCTCCACGGCGGATCATGCAACGCTGGCGGACGCGATTCGCAGCGCGATTTGGTCGGTGGACTCGGAGCAGCCCGTCTCGGCGATTCAACCGCTCGAGAGTGTGATCGCGGAGCAGTACTTCGGCTACGGAATCATATCTCAACTCATGGGATATTTTTCCGTGCTGGGATTGTTCCTGGGCGCGATTGGAATTTATGGCGTGATGGCGTTCATGGTCGCCCAGCGAACGTCTGAAATTGGAATACGCATAGCACTCGGAGCGCAACCGAGCCACATCATGCGGCTGGTGGTAGGAAGGGGATTGTGGCTGGCGGGAATCGGGATTGCGGTTGGCGTGGTGGGGGCGCTGGCGATGGCGCGGCTGCTGGTTTTTATGCTTGCCGGAATCAGCCCGCACGATCCGCTAACGTTTACCGGCGTGGCGCTGCTGATTGCGGCGGTGTCGATGGCGGCTTGCTACATTCCGGCGCGGCGGGCGATGCGCATCGATCCTATTGCGGCTGTGCGGTATGAATAAAAGCTAAACGGTTGGGCGGATGAATGAATTTAAGCGGCGGTTAAGAGTAACGATGATTGATGAACGCGAGAGAGGCCGGTTACGCTCTGGATGTCTTCCGAGAAGGGTAAATTAAACCTTGGATTGCAGTAGCGAGCGGACGAGCCACGAGGGCAAGGGCAAAGGTGCAGATCGCAGCACCCCCGACAGCAGGCGCAAGAAACTTCAAAAAACTAACCATTTCCGTAGCTCCCGTGACTATAAGCCCAAATCAGCACGCTAGCTGTTAAAGCCAACGTCATAAAACCTAAGAACAGCACCATTGTACCACCCACAAGTGAGAAATGCTTACCCTGTTGCACGGCTCTTGCCCTTGCGAACACTATAATTGAGGAAAAAATAAGCTCTATTGCGACCAGGCCGATGGCCACCAAGGCTGAATTAGGCCCGAAAGCGGACTCGACTTTTGAATTGTCGAATATCGCTCCCGTAGCTCCCAGGCTCAAAATCGCTAAATCTTGCGCCGTTTCCACCAGAATGTCCCACCCAACCATGCTCGGTAAGACTGCGGCGCTAAAAATCACGAATGCGGCACCAAAGAATAGCGGCAACCCGATATGCGCTAAAAGGAACCAGCCCATAATCGGCGGAGTGTAACACACCTTCCTGTTTAGCCGAGTATTGACTTAACAGCCCTGCTATCTTCAGCGAGGTTCCGCGGCTGTGGGGTATGAATAAACTGCGGGAGTGGAAACAAAGCGGCCGTTCGTTGAGGCTGGGCAGCGACGCAGCGGGCGCAGCAAGCAGCGCCCCGACGGGATCTTGCTACGGCAATACGCGTCAGAGTTGAGCCGCCGAGGAAATCAAAAGAGCCGGCGGGACGCCGGCGCCACGAAAGGCAACGGCGCGCGGTGGCGTTGGGGCGGGCGCGAGCGAAGGATTTGCTCCAGGCAGGAATTCAGACGGGTTCCGCTCGTTGACTTGACTTCGCTTGCAACCTAATATGTGCAGCGCATGCAACACTCCGATTCACTGATTGGCAAAACCTTCTCGCACTACCGCATCGTCGAACGGCTTGGCGGCGGAGGCATGGGCGTGGTTTACAAGGCTGAGGACACGAACCTTGGCCGGAACGTTGCGCTGAAATTTTTGCCCGATGAATTGGCGGGAGACCCGCAGGCGCTCGAACGATTCCGGCGGGAGGCGCGAGCGGCTTCGGCGCTGAATCACCCGAATATCTGCACGATTCATGATATCGGCGAAGAGAACGGGCAGACGTTCCTGGCGATGGAGTGCCTGGATGGGAAAACTTTGAAACATTCCATCGCAGGCCGGCCCATGGATTTGGAATTGCTGCTGGACCTGAGCATCGAGATCGCGGACGCGCTGGACGCGGCGCACAGCAAGGGAATCGTTCACCGCGACATAAAGCCGGCCAACATTTTCGTCACGGAACGCGGTCACGCCAAGATTTTGGATTTCGGGCTGGCCAAACAGATTCGCCTCGCCACGGTCCATTCGATGACGTCGGACGCAACCATGGCGGCGCAGATGACGGCGGGAGTGCGGCCGGAAGACCTCACCAGCCCGGGCGTGGCAGTAGGCACGGTTGCGTATATGTCGCCGGAGCAGGTTCGCGGGAAGGAACTGGACGCGCGCACGGATCTGTTTTCGTTTGGCGTGGTGCTGTACGAAATGGCGACGGGCACGGTTCCGTTTCGCGGCGAAACTTCCGGTGTG
>JBAVQA010000354.1:0-9836 GCA_049693595.1 Candidatus Acidiferrales bacterium | reverse complement strand
GGTTTGCAGGTGAGCGGATTTGCTTCCACGCCGTTCAACGTCGCTGTCGGTGGCACGGATTTCAACGACATCAACTCTAGCGGGCAGGTGATCACTACATTCTGGGGTCCCAACAATTCAACGACGCAAGCGTCCGCCCTGTCTTATATCCCCGAAGTGGTTTGGAATAACTCTTGCGCCAGCAGCTTGTTTGCGCAGTTTGGCTTTAGCACCGATCCGTTGGCCAACTGCAACAATCCTGCGGTAACCAATCCGGGGCAGGGCATTGATACCCTCGTTGTTGTTGGCGGCGGCGGCGGAGTGAGTGCTTGCACGGCCGGTAATCCTGTGGACGCAGCGGCATGCCTTGGCGGCTATGCCAAGCCGTACTGGCAAGCAGGTTCCGGCGTGCCGAAAGACGGCAAGCGTGACATACCGGATCTTTCTTTTTTTTCGGCCAGCGGCTTATTCAACGGGACTTTTTATATCGTCTGCCAGATGGACGCCAATACGGGTGCTGGCAGCAGCACTAGCAGCTGTAATCTGACTAGTCCCTTTCTCGATTTCCAAGGATTCGGCGGCACTTCGGTGGCCACACCTGCGATGGCTGGCATCATGGCTCTTGTCGTCCAACAAACCGGCGAAAGTCAGGGAAATCCCAATCCCGTGCAGTACACTCTGGCGGCTCAACCCAACATTTATCACGCCATCACCGGAACAAACGCCATGCCTTGCACTCCAGCCACGCCGGATTGCACGAACGCCTCCGGCAGCGATACAGTCGGCGTTACCTCAGTTCAAACTGGACCCTTGGCTGGCTCGCTGGGATACAACGCCTCGAGCAACTATAACCTTGCCACCGGCCTTGGCTCACTGAACGTTGCCAATTTCGTTACTGGTTTTGCATCAGCAGTCCTCAGCCCGGACTTCATGATTTGCGTAGCCGCATGCCCCCAGGGTGGAACTCCCACGACTGTGACGGTACCTGCGGGAGGCACGTCACCATCCACAATGATCACCCTACAGGGAGTAACGGCGGCGTACACCGGAACAGTCACCTTGTCTTGCTCTGGCCTGCCCACCGGAACCACCTGCGCTTTTACTCCTACCACGCCGGTTTCGGTTACTGGCACCGCCGCCGTTCAAGTTCCACTGATGCTTACGAACACGGCCAGCGGCATGCTGATCCCAATGGGCCATCGAACCACTCCAACAGCAGCTCAGCTCGGATCAGGAAGATGGATGCTGCTCTTTCTGTGTTTCGCCACTTTGTGGCTCGGGATTCAAGCACTCAGGCGCAGACTCCGCTGGAGCTTGGCAGCAAGCCTCCTGGTGGCTGGCTGCTTGTTCGGCATGGCGGCCTGCGGTGGAAGCAGTAGCAGTAGCAGCAGCAGCGGCGGAGGAGGAGGCGGCGGTGGCGGTGGTGGTGGAGGCGGCGGCAATCCCGCGGTGACGAATCAGACCGTGGTTATCACAGCCACGGATGGAACGAAAACGCATTCGACCTATTTGTTGCTAACCGTCCAATAGAAGTTAGTGCCAGAAAAACCGACTGTTGTCGCGAACGCGAGCATCGTCGAGCCTCATCAGCGAATGACGATGCCCGCGTAACCGACCACTTCATCCCGGTCGCCGGTGACATCACCCGAAGTCGCGTACCGAACTAACTCCGCGTCTTTCGCGCCAAGATCGCACATGGCAATCAGCATCGCAACCGTCGCAGCGTAGCCGCACATGGTGATTTCCTCGGACCTCACCGTATCGTAAAGACCGTGCGGGTCGAGCGCCAGAATCCGTTCAATTGCCTTCTGATCTTTCGCGCGCGTGATCGCATCACTTTCATAGTGATTCATATCCGTGCTCGCGATCAGCAGCACGGGTTCAGTGTGAGCCGCGATCACCCGTGCCGCTGCGTGGCCCAATGCTTCGAGATCCGGGTATTGTTGCGTTGCAAGCACGACGGGAACGAATCGCGGATTTTTCGCGAGCTGTTGAAGAAAAGGAATCTGCACTTCAAGCGAGTGCTCGCGCTCGTGCGCCACGCGGTCTTCACGCAGAAGCGGACATGCCCGCTTTAGCTCTTCAGCCAGTTCCGAATCTATTTGCGCATCGCCAAACGGAGTCCGCCAGCTTCCCTCCGAAATGATCGCCAGTGCCTCTCCTCCGGGAAAATGCCGCGGGCCCAGTAAAATACATCCCGCGGGAATTTCGACCGCGGAGTAAACCGCCCCCGCTACGTAGCCCGAATACATGTAGCCCGCATGCGGCACCACGCATCCGCGGGCGAATACTTTCTTGTTCTTGTTTGTGCTCGCAGTATATTGCTCGATTTCGCGAGCGAGCTTCTTTTCATCGGAGGGATAAAAGCGGTCGGAAACGGCGGGCTGGCGAATCATGAAATTAATCGAGACTGCTGGTTACCGCGTAGGAATGCCAACTCGGAAGCACGTCCGTAAGAACGATCAAATTGCCTTCGAAGGTTTGCCTTTGATGTCGAGCGCCTCGGAGCCCCCAGCCATCCACAGAACCTTTATCCGATCGCCGCTTTGATAGCCGCCCGCGTCCAGCACCTTGCTCATTTTTTTCTGCGCTTTGTCCGCATACGTGAACGTATGAACGTTCAGCGTATTCGCTTCTTCGCGCACCATCAGCGTGTGATTGTCCGCATGAATCACTTCCGCGCTCAGCCATACGGGTTTTTTCGCCCTTTTCTTCACGACGATGGGCGCGTTGGTATTCACTTGCGCGCGAGCGGCCGGAATATCGGCAAGCGCAAGCCCGGCCGAAGCAGCCAGGATCATCGCCGCGAAAATCTTATAGTTCGTCATCGAACGAGATCTTCAGAGACTTCAAGAATTTAATGTCCTGCGCGGTGATTTCCACCAGAGGCGGCGCCATGTTTTCCTCTTCCAGGGTTTCGTCGTCCACGCGGATATGCAGCGATTCCAGAAAGCGGCGGTCGAGCGAAGTCATCTTGGCATCCTGCTCGGAGCGGCGTGCCAGCCCGATGGTAGCGTCGAGCTTCAGCACAATATCGAAGCCCGCGGACCG
Organism: Candidatus Acidiferrales bacterium; assembly: GCA_049693595.1. GTDB lineage: Bacteria > Acidobacteriota > Terriglobia > Acidiferrales > UBA7541 > Palsa-295. The sequence goes on along the minus strand of JBAVQA010000354.1, from coordinate 6,806 downwards.
CACGCTGGAAATAGCTTCCGCAATGCGATCGGAATCCGATACGCTATCGTTGATAGCGTGGCCCAGGTCTCGCAGCAACTGCTTCATACGGTCGTCGAGTTGCAAGCGCGCCTCCTGTAAAAAACCATTCCTACACCAATTCTAGGGCCGCTGCAATCCCGAAACAAGACCCAGGTGTGTTCTCGGAATCGTGGATGTAACCTGTACGCTAGCTCAGGTCGTGGAGCCAGAAAGCGTTCGCACGCGTGCTCTCCGGCCAAAATAGCAGCCCGGCCGCAGCGCGCCGCCGCGATCTATACTAGAATTGTGCCATGGCAACCGGCTTCATTCCGGCGCTATGGAACTCCTCGAAAGTAACCGTGCGCATCCTGTGGCGTGCCGCGCGGCAATTCTTCCACGAAGCCATGGGAGCGCTGTTCGCCACCTTCGCTCTGTACGGAGCCGTGGCCGCCTGGCGCCAGTGGCACAGCAAAGTGGCAGCTTGGCTTCTAGGTTTTGCGCTGGCTTACGCGGTCATGATGGCGTACTTCGCTTTCGCGTCGTTCCGCCGAGCCCGGCGAGTTCGCTGACTTTCCAATGCCCGAAGACACCAAGAAGCGCCCAGCCTTATCGGAACGAAAACTTGCTTCACCTTCCGGCCTCCCAATGGAAGCTGTTGTAACCCAAGACAGCCTGCAGGGCTGGAACTACGAGCGCGATCTTGGCTACCCCGGCGAATTTCCGTTCACACGCGGCGTTTATCCCACCATGTACCGCGGGCGCTTGTGGACCACCCGGCAATATGCCGGCTTCGGCAGCGCGGTCGAATCGAACCACCGCTATCGCTATCTTCTTTCACAAGGGCAGAAGGGATTGTCCGTCGCGTTCGATCTGCCCACGCAAATTGGAATGGATTCCGATCATCCGCTCGCGCTCGGGGAAGTCGGCAAAGTCGGCGTAGCGATCGACTCGCTCGAAGACATGCAAACGCTCTTCGACGCCATTCCGCTTGAGCGCGTCTCCACTTCGATGACGATTAATTCCACCGCCGCGATCTTGCTTGCTCTTTACGTAGCCGTCGCCAAGCAGCAGGGCGCGAACCTGAAACGCCTCGCCGGCACCGTGCAAAACGATATTTTGAAAGAATACATCGCGCGCGGAACTTACATTTATCCGCTGCGCCCGGCCATGCGTATCGTCACTGATGTTTTCGCCTGGTGTCGGCAGGAAATACCCAATTGGAATGCCATTTCGATTTCCGGTTATCACATTCGCGAGGCGGGATCCACCGACGTGCAGGAAGTTGCATTCACACTGGCGAACGGAATCGCCTACGTGGATGCCGCCGTCGAAGCAGGTCTCGCCGTGGACGACTTCGCTCCGCAGCTTTCTTTCTTCTTCAATTCACACAACGAATTGCTGATGCAGATCGCGAAATTCCGCGCAGCGCGTCGCTTGTGGGCGCGCACCATGCGCCAGCGATTCTCGGCGCGCGATCCGCGCTCGATGATGCTTCGCTTTCACGCGCAGACCGCCGGCTCGTCGCTCACCGCGCAGCAGCCGGAAAATAATATCGTACGCGTCGCCCTGCAATGTCTCGCAGCGGTTTTGGGCGGTTGCCAGTCGCTCCATGCCAACGCTCTGGACGAAGCTCTCGCGCTTCCCACCGAACAAGCAGCGCTCCTCGCGCTTCGCACGCAGCAGATCATCGCCCAGGAAACCGGCGTCGTGAACACGATCGACCCCGTCGCCGGTTCCTTCGCCATCGAGAAAATGACCGACGAAATCGAAGCCGCAGCGCAAGGCTATATCTCGAAAATTGACGCGATGGGCGGAATGCTTCGCGCTATCGAAACTGGTTACGTTCAGCAGGAAATCCAGAAAGCCGCTTACGAATATCAGCAAGCGGTCGACATCGGCGAGCAGGTGGTGGTCGGCGTGAATCGCTTTCAGGCTGAGGAGGGCCGTCCCATACCTACCATGCAAATCGATCCGGAAATTGAGCGCACGCAGGTGGCTCGTCTCAACGCCTTGCGCGCGCGCCGCGATACACCCAAAGCGAAGGCTGCGCTTGCCGAAGTGGAACGCCGCGCCCGCAGCACTGAAAATTTGATGCCGGCCATTCTCTCAGCTGTGGAAGCATATGCAACTGTCGGCGAAATCTCGGATGCTCTGCGCCGTGCTTTCGGTGAGTACCACGAGTCCGTGGTAATTTGACGATGCGACAAGCATCGTCATCCTGAGGAACGAAGTGACGAAGGATCCCTTCCAAGCGCTCCCGGTTTTTCTCGCCGCACTCGCGGAGGCGTCGACGTCCTGCGAAAACAAAGATCTGCGATGAAACTGATTCTTGCATCGGCTTCGCCTCGCCGCGCCGAAATCCTGCGTAACGCCGGAATTCAATTCGAAGTACGCGCCACCGATGTAGAGGAATCACGCTTGACTGCTGAACTTCCGGGCGATTATGTTCGCAGGCTGGCTCTAGCGAAAGCGCAGTCGGCCGCCGCCAAATATCGCGATCCCGTTGACGAAACGCTGATTCTCGGCGCCGACACGGTCGTCGTGGTGGACACGGAAGTCCTTGGCAAGCCCGTCTCGCAAGATGACGCACGCAGCATGTTGCAGCGCCTAAGCGGGCGAGTCCACGAAGTTCACACGGGTCTTGCACTGTTACGATCTTCCGGAGCAGAGCAGCGCGTGGTCGAAGAGATTACGCGAGTGCACTTCGCGCCGCTTACCGAGCAGGAAATCGAAGACTATATCGCCACCGGCGAGCCTTTCGATAAGGCCGGCGCTTATGGAATCCAAGGCATAGGTGGACGATACGTGAAGCGCATCGAGGGCTGCTATTTCAACGTGATGGGTTTGCCGCTTGCGCGACTATGGTCTTTGCTGCGCGAGGTTGGATGGGGAAATTCGACCGGCACTCAGCGGTCCGCAAAATAAAAACGGCGGCCGAAGCCGCCGTCGTGATGTCGTCGCAAGCCCAACTGGCTTACTTTTTATCTTCGCCCAAGGGTGGCGGCGCGGTCGTAACCGTTGGCGGATTCACCGGCGGGGCCGGATTCGGCGGAGTCGGCGTATTCGTGTGCATGCCTTCTTTGAAGTTGCGGATGCCTTCACCAAGTCCGCGCATCACTTCTGGAATTTTCTTTCCTCCGAAAAGGAGGACGATAATCGCCAGAACGATTAACCAATGAATTGGGCTAAACTCTCCCATGTTTACCTGCCTTCCCAGGATGCCTGTTTCAGCGAAACCAGCTCGCGAGCCCGGGTAACTACCTAAAGTATAACACGCTCGTCCCCGACCCGGCGCGTCAAGTGTTCCCGGTCAAGGTATTCGAGCAATGGAATTGCGTACTTCCGCGAAACGCCCGTAATCTCCTTAAACGCTCCAATGGGAAGCCGCGTCCCGCGCTCCTTCTTGTATTTCGCAAGCATCTCGCGCAGCTTTGCCACCGCCATTTGATGGAAAACTAGGTCCTCCGCCACTTTCACCAGCACTTTTTCGCGCAACAGAATCTGCAAAATCTTTTGTGCGCGCCGGGATTCCACCGGCAACTTGGCGAGCACCGCTGCGAAGCTTGGAACCGCAAGCCCGGCGTTCGCAAATTCGCGCTCGATTACTTCTTTGGCGCGCGTTTCTTCGGGAGATAGAGCGATTTCACGTCCCGCTCTTTGAACGAGATCCCCCGAAAGGGCGATTGCGCGCGCACTGAGCAAGTCGTCGAGAGCAGCCTGAAACACTTCAGCGCGAGGATTTCCTGTACGCGCGCGTAACTCCTGCTTCGGAATCCCAGGTAGTAGCGGATTTGCGGAGTGAAAATCCTCAATCGCCTTGCGAATTGCGGCCGTACAATCGGCAAACCCCGGCGCGGATATCACGATAAAAGCGGCCGAAGCCGCGTCTCCCAAAATTCGCACGCGCTTTGATTGTGCAAGCGCTTCCGCGGCGCCGTGGATTTCCGCGGCGGTCCATCCGGTGCGCGAAAGAGTTTCGGAAAAGGAAAACCCTTGGGGCGATGCAGTCGTAAGTGCGAGGAGAGAATCCTCTTTGTTGCCTCGCCCGAGCGTTTGAAGGAAAGCTTTGACGCCCTCGTCGTTGCGCCGGTGGCTGGCAGGACGCGCGTCCAGCACCGTGCCTCCTCCAATCGTCACCACCGGCGAGAGCTGCCGCAAAATAAACCGGTCCCCTGGCAACACCAGAATCGGCCCGTCTAACCTTAGCTGCGCGAACTCCGTTTTTCCCGGCGAAAGTGCCGCGCTTCCGCTCAGAAGAATGATCTCCGCAACGGACTCAGCCGTGCCTTGATGCAAATGAACTCGCGCGCGATTCTTTAGCGGCCGAGCCGAAGCCAACAGTCTGATTTCTGCGTCCAGACGCGAAGTCGGTTCGAAGAGTCCCGGCGTGGCCAGGACCATTCCTCGGCTCATTTCGTCGCGCTCGATGCCGGCAAGGTTCGCGGCGGTCCGCTGGCCGGCCACGGCGCGCTCAATCTGTTTTCCTCCGGAATGCAGTCCGCGCACCCGGGCTCGCTTCGGCGTTGGATAGATTTGCACTTCATCTTCAACCCTCAGAGCGCCTGCGACGAGCGTTCCCGTGACCACCGTGCCAAATCCCTTCATTGCGAAAACGCGATCGATGGGCAGCCGAAAATGCCGGTTTTCATCTCGCGAGGACACAGCTTGCGCGACCCGGAGCAACTCTTGTTTCAGTTCTTCGATCCCAACTCCGTTGTGCGCGCTCACCGCGATTATTGGTGCGTTTTCGAGGAACGAGCCGCGCACGAATTCTTCAATCTCAAGGCGCACGGCAGCAAGAACGTCTGAACTCACCTTGTCGGATTTCGTGATAGCGATAATTCCGCGCGAAATGCCCAGCAGGCGGCAAATATCGAAATGTTCCCGTGTCTGCGGTTTGATCGATTCATCGGCCGCGATAACGAACAGGACTAAATCGATCCCGCTCGCGCCCGCCAGCATGTTACGCACGAAGCGTTCGTGCCCGGGGACATCCACAAAGCCAAGTCTCACGCCATCGAGATCCAGGAAAGCAAAGCCCAGATCGATCGTTATCCCGCGTCGCTTTTCTTCTTCCAGCCGGTCGGGATTTGTTCCGGTAAGAGCTTCGACCAAAGCCGATTTGCCGTGGTCGATATGCCCGGCGGTGCCCGCGATTACGTGCCTAATTTCGTCCATGGAGAGAGTGGGATGCGCACACCGATGCTAGCGAAGCGCGGAGCGATTGGTCAAATGCCGGGCACAGACATCCGCACAGCTCTATGCGGCTCGAAATAATGCGGAGAAGTACTCGAACTGCTCTCGAACGGAAGGCGCTTCTGGAGAGCTTTTAAACCGCGGCTTGCCGCGATCGGAGCGAGGCAGAAGCGATCTCGTCCGCGATGGCTAGAGCGGCGGCGCGCGGATCCGGAGCAGCAGTGATAGGGCGCCCAACTACCAAATAATCCGCCCCGGCCCGAATGGCGTCCGCCGGGGTGCCTATCCGCGATTGATCGTTCGCGGCGCCATGGGGCGGCCGGACTCCGGGAATGAGTATCACGAATTGCGAGCCGCAAGCCTGTCGAATCGCTTGCGCCTCGTGCGTGGAACAAACCACGCCATCCAGCCCCGCTTTCTTCGCCATTTCAGCCAGCGCAACTGCGCGCTCTTGAATCGAGCCGGACATCCCGATCTCGTGTAATGTCGCCTCGTCAAAGCTGGTCAGCACCGTAACGCCGAGCAGTTTCGGCCGATTCTTTTTGTCGCCGGCCGCTTCGCGCGCGGCTTGCATCACGGCGCTTCCGCTCGACGCGTGTAGCGTAAGCAAGCGGACGCGGGGCAGCTGCACAGCCGCCGCCACGGCCTTTGCCACGGTATTCGGGATGTCGTGGAATTTTAAATCGAGGAAAATGTTTGCGCCGGCGTCCGCGAGCTTCTCAACCGCCCGCGGACCTTCGGAAGTAAAGAGCTGGCTGCCGACCTTGAAGAGCCCAACTGCTCCGCGAAGCTTCTTCACTAATACAGTAGCAACCCTGAGGTCATCGACATCCAGGGCAACGATTAGTCGTCGTGATGAATCAGTTCCGGGCGTGTGGGCACCTTGAGAAGCTCAAGCCGGACCTTTGCGAGTCCGGTCTGATCAAATCCTAACCTACGGGCTACTTCGTAGGAAACGTCTAATTCGCGTCCTTCGACGTACGGGCCGCGATCGTTGATTCGGACGATCTGGCTGCGATGGTTGCGCGTGTTCACCACCCTCACAATGGAGCCCAAGGGCAGGGTAGGGTGGGCGGCGGTCTCGGCATACATGTCGTAGGTCTCGCCGTTCGCGGTCGTCAGGCCGTCGAAGTCCCCGCCGTACCAACTGGTAGTGCATTCCCAGACCGCCAGCGGCTTTGGCTGGGAGTTCACATTGGTTTTTTGGGTGGAGCTGCTCTGCACTGTAGTACGTTGGAGAGGGTTGCTTGGCTTCCCAATGGCAGTAGGGTTCACCGATGGGGTAAACGCAAGCAGACCCAATCCTAAGAACACCGATTCGAGTACCACAAAAAGTTTAGCTCTCATTTTCTCCTAACCTTATTTGAATCAGCGAATTATACTATCCAGAGTCGCGCCGATCAACCTCAAACGCTCCCTGTAAGCTGCTGATTTCAAAGGTTCTAGTCTCCCGGCACCATTCTCCGAGACCAGCTATTAGCTTTTCTGACGCTCTTGGATCGACAAAGTGTGCTGTACCAACTTGAACCGCACAGGCACCAGCCAACATATACTCTACGACATCGGTCGGGCTTTCAATGCCACCAAGCCCTATAATCGGGATCTTAATG
>JBAVQA010000353.1:0-3570 GCA_049693595.1 Candidatus Acidiferrales bacterium | reverse complement strand
ACTCGCTCCTGACGCCGTAGTACAGGGTCGCGAGCCAAGCTCAGGCAAACAAATTGCATCTGAAATCAGCGCGGCTCAGGCAGCAGGAGTAAAAGTGATCCAGATTCCGCCCGAGCCCGGCCATTCAACCTCGCGACTGGTCGAACGCATCAAACAACTTCGCGCATGATTCTCTCTCTGGTCTCTGAGCTTCTCAGTCGGGTTGCGCGACGGCCCGAAATTGAGGAAGCACTCGACGCGCTCCGGCGCAGCGTAGGCGAAGTGCGTCTTGCGGGCCTCACCGATCCGGCCAAAGCCTTTGTCAGTGCCGTCGCCACTGCTCAGCTTGGACGCCCCACGATTCTGATTGTGGAGTCCAATCAGCGTGCGGAAATGCTCGTCGAGCCTGTGCGCTGGTTTTACCGCGCGATAACGGGCAAACCCGGTCGTCGCGTCGCGCTTTTACCCGCTTACGACGTGTTGCCTTACGAATCACGTTCGCCACACGCGGAGATTTCGGAAGACCGCGCGGTCGCGCTCTGGAGGTTTGCTCTCGGCGAAGCTGATCTCCTCATCGTGCCAGTTCAGGCCGCAGTTTGGCGCCTGCGCGAGCCGGAGTTCTACGGCGAGCTAGCGCTCACGATTGCGCGCGACCAATCCATCGCGCACGAAGCGCTGCTCACGTTTCTTTCCAGCGCCGGCTACGACAAGCAAGTCACTTGCGAGATGCCGGGCCAGTATTCCGTTCGCGGCGGCATCATTGACATCTTTTCCCCGGAATCGCCGCAGCCGATTCGCGTAGAGCTACTCGGCGACACCATCGAATCGATCCGCGCATTTGATCCCAATACGCAGCGTTCAACAAATCCCGTAGAGCGCGCCGCGCTCATGCCGCTCACGGAATTTCCTCGTCACCGCGAAGTCCTCGACCGTTTGCGAGTGCCGACAGCGTCAAACCGTGAAGACGATTCTCCACCGGAAGGTTTTTATCCCGGCTGGGAATTTCGAGAGGTCTTGCACGAAGAGCGAAAATCGACAGTTTTCGATCTCGGCCCCGACCCGCTCGTAATCGAAGACGAGCCGTCGCTTCTCGCGGACGGTCTGGAGAAGTATCGCAAGCAACTCCAAGAATCTTTTGACGAAAGCGACGACCCGCTCGCCGAGCCGCCCAGCGCCTACCTCTTCAACGACGAAGAATGGCTGCATGCGACACGGCGCCTACCGCGTCTTGCCATCGAACATTTGGACGTCGCGCGCGAAGGCAGCACGTCCGACCGTACTCTTCACACGCAGCCCACCACTCGGTATCACGGCGACGTCGCCGCTTTTGTGGCCGAAGTCCGCGGCCGAATCAGCGCGGGCGAACACGTTCTTGTCTCAGCCGCCAGCACCGGCGAACTCGAGCGCTTCGCCGATATCTGCCACGAGTTCGAGTTGCCGTACCGCATGGGCGAGCTTGAGGAAAACACCACAGTTACGCGCCTCGCGGAAGAAGGCTCCGGCGCCGCGGGCCCCTCCATTGTGCTGATCAAAGCTCCCGTCGAAAGCGGCGTCGTATTCGTTGACGCGAAACTGGCTCTGTACGGCAACGCGGATCTCTTTGAAACTGTCGCGCCGTCTTCACAGCAGCGTTCGCGCTCGCGGCCGAAGACTGCAAGTTTCTTCAGCGATTTCTCGGATTTGAAGCCGGGCGATTACGTGGTGCACATCGACCACGGCATCGGCCAATTCGAAGGCCTGCGCCAAGTAGTAGTCGAAGGCGCGACGGGCGAATTCATGCTCTTGCGCTACGCGGGTGACGCAAAACTTTACGTTCCACTCGCCCGCCTCGATCTGGTTCAGAAATATCAGTCTCTAGGCGGCGTAGAGCCTGTGCTCGACCGCCTGGGCACGACCATTTGGGAAGCGCGCAAAACGCGCGTGCGCAAATCCGTCACGGACATGGCAGATCAGCTTTTAAAGCTTTATGCCGAACGAAAAACCGCGCCCGGCCACGCATTCCCGCCTGACACCAACTGGACGCGTGAATTCGAGGACGCGTTCGAATTTGACGAGACTCCTGACCAACTGCGCGCCATCGATGATGTGAAGCGCGATATGGAGTCCACGCTTCCAATGGATCGCTTGCTCTGCGGCGACGTCGGGTACGGCAAGACCGAAGTCGCCATGCGCGCCGCATTTAAGGCTATCGCGGACTCGAAACAGGTGGCCGTGCTGGCGCCTACCACCGTTCTCGCTTTCCAGCATTTTCAAACTTTCAAACGCCGCTTTTCCGCTTTTCCCGTCCGCGTCGAAATGCTCAGCCGCTTCCGTACGGAGAGAGAGCAGAAGAAAGTTCTGGAAGAAATGGAAGCGGGCAAAGTGGACATCCTGATCGGCACGCACCGTCTGCTTTCGAAGGACGTAAAATTCCAAGACCTCGGCTTGCTGGTCGTGGACGAAGAGCAGCGCTTCGGAGTTGCGCACAAAGAGCGCTTGAAAGAGATGCGCAAGAATGTGGACGTGCTGACCATGTCTGCCACACCCATTCCACGCACGCTGCACATGTCTCTGGTCGGCCTCCGCGATATGAGCGTGATCGAAACCCCTCCCAAAGACCGCCTCGCCATCCAAACTACAGTCGCCCCATTCAGCGAGACTCTCATTCAGCACGTAGTCCAAGAAGAGCTCGCGCGGGATGGCCAGGTATTTTTCGTTCACAATCGCGTGGAGTCCATTGCCACACTTGCCGCGCTCATCCAGCGGCTGGTTCCGAAGGCGCGCATTGTGGTCGGGCACGGGCAGATGCGCGAGACGGAGCTGGAAAAGGTAATGTTGAAATTTGTGCGCGACGAAGCTGATGTCCTAGTGTCCACCACCATCATCGAAAATGGCTTGGACATTCCGCGCGCCAACACAATCGTGATCGATCGCGCCGACTGCTTTGGCCTCTCCGAGCTGTACCAACTTCGCGGCCGCGTAGGCCGCTCGAATCAGCGAGCGTACGCCTATCTTCTCGTTCCCACGGAAAAGTCGCTCACCTCCATCGCGCGGCAGCGACTGGCCGCGCTGAAGGAATTCAGCGACTTGGGAGCGGGCTTCCGCATCGCCGCTCTTGATCTCGAATTGCGAGGCGCCGGAAATCTTCTCGGCCGCGAACAGCACGGGCACATCGAGGCCGTCGGTTTTGACATGTATTGCCAGATGATGGAACGCGCGGTCGCCGAACGAAAGGGTGAGGCGCTTGCCGTCGAGCGCCGTGCCACACTCAACCTCGGACAGGAAATCCGCATCCCACCTGAGTACATCGAGAGTGAGAACCTTCGCCTGCGGATATACAAACGCATTGCGAGCGTTACCTCCGACGCCGAGCGCGAAGAAGTTCGCCGCGAACTTGACGACCGCTTTGGGCCTCCGCCGCCGTCGGTCGAGAACCTTCTCGACTACGCGGTGCTGAAGGCGCTCGCTGAAAAGTTGCTGGTCGCTTCGGTCGATCATCGAGGAGATCAAGTTGCCATCAAATTTTACGAGGACACGCCTTTGGGCCCGGAGAAGCTGGTCAAACTGATTCGCAAGCGCAAGGGCATGCGTCTCGATCCGTCAGGCGTCTTA
>JBAVQA010000352.1:0-1994 GCA_049693595.1 Candidatus Acidiferrales bacterium | reverse complement strand
TTGCGGCTTGAGGGCCAAGATACAATAGCCGTCCGTGACGAACCAAGCGATACATTTCGGGACTTCAGGTTGGCGCGGCGTCATTGCCGACGACTTCACCTTTGCTGGAGTGCGTCGCGCGTCCGCTGCGGTGGCGGAGCATGTGCTGGCGGAAACGAAATCTCCGACGGTGGTCGTCGGCTACGACATGCGGTTCTTCTCTCCCGAATTTGCGCTCGGTTCGGCGGAAGTCTTGAAAGCGCACGGCTGCCGAATCCTGCTCTGCCAAGAAGCGACTCCGACTCCGGTGATTGCACACGCGATTATTTTCAACAAACTTGCAGGGGGCGTGAATATAACCGCTAGCCACAACCCCTGGGACTATAACGGGCTGAAATATTCCGGTCCGGAGGGTGGACCGGCGTCCGTTGAGACTACTAACGACATCGAGAAACGTGCGGCCGCGCTGCCGGAGGACGACACTCCGTACCACGAGATTGAGGATAAATTCGAGCCGATTCATCCGCGCGAGGCGTATTTCGCGCAACTGAAAAAGATGATTCGGTTCGACGTGCTGGCGAAAGCCAAGGGCAATTTCGTTTGCGACGCGGTGCACGGCTGCGGCGCGGGATGGCTCGACCGCATCCTGAAAGAACACGGGCTCGCAATTACTGAAATCCGCGCGAACCGCGACGTCTTGTTCGAAGGCAAAGGCCCGGACCCGTCGGAAGAAAATCTTGGGCTGCTTAAAAAAACGGTACTCGAGAAAAAAGCACTGGCTGGGCTCGCGACCGATGGCGACGCCGACCGTTTCGGAATTCTGGACCGCGACGGCTCGTTTATTGACCCGAACCACATTCTCGGCCTCGCGTTCGATTATTTGCTCGAGACGCGCGGAAAGAAACTCGGAGCTGCACGGAGCGTGGCGACTTCGCACCTTCTCGATGGAGTGGCGAAATTGTACGGCGTGCAGATTTACGAGAGCCCGGTAGGGTTCAAGTACGTGGGTCCGTTTCTGCGCGACGACAAAATCGCGATTGGCGGCGAAGAAAGCGCGGGAATGACCATACGCGGGCATTTGCCGGAGAAAGACGGCATCCTGGCATGCCTGCTGATCGCGGAAATGATTGCCGCGCGCCAAACTTCGGTGCGCGAGCAGCTTCAGGATTTGTTTCGCAGAGTCGGGCGCGAGTATTGGCCGGTTCGCGTGAACTTGCCGCTTTCCGAGGACGCGCACAAAAAGCTGCTCGAGCGTTTGAAAGCTGACCCCAAGGATTTCGCAGGGCAGCCCGTGGCGAACGTAAATCGACTAGACGGACTGAAGCTGGGATTCGCGGATGGCTCGTGGGTGCTGATGCGTCCCTCTGGAACCGAACCGGTGGTGCGCATCTACACCGAGACGCCGAGTATGGCGGCTTCGAAGAAACTTGCCGACGAAGCACAGGCATGGATCACGAAATGACCGAATCCAGTACGAACGCCCCGCGTGGCGAGAACAGCAAGACCAATGATGTGACCGTGAGTTTCTTCGAACAGCTCGGCCAGTTTTTTCAGCGGAACATGTATTCGTTCCTGATCGTAGGGTTCGCGCTGCTGCTGCTTCAGGACACATTTGGCACGCACGGCGTGCTGGCGATGAGGCGTTCGCAAAAGGAAGCGCAGGCGATTAGAAAAGACATCTCGCGGCTCGATGAGGAAAACCTCCGCTTGCAGGAACGAGTGAAGGCGCTGAAGACTGATCCAGCGGCCATCGAGAAACCGGCGCGCGAAGAAATGAAACTGAAGCGCCCGGGCGAAGTGATTTTCGAAACGCATCCGAGGCCCATCGACGACTTACACAACGCTTCACCGCACCCGGATAATCCGCCGAAGAAACCTTAGTCCTGCGCTCCCAGCCCAGGTTTTCGTTTGAACCATGCGAGTATTTCCGCTCGATGATTTGTCCAGCTGGTTCTCGCCAAGGAGAGAAGCACCATCGCAATCGTGATAATTAGAAGTCCCAGCGTGGCTATGGG
>JBAVQA010000351.1:0-7521 GCA_049693595.1 Candidatus Acidiferrales bacterium | reverse complement strand
GATTGATAGCGCGAATCCACGTCGGGACGTTCGTCGCGGTCCACTTTCACCGGGACATAAAAGCGATTAATTATTGCCGCGATTTCCGGATTTTCGTAACTCTCGCGGTCAATCACGTGGCACCAGTGGCACCAAACCGCGCCGATATCGAGCAGGATCGGTTTGTCTTCTGCCCGCGCGCGCGCAAACGCTTCTTCGCCCCACTCGTGCCAGTCCACGGGCTGATGCGCCGCAGAACGAAGATACGGGCTGGTAGAATCCTTCAATCGATTTTCGATGGGATCGGTCACAGGTCCTCAGATTAATTCGACGGCAGACAGTTTGCGGCGCGCATTCACTGCACCGGGCTGCTGTAGCCGGCGTCGCGCGGATCGATAGGCTTGCGCGCCGAAAAGCCTTCATCCTGCCCATGATAGAAACGGATGCGATCTTCTCCCAGCCGCCAGCACAAATAAACTTCCTGATTATTGATGCGCGCGGGAAAGTCCAACAGCCCGACGTCCAAATCTTTCACCACGCATCCGGTGGATTGAATCTGCTCGAGCGCCGATCGGACAGTTTCTTCCGAACGATTGCGATCCAATCGCATGCGCGCCGTTTTCTCGTAAGGAACTAAAAGGCCGCCGGAGCGCTGAATCCGTTCGGCGAGCGCGTTCAGTTGCTCTTCAACTTCCCCTAATTTGCGTCGCGATTCCATCGCTTCGATCAGAACCGGTTCGAGCTGAGCCCGTAGTTGTTCGGCTTCAGTGAGCGAGAAATATTTGGGTTCTTCATCCGCCATCTGAGCCGTCTCCCGGAAGTTTTTTCAGAATAAGCTTTTGCGGTAAGAAAGTTTCGGAAAGAACGCGCAGCCGTCGAATCGCACCGAAACGCGAAACTACCCGCCGATAAAAACCATGGTGCGCGAAGGCGGGACGAAATCCGCTTCGTTGATGCGGTGCCCTTTCTCTTTCTTGTGCACGATCGCAATAATCGCGTCGCCGATTTCCCGGTCGGTCGCGCCGCCGCGCAACATAAATTTTAAGTCGTGGTCTTCCTTGCTGAAAAGGCAGGTGCGCAGTTTGCCGTCCGCGGTCAGGCGGATGCGCGAGCAATGTCCGCAAAACGGGTGTGATACGGGAGCGATAAGCCCGATTTCGCCGCGGCCATCGGCGAATCGATATTTGCGCGCCGTTTCGCTGCGCTCGTGAATCACCGGGATGAGCGGCCAGCGCGCTGAAATGCGCCGGTGAATCTCCGCCGCGGTCACCACTTGTTCGCGCGTCCACGTGCGGTCGGCATCCAGCGGCATGAACTCGATGAAACGCATCACGATGTCGTGCTCGCGCGCAAATTCCGCGAACGCTTCAACCTCTCCGTCGTTTATTCCCCGCACCAACACCGCGTTCACTTTTACCGGGCGCAGGGGAGAAGCCTGCGCGGCCTTAATTCCTGCCAAAACCTGATCGAACGTTTTTGTGCGTGTAATCTGTTCGAACTTTTCGCGGTCCAGAGAATCCAGACTAATGTTGATGCGATTCAGCCCCGCCGCCACCAGGCGATCGCAACGTTCCGCGAGCAAGTGGCCGTTTGTGGTCATCGAAAGGTCCTGCACGCCGAGCGCTTTCAGCCGCGCGATAAAATCCTCGACGCCGGGGCGGACCAAGGGTTCGCCGCCCGTCACTCGAATCTTCCGAATTCCCATGCCGACCAGGATGCGAGCCAGCCGCTCGTACTCTTCCCATTCAAGCAGAGCATGCTCCGCCATGTGGTTCTCGGGATTCGCCGAGCGGCAATATACGCAGCGAAAATTGCAGCGATCCGTTACCGAGATGCGCAAATCGGTGATTTGACGTCCGAATTTGTCAACGAGCGCCATTCATTCCTTTAAACGACTTCCAAATCCGCAGGGTCCCAAGCTTTCCGAAGCAGGATGCTGGGCCAGTATACCGCTCGCGCCCGTATATGTCCTATCGTTCCGCCGCACTGGGCAAGATTCTGGATTTGCCGCAGCGGCCGCGCGGCCGGCAGTTGTACGCTTGGTTGGATGTGGTAAAGTTGCCAGCCGATGCGCATCTTCGTTCTGGGTGTGGGCGGCACCGGCTCTTTGCTGGCACAGTTGCTGGTGCGCCAGGGACACACCGTGTGGTGCGGCGATCGCGACCTCGAACGCGCGCAAAAGTTTCTCGGCAAAGAGAGCGAGATAAAGGTCGTCGAAACAAACGCGCGCAATCTTTGGTCCATCGTTCGCGCTGCCCGCGGCTGCAATCTGATCGTCAACGCCTCTCCCGCCGTGTTCAACGAAATAATCCTTCGCGCTGCGCTCCGCCTGCGCGCGCATTACCTCGATTTGAATTCCCACCTCACGCGCAGCCTGTTCAAACCCGAGCAATTGCGTTTCAACAAACGCTTCGTCGCGAAAAATCGCGCGGCGCTGATTTGCACTGGGGTCGCTCCCGGCTTGACCAATCTTCTCGCCAAGCGCGGCTCCGAACTCCTCGATTCGGTCGAATCGATTCAGTTGCGCCTGTTCGAGAGCACGGAAAGCAAAGACCCGGTTTCGACCTGGTCGCCCGAAGGCGCGTACGACGAAGCGATTTCGCGGCCCAGGGTTTACCGCAACGGCCGGTTCGTTCTGGCCAAGCGCTTTGCCGACCGCGAAAAATTCCGCTTCCCGCCGCCAATTGGCGAGACCACCGTTTACCTGGCAGCGCAGGACGAAGTCTGCATGGTGCCTTATGTGATCCCGATTCGCGACATGGACGCGAAAATCGGCGGCAATGATTTCGACCGCTTGTACCGCTGGTTCCGCCAAGGGAGGCTGAACCGCTCGCAAGGGATCGTGCGCAAGAGATTCCCCAAGACGCTCACGCCCAGAAACGTCGCCGCGCTGATTCGGAGAGGCATCCTTTACAACGCAAGGTTTGCCGCAGCAGTATTGTTGCGAGGCACGAAGGACGATCAGCCTCTGCTCGTGCGCTGGGACGCAAGCTTTCCCTCGCTTTTCCAGATTCGCCAGCGCGGATTGGCTGCGACGCCCATCTCCTTCGCAACGGCGCATGTAGCCGCAATTTTCATCAGGCATTTTCCGCGCGACGAAGCCGGCGTCCTGGAACCTGAAATGTTGCCCGCTGATACGCGCCGCGCAATTCTTGCGGAAGTGCGCTCGCGCGATTTCCGAATCAAGTTGAAGATTACCAAGCTGAAGAAAACTGAAGAGGAATTTTAGGACCGCTGTCGACGCTGGCGCGTTTAGAATGGCGAAGCCAGCGGCTTCAGCAGACCAAAATCCGTCAGCCCGTTCGCGACGAACTGCACCGCCAGTGCCACCAGCAGCAATCCCATCAGGCGCGTCATAATCCGAATTCCAGTGTCGCCCAGGTAGCGCCGCACGCGGTTCGCTCCCGCCAGGATCAGATACGAAACAAACGACACCAGAAGAATGGTCGCCCAAATCACTCCGTGTTGCCAGATAGCGTGGGATTCGCCGACTAAAACCATCACCGTGGAAATTGCGCCGGGCCCGGCCAGCATCGGCATGCCTAGAGGAATAATGCTTGCGTCAGCCTTGGTCGTGCCTTCCTTGGTTTCTTCCGGCGTGACCTTGGTGGAGGGCTGGCGCGCTTGCAGCATGTCCAATCCAATCCGCATCAAGATGATTCCGCCGGCAATTTTGAATGCCGGTAGCGTGATTCCAAACATTTTGAAAATTAAGCTGCCGGCCAAAGCGAACGAACACAGCACAATCGCGCAAGTCCACGCCGCCCGGCGCGCCACTTGCCGGCGCTCGGAATCGGACGAGTCTTCGGTGACTGCAACAAACATCGGAATCACGGTGAAGGGATCAACCAGAAAGAATACTGACGTTACCGCCAGAAGAATGAATTCGAGGACCTCTGTGACGTTTATATTCATTCAATGCGCCGCGTTTACCCCGCAAAAAGAGTGGCCGCGCCAAAATAGCATTTTTGCGCGGAAGTTTGTAGCGCCCGTTGGCGCTTCGGCTGACGCTTCGCCTGGCCTTCCTTTTCGCCGGCTAGTTGGGCGATGGGGGCTGGGCGGGCTTGGGAGCAGTTGCCGGAGCGGCTGACGGCGCCTGTGCGGGCGCAGCGCTCTCTCCCGGCTGATTGTGAAGCTTGAAGTCCGTGGAGCGAATCACCAGCCGCAGAGGCAGCTCTTCATCGTCGGGACCCTTGATGTAATCATCCGAGCGCGTGTAAGTGGGCAGCCAATATTTCTCCAGAAAATTCTCGCGGTAGGTTTCGAACATGGTGAAGGGCAAGATCGTTCCGTTGCCCGCAAGCTCGCTCACGAACTTGCCATAGCTCTTTACGATCGCGAAATCCTTATCGTCAACCCAGATGACTCCTTCAAAAAAACGCTGTTTGCGGCTCAGCAGCTTCGGCTTGACCTGAAAAATGTAGGTGTTCAACTGGTCCAGCTTTTCCTGCCCCGCATATTTGAAATTGTAATTCCCAATTTCCTTTGAGGTCAGAGAGAACAGCGGCAGGCTTGCCATCGTGCGCGCATCTTCCAGCGAGAAGTGCTCCACCTTCAGATCCGATTCAGGCTGCTTGGCGACGCGCAAAAATCGCTGACCGTCCGGACGCGTATATACCTCTCCGGTCACGCTGAACTTCCCACCCGGGTCGGACATTTCCTCGATGCGTATCGTCTCCGTAAAATCGTAGCTTTCGTACTTCTGTTTCATCACGTCTTCATTGGCCGCAAATTTCTGGATAATCTCTTGCTCGGGGATGGGCGGGGGTCCGGGATGCGGCTCAGACGGGATGCGCTTCGCTTCGTACTTCGGAGGAGGCGCCATCGGGCCATTGCTGACTTGCGCGCGGGCGCTCGCGGCAAAGAGCAGTAAGAGCGCTGATGGAATTAGGAGCGAGAGGCGTTTTTTCATTGTGCCGTTCTTCTAAACCTTTCGAACGTTAGATGCGATTGCCTCGCGTCGCGTTCAATCGCCAAGGCCCGGTATCTCCATAATTTCGAAATTATCACATTTGCAAGCCGCGTGGCGAAAAGCGTCCACTCCCCTCAATCGGGGTTCGCGGATTTTTCAGGCTAGCACGGCCCCCCTCTGATAAAATCCCTCGTTCGCGATGCCTGAAAGTCCCATCCAGGAAAAACAGGAAAATCAGCAGGCCCGGCGCTATCGCGTCAGCGGAAGGGTGCAAGGCGTTGGGTTTCGCTATTTTGCGAGCCGCCTCGCTCGCGGGCTGGGCCTAACCGGCTACGCAAAGAACTTGCGTGACGGAAGCGTGGAAGTCTACGCCATCGGTACCCCCGCGATGCTTGCTGCGTTGCGCAAAGAACTCCAGCGCGGGCCGAGCTCAGCGGCGGTTTCAGACCTGATGGAAGAAGATGCGGCGATCGAACCCAAATTCGCGCGTGGTTTTACGATCGAACGCGATAATCTTGATGTTTGACAGCATTCAAAGAGGAGACGATGGACGACCTGAAAAGACTCATTCGCGAGATCCCGGATTATCCCAAGCCGGGAATCCTGTTTTACGACATCACCACGCTGCTGAAGGATCCGAAGGGTTTCCATTCCCTCGTTGACCAGCTCTGCGAGCATTACAACGGACAGAAAGTTGATCTAATCGCCGGGATCGAAGCGCGCGGCTTCATTTTTGCTCCGGCCCTCGCGTATCGCCTCGGCGCGGGATTCGTTCCCGTGCGCAAGCCGAAAAAGTTGCCGTCGAAGGTTGCATCGGTCACCTATCAGCTCGAATACGGCACGGATCAGCTAGACATTCACGAGGACGCCGTGAAGCCACGCCAGCGCGTGCTCGTTTGCGATGACCTGCTTGCCACCGGCGGCACGGCAGCAGCAGCCGTTAAGCTGATACGCCAACTCGGCGGAGATGTTATAGGCGCAGCTTTCGCCGTCGAGCTGAATTTTCTCAACGGCCGCGCCAAACTTCCCGGCGTCGATGTCTTCTCGCTGCTGAAATACGACAAATAAACACGGGGTACGCGGGCGCATTAAATCTTGCGGCAGCGCCCCTTCACTTTTCTACTTGGTCTTTTCGGGTTTCTTTCCGGAACGCTGGCGGACTACTTCGAAGAGGACCACACCGGCGGCAACCGAAACGTTGAGCGCGCGAACCGGGCCGCTGGTGGGAATTGAAACGAGAAAATCGCAGCGTTTGCGTGTTAGCTCGTGCAGGCCCTCGCCTTCGCTGCCCAGCACGATCCCGATCTGCCCTGAAAAATCCGCTTCGGTGTATTTTTTCTCGGCGCGCTCGTCGAGCCCGATCAGCCAGTAGCCGGCTTCTTTCATCTCTTCCATCGCGCGAACGAGATTTTTCACGCGCGCCACCGGCAAATGCGCCAGCGCTCCAGCGGAAGCGCGTTCTACTGTGTCGGTCAATCCAACGGCGCGCCGTTCAGGGATAATCACGCCATGCGCGCCCGCAGCCAGCGCCGTGCGCACAATCGCACCAAGATTGTGCGGGTCTTCAATTCCATCGAGCAGGACGAGAAGCCCTTGCGGAGCCTTCGCCGCAAGCAAGTCCTCAAGTTCGAGCGCCGGTTTCGCTGCCGCCAACGCGGCGATGCCTTGATGTTCGCGCGCGCCAACCAGCCGGTCGATCTGCAGGCGGTCTTCAAATCGCACCGGAACGCTTTTAGACCGCGCGAGCTGTACTACCGCTTCCACACGCTCGCCGTGCCGCCCGCGAGCGATCACAATGCGATCAAGAGCGCGCCCCGCCGCCAACGCTTCTTCCACCGCGTGAAATCCTGTGAGCCAGTTCATCATCCCTTGCGTCCGAGCGAGAATAAGTTTTGTTAGTCCAGCGCGGCGCAAAATTCCAGCATGCGCTGGCGCACGCTTTTCACCGTAACCGCAAAATCCAGCTTTGCCGCCGCATCGAGCAAAAGAATTACACGGTCCAGTTCACCCGTGCCCGAGCAGCCCGCCAGCACAAGCCGAATCGGCTGAAACAACTCGCGGCTGCGGTAGGGAGTCGCGGCCTTCATAGCCTCAATGATTTCCTTGAAGCGATCGGAATCCACATCGCCGCCATCGAGAATCAGCTTCGCAAGCTGTCGAATCACTTCTCTCGCGCCCGAACGCGCGAGCACCGCTTGGCTTTCGTACTCTTGCAGAATTTCCGCCGCCTCATAATGAAAGATCAACTTCAGAAGTTCCGCCCGTTTCGTGGGATACGGCCCCAGAAGTTCCGCCGCCCGCGTAAGCCACGCCTGCAATGGAGAATCGTCGCGGCCTTCGACACTTGCAACAAGCCATCCGTTCTCGCGAAGTATTGCAGCAACGTCCTCGGCCGCGAAAACGGTCGCCGGCACATTCGTCTGAATTGTTTCCGCGGGCACCTCAGGTGTCATAGGCAATTTTCTCGCAGTCGCAATGCAGAAGCGGAGCCGTCAGCCTTCCAGCGTAGCAATGGTGTGCGCAGCGATAGCTTCGCCGCGCCCAATTTCGCCCGTGCCTTCGTTCGTCTTCGCTTTGAGGTTGATCTGTTCCGGCGCGATGCCAAGCGATTTCGCCAGCGCCGCGCGCAT
>JBAVQA010000350.1:0-1848 GCA_049693595.1 Candidatus Acidiferrales bacterium | reverse complement strand
TGGGCAATGTGGTGCAGGCGGGGCTGGGGCAGAATCCGGCGAGGCAGGCGGCGTTGCGCGGCGGACTTGATTCGCGCGTGGCGGCGATGACGATCAATAAGGTTTGCGGGTCGGGACTGAAAGCGGTCGCGTTGGCGTCGCAGGCGGTGCAACTTGGCGAGTCGGAGGTGGTGGTTGCGGGCGGGATGGAGTCGATGTCGAACTGCCCGTACTTGCTGAAGGGCGCGCGCAGCGGATTTCGGCTGGGCAATCAGGAAATTTTCGATTCGATGATCACTGACGGTTTGTGGGACGTTTACGAAAATTATCACATGGGCGTTACTGGCGAGTTGGTGGCCGAGAAATACGGAATCACGCGGCAGGAGCAGGACCAATTCGCGTTGGACAGTCATCGCAAAGCGGTGCGCGCGATCAAGTCGTGTTTTATTAGCGCGCAGATCGTGCCGATGGAGATTCCGCAGAAAAAAGGCGAGCCGGTGATTATCAAGACGGACGAATCACCGCGCGAGGATACTTCTCTTGAAGCACTCGGCAAGCTCAAGCCCGCGTTCAAGAAAGATGGCACGGTGACGGCAGGGAACGCGCCGGGAACGAATGACGGGGCGGCGGCGCTGATCGTTACGAGCGAAAAGAATGCGGCGCGCATGGGGAAGTCGCCGATGGCGCGGATTGTGGCGCAGGCGGTGAGCGGCGTGGAGCCGAAATGGGTGATGATGGCGCCGGTGGACGCGATCGAAAAGCTGTTGAAGAAAACCGGATGGGACCGCGACAAGGATGTGGACCTCGTTGAATTGAACGAGGCGTTTGCCGTAGCGGCGATTGCGGTGACGCGCGTGCTGAAACTGAATCCGGAAAAAGTAAATGTGAATGGCGGAGCGGTCGCGTTGGGGCATCCGATTGGGGCGTCGGGAGCGCGAGTGCTCGTTACGCTGCTGTATGAAATGCAGCGGCGCAATTTGAAGCGGGGAATCGCGGCGCTTTGCCTGGGCGGAGGGAACGCGGTGGCGCTGGCTGTCGAGCGCCCGTAGCGCGACCTGTACTTATTTATGCTCTGTCCGAAATGCAAAGCGGAATACCGTGCCGATGTCACGCGGTGCCCGGATTGTGACCAGCCACTGGTCGCAAAATCGGCCCCTTCAAGAGCGCCCGGACAGGACGGGCCGGCGCTGGCATGGCGCGGCAGCGATCCCGTCTCCTTCCGTCGCGCGCTCGCCGCTTTGCGAGAGCACAAAATCCAGAGCTACCAGATCGACGAACACGATCAACTGTCGCGCATCGGGGCATCTCGGCCGAGCTACGGAATCTTTGTGAGGCGAGAGGATGTTTCTCGCGCGGAGAAGGTCATCCGCGAAACATTCGCGGGGCTCGTACCCGACTAGTCGAGTCCGGTGTTTTTGCATTGGTGAGATTACTTATCTTTGGTCCCTCGTCCCGGGAGTCTTATGCCAACACGGCGCGCCACCTCCAGGTCTCCAAAAACGAAATCAGGTAAGCGAGGTCGCAGGATTGCGAAGACCCCGGTGGAGCTCGAGAAGGTTCGGCGGATTGCGCTTTCGCTGGGCGACGTGGAAGAAGGGACGTCCTACGGCACGCCGGCGTTCAAAGTAGGCGGGGAGCTGTTCGTGCGGATGCATCAGGATGGCGAATCGCTGGTGGTTCGAACGGATTTTGAGCAGCGCGAGGAGTTGATGGCGTCCGATCCAGAGACGTACTACATCACAGATCACTATCTAAATTACGAGTGGATATTGATTCGGCTCGCGCGCGTGCAACCTGACGCGTTGAGAGACCTTGTCCGGATGGCGTGGCGGTTGGCGAGTACGAGCAAGCGGCGTTCATCACGCAGCT
>JBAVQA010000349.1:0-7763 GCA_049693595.1 Candidatus Acidiferrales bacterium | reverse complement strand
CCACGACTGGAGCCGTCGCGGAATCAACCTGCTGCTGCGCGCGCGCGGAAGAGGCAAGGAAAACGGCCGCAGCGCCAGCGGCGAGGAGCATGCCGCACAGCACCGCAGATCCTTTTGCGGGGAGGAGCTTACGCTTACCGCTTAAACAGTAACGATCCCAATTTGATGAACCGATAAACATTTTCAGTGCTCTCACGATACAAGGATGCGGCAAAATGCACGACGAAGAAACACAGCTCGCACCTTCAAAGTTCCCAACCAATGGAGTTTTTGCAACTCATTGAAAAGATGGCGCGCCCGGAGGGACTTGAACCCCCAACCCTCTGCTCCGAAGGCAGATGCTCTATCCAATTGAGCTACGGACGCATGACACCAATTCTACCTGAGGGTTCACCCAAAGGTTTACAGATTGAGCGCAAGCCTCGACCGTGAACGAAAAACGAACCGCCCGGATGATCGGAAATTTAGGTGAGAGCGTTTTTCAAGCGCTTGGTTGTCTTTTGCAACTGGCGCTTGAGCGATTCCACTTGTTTTGACAACTGTATTAATTCTTCTCGCGCCACCACTCCGGCTTTAGCAACTTTGTGCGCCGTGCGGTCTGCCCGCCCTATTGCTGCGCCGATTTTCTTAGCTGCACTCTTAAACTGGCTTCTTGCCATGTTTCATCCTCCTTAACGAACAGACGCAATCGTATACGCGTGGCACACGAAACGTCAACCGAGCTGAGTAACCGCTAATTCGGAAGACGAAAAACCAGGCTAATGTCTTCCTGTGTCTCGATCGGCTGGCCGTTCAGCAGAGTCGGGTTGTAGCGCCACTCACGCACCGCAGTGAGCGCTGCCGGTAATAGCGATGGAGGACCGCTCAACGGCTGAAGATCCTTGATTGATCCGTCCGCGCCGATTGTCGCGTGCAATTTGACAGTTCCCTCAATGTGCTTCTGTTCCGCATCCGGCGGATATACCGGGTCAACCAGATTCACCAGTTGTCCCACCTGGAGATTTTTTCCCGATTGCGATGCCGCTTGCGAAGATTCCGCAGGCACCGCAAACGAACGCTGAGAGCTAATCGCCACCGAACCCGATGCGCTTACCGAGCGTTCCGGCAAGCTCAATAGAAGTGGGGCCGTTCCTTTCTCGCCCGGGACAGTTGACGCCTTCTCTGCGCCCTGATGCTCCAGCGTCCGCGAAGAGCCGAAAGATGGTGCGTCGATATTTTCTGAAGAATCATGAAGCGTGCCGGTGCTCGCGATCCCTCCGCCGTTTGTTCCTGAACGAACGGCGCCTGCGCTTGCAGGAATCACCCATCGTTGATTGCTCGAGTCAACGATCTCGATCTGCAACGGTTTTGGAGGCGCTTGAGCGGACGGAGCAGCCGGAACCGAGACTTGAGTTTGCGCGCCGGTCGATTGCGTCGTAGCCGAGTTACGCCACAGCCCGATTAGATCGCCTCTTCTTACCGCCATTCCTCCGGCAAACGAAATGGCTACAAGAAAAGTTACTAGGGCGGCGAGCACCCAGCCCCGTCCCATCTGAATTCGAAAATCCATCCAATTTTCCGGCGCTTTCTGCTCTCGCGGCAGCGGCTGCACCTGGTTCGGTTTCTTAATCGCCGGCAAAGCGACGACTGACGGTCGAGCGCTGGGCGCAGCGACCGCTTCCTTTGGGAATAGCGTTGCACCGTACCGCTGCTCTTCAACCGGCGTCTTCGGCACCCTTGAGTCGGAAAACCGGATCTTCGAATCTGGAATTACGGAAGACCCGGACACAAGATCATCGTCGTTGCCTTGAATCTCAGTCTCAGCAACCTCATCGCCCGAGAACTCATCGAGATTGGATAAGACGCTGGGCACAATCGGCGGTTGTTTTGGCAGGGTCCCTACTTCTTTCAAAATCCAAGTCCTGATTTCCAAGAGCGCTTCTTCACGTAGATTCATAAACCGCACACCAGCTTCTTTCCTGGAAACGCTCGTCCATGCGATGTCGCCGCTCATTTCTAATGGCTGTGTGGCGTTCTGCATCTGGAAGCGCAATCGCGAGAGACTATCCTCGCGTATCGCCTCCGCAGCTCGCACGGCAAATCCGCCTTCGCTGATATTTAGAACGATTCCGCCGTTGTTCTCTCCCAACTCGACATATGCAAGCGCCCTGATGCGATGGCGCGAATGGGCGCGCCGGTCCGCATGTTCATGGAGGTTCTGCGTAATGTCGGGAAATTCTGGCATCTGTTAAACCTCGCTGCGAGGAAGGTTGCGCAGCAAGCCGCTTCGTCCGCGATTATACATTCTTATATGCGATAGAAAAATGCGCCGCCGGATGAGCGTCAGTCGGCTCCGGCCGCAACAGCAGCCGGTTGCAACTCTTGCCATCCGCATGGAAGCTCGACCTGATACCGTGCTGCTTCGTCGAAGAGTACGAAGCCCTGTAAATCGACGGTTTTGCGGGCGACGAAGGATCTGAATTTCTCCTGCGTCACCGGCCCCACCTGTCCAGGAAACATCTGCGCCGGCCAGTTAAAAGAATAATTAACTTCCAGGGCGATGCGTATCCGGTTTCGCGCGGGGAGGAAAATCGACTTATCGATCTGCATCGAGTCTTCCGGCCTCAAGCTGGTGTTCGATTTGAGCCGACCCATAATCAACACCTTCTGATCATTGGACAAATGGTAGTCAGAATCCGTGGTGTTCTCCAGATCGTAGGAGAAGATCAGCGCCGCACGCGTGGGGTCAACTTCTTTGACTTGAATTCCTTCGAAGCTGCTCCGAATTGCGGTTGAATTCCATCCCTCCGGCTGCTTTGGTGCAGTCGGCGGTTTCGACGGCCTACTGAACGCCAGAAACAGCAGCGCCGCCGCGCTTAGGAAAGCAATCGTCACGACTAGTAGTCTCATAGATAGTCACAGAATAACTTGATCGTAAGGCGCCGGCATCCCGTCGCTAAATTAGGTGCAAATGTAATTCGTACAAATTATTCATCCAGATATTTTACGAAGACGACTTCGTTCTGCGCTTCATTGTAGAGCAATTCATCTACGCTCGCCTTGGTCATCAGCAGACCAAAGCCGCCTGGGCGCAGCCCCTTCTCCCGGCGAATGTCATCGTGCACGGTAGGATTGTCGGGCATGTGTGATATTGCTGCGTGCTCCAGTTCGGAAAACTTAAAGCCTGTGCCGGGATCCGCAATGCGATACATCAGCATGCGTTTAGCCCGAAGATAGGAGATCCGGACCTTACGGCTGGCGTCGAGTTTGCCACCCCACTCCACGGCATTCAGGAGCAATTCATGAAATGCCTGCCCGACGGCGCGTTGCACGTCGTCTGACAACCCGGTTTTGAGATGCGCCATGAAGCTTTCGATCCGCTCCGCTTCTGCGAGCGTGCAGGAAACGAGCAGCTCAACCCATGTAGGAGTTGCCGAAACAACTTCAATGGGAGCCGCCTCAGTTTTCTTGGCAAGAGTCTCCCGCACCAGTGCAACGAGCGCTTTCGGTTCGATCGGCTTTGCGACGTACTGGTAGGCTTCCTCGCGAATCGCGCTCAGCAACGTTCCAGGGGTGTCGTCCGAAGTCATCACAATCACTTTCGGCCGCGCTTTTACGCTGCGAAGTTTCTTGAGGACCTCCAGGCCGTTCATCTTCGGCATCCATATGTCCAGCAGCACTAAATCGAACTTGCCTTCCTTCATTTTCTTTAGCGCAGCCGCGCCGTCTGCCGCGCTCACGGTCGTGAATTTCTGCGCGCGAAGCGTCTCGGACAGCAATAAGCGCGTTGTGCGATCGTCATCTGCTATCAGGATGCGCGTCATTTTTTCCTCCGCAGGGAATTTCGTGAGCGGACTCTTCGCTTGGCCTTTACTTTCTTTTTTCTTTGCGCAATTGCCTGGAGCGCCAAAAGAAACGCCGCAATCTGCTTTTCCAGAATGCGGCATAGTTCACGCGCGCCGTCGAGTTTACCCTCTCGAGCCAATTTTTCAACCTCTCGAGCGCTCTCGAAAGCGGCGGAAGCGCCAAAATTCCCTATGGAACCTTTCAGCGCGTGCGCTGCATCGGCTAGAGCGGCGGCATTCCGCATTCTAACAGCGCTTCGGATCCGCACCATCATGCGGGGACAATCTTCGCGAAACGCAATGACCAGCGTGCGCACTAGCTTGCGGTCGCCGTTGAATCGCGCCAAGAGCGTCGATTCATCCGCTGTACGTTCCGAGGCCGAAGTTCCTGGATCCACCTCGGCTTTGTGCCCTGGCGACGCCGCGGCTTCCACCGTCTGCAGAAATATTTTAGGGTCCAGCGGCTTGGCCAGGTACCCGTCCATCCCTGCTTCCAGGCAGCGCTCGCGATCGCCCTGCATGGCGTGCGCAGTCATCGCGACAATTGGCAGATGCTCGCCCGTGGATTTCTCTTTCTCGCGAATCGCTCGCGTGGCTTCCAGGCCGCCCATCTCCGGCATTTGCACGTCCATCAAAACCAGATCGAAATTGTGTTTTTCGACTGCGGCCAGAGCTTCGCGCCCATTTTCCGCCACCGTCGCGGAATGTCCGCGTCGTTCGAGTAGGTGCAGCGCAAGTTGCTGGTTCACCGGGTTATCTTCCGCTACAAGAATCTGTAATGCGCGAGTTGCTCCTAACGTTCTCTCGCGCAGAGCCGAAGGTCGCGTCTTGGCATGCACCGGAACGTGAAGCGCAGTTACGATCGCGTCCCACAGTTCTGATTGTTTCACCGGCTTTGTCAGCGCAGCGGCGGCCCCCAGAGTCTTGGCTCGGCTCAGGTCTTCGCGTTTCCCGGCGGAGGTAAGCAGGATCACCGTTGCGTGCCGAAGGTGCGGATCCTTTTTCACTCGCGCAGCCACTTCGAACCCATCCATCTCCGGCATATGCCCGTCCAGGAGCACCACGCGAAACGGATTTCCATCCGTTCGCGCGCGTTTCATGGCCTTCAGAGCGGCTGCTCCACTTGCAGCCGCCACCGGCTTCATTCGCCAATTTGTGATCATCTCCTCCAGTATGCGGCGGTTCGTTGCATTGTCATCTACAACCAGGACGGGCAAATCTTGCAGCTTTAACGGCGAAGCTTCCAGAGTGTTTTTCGTTGATTGATTCTGTAAACCGAATCGCGCCGTGAAATGAAACGTGCTCCCGCGTCCCACCTGGCTCTCCACCCACACGCGGCCGCCCATCAACTCCGCCAGTTGCGCGCATATTGCAAGCCCCAGGCCAGTGCCTCCATATTTTCGGGTAGTGGAAGTATCAGCTTGGGCGAAAGCTTCGAAGATTCTCTTTTGTTTCTCAATCGGGATGCCAATTCCCGTATCGGTCACGGAAAAGTGCAACATCACATCCGCGATTTCTCTCTTCTCCACTCCGGCGTGCAACACCACTTCCCCGCGCTCGGTGAACTTAATAGCGTTTCCCACCAGGTTCACAATGATTCGGCCCAGCCGGCTCGGATCCCCGACAAGGTCGTCAGGAATGTCCGGAGGAAAGTGCGATACCAGTTCAAGACCTTTCTCCTGCGCTCGCACGGCCAGCACTTTCATCGTATCCGAGACCGTATCCCGCAGCTCGAATTCGACGCGATCCAATTCCTCTTTGCGAGCTTCCACTTTTGAAAAGTCCAGAATGTCGTTGATTAAATCCAGCAGCGAAGCGGCTGAGGTCTTTACCGTGCTCAAATATTCGCGCTGCTCAGCCGTCAACTTGGTTTCCATCGCAAGCTCCGTCATGCCTACGATGGCGTTCATCGGCGTACGAATTTCGTGGCTCATGTTCGCAAGGAACTCGCTCTTGGCGCGGGTGGCCTCTTCCGCCTTCTTCTTTGCAATTTCGAGTTCCTTCACCAGCCCAGCGAGACGCTTTGCATCCTTCTCCTGCACGTGCCTGGCGGCTTCCAGATAATCAGCGTAGAGCTTCAAGTCCGTTTCGGCGCGTCGCCGCTCGATGAACTGCCCGATCTGGCTGCCGATGGAATCGAACATCTCCACCAGTTCGCCTTCCAGTTTGCGGATCTCGCGGCTGAAAAATTCAACCGCGCCCAACACACGCTCGCCCGTCCGAATGGGAAAACAAAATGCTGCGTGCAGACCTTCCGCTTCCGCCAGTGGCGCGCGCGGAAAATTGTCGTCGTTCGGCACGTCCGGAATCCACGCAGATTGTCCGGACGCCCACACCCGCCCGGGAAGACCCACACCTCGTTTAAAGCTGATTTGGCGAGTGGCGCTGACAAACTCACGAAATTCCACTTGCGGTAAGTGCCAGACGGCAAGACACTGAATCGTCTCTCCACTATCTTCCACGCCCCAAACCGCGCCGAGTTCCCATCCCAGACCTTCACAAATCGCCCTCAGAATTTCCGGCGACGCCATCTCCAAGGATTCAGCATCCGCCAACAGATTAGTAACAGCGTAGCCGGTGGCAAGCCGGCGCTCGGTCTGTTTGCGCTGCGTGATGTCTCGCGCAACCGCGAAAATCAACCGCAGACTCTTGTTCGGAGTTGCATTCCACAACAACCACAAGTAGCTTCCGTCCGCCGAGCGATAGCGATTCTCAAATGAAATCGTCAGCGCTCCCTGGTCCAGCTTTTCTGCTTCGCGGATGCTGGCTTCGCGATCGTCGGGATGGACGAAATCTATATAGGGCCGCGAGAGCAATTCCTCGGTCGGAATGCCGAGCGTGCCCTCCCACGCTGGATTGATTCGCTTGAAATATCCGTCGAAACCTGCGATGCAAAGCATATCGAGCGAGAGCGTAAAGAGCTGATCGAGCTCTTCTTCCGCGCGGCGACGCTCTCGAATCGCTAGCGATTGGTCGGAAACGCTTCGGCGGAGTTCTATCTGCGCCACCACCAGCCGGCCCAGCGCTATCAGTGCTTGCTTCTGGTCCGGTGTCAGATCCCGCGGAACGTGATCTAGCACGCACAAAGTTCCCAGCGCGTGACCGTCCTGCGTGATCAACGGCGCGCCGGCATAGAACCGCACTTTGGGCCGGTCGGTGACCAGCGGATTAGTTCGAAAACGCTCGTCCGCCAATGCGTCCGGAACCACCATTACGTCCCGTTGCATAATTGCGTGCCCGCAAAACGCGATGTCCCGCGGCGTCTCCGAATCGTCAATTCCCACTTTCGCTTTGAACCATTGCCGGTCCGCATCCACCAGGCTGACCAACGCGATGGGTGTGCCGCAGATCATGGCCGCGAGGCGAGAGAGATCGTCGAATTCCTGTTCGGGAAATGTATCCAGGATGGCATACCGCTGGAGAGCTTCGAGTCGCGCCAATTCGTTTTCGGGTATAGGCGCTTTCATGGAGGGCGATGCCAGACCAATGCAGCGAGCAATCTTATGGCCGCTGGCGACGGCAAGTCAATGCAAGCCGCGAACCTGATCTTGTTCCGCTTGCATCCACATATCTACGGCAGGTTGTAGAAGTTGGCGGCTAGCGCGTGTGCGAACGAACGCGATTTTCCTGTAGCCACTCGTCAATGCGCGCTAGTGCCTTCTGCAAATATTCGGCATCTCCGCCAAAGCCGAATCGCACGAAAGACGGCATTCCCAATTGTTCGCCGGCGACCAGAAGGACGTCCTTCTTCTCGCGTAGATCTTCCGCCATTTGCGCGGAATTGCGTCCTCCGCGCAGTCCGGCCCAGGCAATTGCGCCGGCTTTCGGCGGCACGTGCGAAAACGAGTCCACATGGTTTTCCAGCCAAGCGCGCAAAGCAGGGTAGTTGCGCACCAGAATTTCCCGCGTGCGATTCAGAATCCACGCGCGGCGCTTCGG
>JBAVQA010000348.1:0-3223 GCA_049693595.1 Candidatus Acidiferrales bacterium | reverse complement strand
CCATTAAGATCGGCCAGTATCGCGCCATGCTCACGCCCGCCGATTTTTCCTGGACCGGACGCAAATCCCCGCCGCAACTACTCAAGCCCGGAGATCTCGTCAATGTTTCGATCAAGGAAGTTTACGGAAACACAGTCCGCGTCCAACTCGAACAGCAACCCGCGGCCCAAGCCGCTCTGCTCGCCATCGACAATCCCACCGGCGAAATAAAAGCCATGGTCGGCGGTTACAGTTTCGACGAATCAAAATTCAATCGCGCCACCCAAGCCCTGCGCCAGACCGGCAGCTCTTTCAAGGTGTATGTTTACGCCGACGCTCTCGAACAAGGCATCTCCCCATTCGACACCATTGTTGACGAGCCCGTCACCTTTCGCAGCGGCGGCCACGATTATTCCCCCCACAATTACGACAAC
Organism: Candidatus Acidiferrales bacterium; assembly: GCA_049693595.1. Classification (GTDB taxonomy): domain Bacteria; phylum Acidobacteriota; class Terriglobia; order Acidiferrales; family UBA7541; genus Palsa-295. Next base: position 2,810 of record JBAVQA010000348.1, on the reverse strand, counting down.
AGATTCGAAGGCCGCATCACCTATCGCCGCGCCCTCGCCGATTCGCGTAACGTCCCTGCGGTTCGCCTCCTCGATCGCGTCGGAATACAAAACGTAATTGCTCTCGCGCGCAAATTCGGCATCACCAGTCCCCTGCCGCCCTATCTTCCGCTCGCGCTCGGCGCTTCCGATCTCACCCTGATGGAACACACCTCCGCTTTCACCGTTTTTCCCGACGATGGCATCCACATTGAGCCGCACTACATCCGCCGCGTCACTTCTTACGACGGCGCCATTCTCGAAGAGCCGCGCCCGCAGGTAACCGACGTGGTTCCACCCGAAGTCGCCCGCACCATGGTCGCCATGCTCGAAGAAGTCGTCCAGTTCGGCACCGGCGTCCGCGCCAAAGAATTGGGTCGCCCCTCAGCCGGGAAAACCGGCACCACAAACGATTTCACCGACGCCTGGTACATCGGCTTCACCCCGCAAATCACCGCCGGCGTCTGGGTCGGCAACGACGACAAGCGCATCTCCCTCGGCAAAAAAGAAACCGGCGCCCGCGCCGCGCTTCCAATCTGGCTGGCATTCATGCAGCAAGCCGTTCAAGGCTCCCCCGCCGAAAATTTTCAGAACGTTGTCCCGCTCGAAAAAATTGCCCCCACCAAACAAGTTCAAGTTGACGTCCCCGATACCGCGCCCCCTGCGGACGCCGCCGAGCAAGGACTAACCGTAACTCCCGCCGCAGACCTCGCCCCGAAGCCGCCCAAGCCCCCGCACTTGTAGCGCCAGCCCTCTCGCCCCGGGAAACAAGAACGCCGCGCAAAATTCACCACGAGTCTGCCGCGGAATTCACAACAAGTCTGCAGTGGTACAGCATCCTGATCTCCAAATTAAGCGTCGCCACGTTTCTCTGGAGTGCCGGAGCTTGCTCCCGCTTTCTACTCCTGCGCGCGTACTGCCGTACCAAGACTCCGTAGGGGGGCGCAGCATGCTGCGCCCGACGTGTATGCTTGGCAACCGAATATTGCAATTGGTTTCCCGTGGAATGTTCAGTCAACGCCGTCTAGGCAGCGCTATTCCGCAGCGCAGTTAACCTAGACCAAGTAATCACTTCTGTGTCGAAGACAAAACAGGCAGGAACTACTCAAGTCGCCGCGAAATCAAAATGCTGCGCGACAGATCAATCCAACCAAAACCGCTCGCAAATCTAAATCTTCGCCGGCTCTCCGCGTCGCCGAACCAGGAACCCCACGCTAACCAGCCCGAGCAGAATAAGTGGAAGAGCTCCAGGTTCCGCCATAGCCGGAGGATTTTGGATGATTTCACCAATTGCATTTTCTCTCGACGCCCTCACAAAATTGGTCGTAGCCGAGTAACCCAACTTGTCAGACTCCACGCCGCTCAAACTATCAGCATGAATCCCCATCCCCGACGTCCCGCCAAACTTGAAACCATCCGCCGCATACCCTGACCCTCCGCCGCTACCGGAGTCCTTCAGGCTATCCGCATCTGGCCCTTTGTCGGCCCAAACCGGCGCCGCCATCAACACAACCCCGCAAATCAACAACCCAAGCCTACCCTTCATATAGTTCTCCTTACCCTCAGCACTTCAGCAGAGACTTCTCCCCGCACTCCCAATACTAGTCGCCGCGAAAAACACGTTCTGTTCAATTTTGCACACTTTCCCTAATTCGCCATCCCTTCGCCGAAAAGTCGCACCAGGCCCAGCTTCACGCGCTCTGCGGAGCATTACGTAACGCCGCCCTCAAGCACCCATGCCACAACAAACACGTGCCACTCAACAAAGTTGTACGCTCCGCCCCCTAAAACTCCAATACATACTTCACCGTACGGTGCCTCTTGTTTCACTGTAAGGGCAGGCCACGCTTCCTCAAATCTTTGCTACTATGATTCAGTTTTGGAACGCGATAACACTTCGCGGGAGATTTCGAATGAAGCCGCTAGCATTTTGCTGCAGTGTACTTGCTTTCGCGCTCGCCGCGACCGCCACAGCCGCGCAAGTCACCACTTCGCAGTATGACAACCTTCGCACCGGCGCCACCCTAAACGAGAAAACTCTAACTCCCCAAAACGTTAACGCGAAACTGTTCGGCAAACTCGGCGCTTTCAGGGTCGATGGCGCAGTTTACGCCCAGCCCTTGTTCGTTCCAGGAGTCCAGCGGCGGGTCGGTGGGGCGGCCGGAATCGAAGGCATAAACGCTGTCGTGGCAAGTCAGCTTCCTCGATGCCAAACGCGGCGTCGCTCCCGTTTCCGCGGACGATGTCCAGTGCCCATTCATCCAGCCGGAAGTCGGTATCACCTCCACTCCAGTGATCGACATAAAAACCGGCACGCTGTATGTTCTCGCCCGCACGATGATCGCGCACGCATTAGGCAGAAACGAATATTTTCAGCATCTGCACGCGCTGGCAATCACCACCGGAGCGGAAAAGTTCGGCGGCCCCAAACTCATTTCCGCCACAGTGCCGGGAAAAGGCGCCGGCGCGCGAAACGGGCAGGTATCTTTCAACGCGCTGCGTGAAAATCCGCGCGCCTCGCTGCTCCTGGCGAACGACGCCTTGTATCTCACCTTCGCTTCGTCTTGTGACGTGGACCCGTACCATGGCTGGGTCATGGCCTACGATTCGCAAACTCTCGCGCAAAAAGCCGTGTTAAATGTCACACCCGATGGCGGCGAAGGTGGCATCTGGATGAGCGATACCGGCCCAGCCGCTGACGCGAGCGGGAATGTCTACGTTCCTATCGGTAATGGAACCTTTGATGCATCTTCTTCGGCAGGTCGCGACTACGGCGACTCCATCCTCAAGCT
>JBAVQA010000347.1:0-5965 GCA_049693595.1 Candidatus Acidiferrales bacterium | reverse complement strand
AGTCTGTGCCGTAGCGGAATAGACAGCGTTAGACGCCACGGTCGCGCTATCAGTGGCCCCGGGCACATAGCAGGTCGACAGTTTCTGTGCGCGAGCCGTGAGTTCCTGGTAAGACAGCATTTCGGCTCGATCTAAGTTTTCGTAAGAGTCGCACTCTGCGGTTTTTGTGCCTTGCGTGCTTTGGACAGTAACCGCTTGTTCTTGTTGCCCAGCAGGCGATGTGTTTGCGGCTGGTTGAAAAGTCTTAATCCAAGCCCAATCCTTGCCGCACAGGCCCTTCCACTTGCGCACATCGCACGCTGCCTTTACGTATGCAATCTCGTCCAGACAGCCTCTAATCTGGCCGCTGTCAGTGGTGACGGAACCACCAGGGTTTTGGTGGCAATACTCGATTTTGACCTTGGCGTTCATATTTGCCTGCCTGGCGGCAGCGATGTTATTTCCCGTTGCCTGCATGGATTTGTTAAACGAATCCATACTCTGCTGGAACGTCGGCGTCGAGTTCGAAGTACAGTTCGCCGTGTTGCCGTTAAGCGTACAGTTAGTATTGGTTTGTTGCGCTCTGGCTGCGGGAACCGCCAATATGGTGATGAAGACTACGGATGCAATCAGGTATTTCACGGTGTTTCTCCTAAGTTAGATCTTTACTTCTGGCTCCTCCGATGTAAATGGTACGCGTGTCCTACGCGTCACGTAATCCACACGTACACCACTGTAAGAACGCATTACCGAGCGTAGTTTGTGCCTGGGTAAAAAGGCTGCTGGGCTGAAGGCCCCGGCGCTACATTTAAACCCGAGGCAGAGCCGATCTCGATTGCTTGACAGCCGCGCTCTCAGAGATGACAGTTTGAAGGCAGGAACGAAGGAGTGAAGTTGGAGAAGCGGAAGATTATCGCGGCGGCGGGGTCGTTGTGGCTGATCGTGGCGGTGGCGATTGTGTGCCGGGTGGGGTATGCATACGTGCAGGTGCGCGAGATTTCGGCGGAGGCGCTGGCGTCGGCGCCGTTCGAGCAGGAGACGGGGAACATTGCGATGGCGCTGGCGACAGGCAAAGGGTACAGCTCGCCGATGAGGAGCGACACGGGGGCGACGGCGTGGCTTGCGCCGGTGTATCCGTTGATGGTGGCGGGGATATTTTGCGTGTTCGGGGTGTTCACGCTGCACGCGTTTTACGCAGCGGCGGCGTTGAACATACTTTTTTCGGCGGCGACTTGCGTGCCGATTTATTTTGCGGGCAGGCGAATCGCGGGAGTTGGAACGGCGAGTGTGGCGGCTTGGTTGTGGGCGGTTTTTCCGAACGCGATCGTGATTCCCTTTCAGTGGATATGGGATACGTCGCTGACGGCGCTGCTTGCGGCGGGGATTTTGTGGGCGACGCTTGCGCTCGCCGAATCGCGGCGGATGCGCGATTGGTGCGCTTACGGATTTCTGTGGGGCTTTACTTTGCTGACGAATCCGGCGCTCGCGACGGCGTTGCCGTTCTTGTTGGGCTGGGCGGCTTACCGCGAGCGGCGCGAGGTGCGCGTAAGCGGAACAAGCGGGGGAATCGCGAGGCCCGCGACCGCGCTGGGGATCGCGATGTTGTGCTGCGTTCCGTGGACTGTGCGGAACTACGCACAATTCCACCGATTTATTCCGTTGCGGTCAAACTTTCCATTCGAGCTGTGGATTGGGAACAACGAGGTGTTCGACGACCGTTCGCCGAACGTCAATGCGCGGGTGACGCGTTACGGCGAGGCGCGGCGATATGGGCAGCTTGGCGAGACGGCGTTCATGAAGGAGAAATGGAGACTCGCGAGTGAGTTCATGAGGACGCACAAGCGGCTGGAGGTGCGGCTGACGAGATGGAGGTTCATGTCTTTTTGGGTGGGGTCATTTCGTCCGGTGGAGGATTTTGAGAAGGCGGATTCGGCGTGGATTCGAGGGATCCTTGCGTTGAATTTGGTGACGGCGATCGGCGGCGCGATTGGAATTGTTATGCTGTGGCGCAAGCGAAGTCCGTATGTGATTCCGGCTGCGGTGTTCGTGGTAGTGGTCCCGCTAGTGTATTACGTGACGCATGCTTCGCTGCGTTACCGGCATCCGATCGATCCGATAGTGTTGATGTTGACCGCGGTTGCGTTGACGGGCGTGAGACGGGAGAAGGCGACAGGCGGCGAAGTGAGGGGGTAGCGCCTTAGTTTGGAGAACGGCAAAATCGAGAACTCGCGGAAACTGCGCCGCGAAAGGGCGGGCGCTTCGCGCCGCCGTTTTTTGTCGGAGCTAAAGCTCCGACCGCCTGAAAAGCATTGGCGGAGAAAAGTGTTTGGCCATCCACGAAATTTGCGAAGCATTTGCGGCGGGCGCAGCATGCTGCGCCCCTACGGAGTCGAGAAAATTGTTGGTCCTTTGCCAGAACGAGCGAGAAGGTCAGAGGAGCCGGCGGGACGCCAGCGCTACGAAAACCGATGCGGCCCTCCGTTGCGGGGGGCGCAGCATTTTGCGCCGCTACCGAGCGGGGCGTTGACTTGAGTGGGTCAGTGTCCTAGTATCCGCAGCACAATACGGCGGAGAAATTGAGGAATAGTGAATGAGCGATTGGGAATATATACACGCACACGCCGCGGAGATGTTGACGCGGGTGCATCAGTTCACGATTGCGAAGCAGCAGACGGACGGGCACGTGACGTTTGGGATTACGGTGAAGGAGTTCGCGGTGGCGCCGCCGGGGCAGCGCGCGCGGTTTTATGCCGAGGCGGACAAGCAGGTGAACCAGAAGACGGCTCCGTTTGTGCCATGCGGGTGGGGCGATTCGTTGGCTGCGGCGCTGGGAGATTGCGTGAAGCTGATCCAGAATTTTCCGTATGAGGGAGAGGGGGGCGCTGCGTCGTGATCGTTCACTTTTCAAAACGAACTTTGGAGCCCGGCATGGCTGCGCTGGAGATGAGAGGCAGCATTCACGCTGGAGCGGAATGCGCGCGGTTGGAGAAAGAACTGGATGAGATCATCGCGGCGCGCGAGACGCGAGTGATTTTCGACATGGCGGGCGTAACGCATATCGACAGCGCGGCGATTGGAACGCTGGTAAGGTGCTTGACCAAGCTGAAGAGGGTTGGCGGGAAGCTGCGGATAGCCACTGAACAACCGATGATTCAATACAGTTTGAAAATGACGAAGCTGGACACGCTGATCGAGATGTTCCCCACCGTGGATCAGGCGGCAGAAGGTTTTGCAGCGCCGGGCCCGAGTGGCGGCTAGCAAGCCTGCTATGTCTGCCGGACAAAACCATGAAGTGAAGCCGCCACGGCGAATCGTGCTTGCCGGTGGAAGCGGCCAAGTAGGGCGTGTCCTCGCGAGGCATTTTCACTCCCAAGGTGATTCCGTGGTGGTTTTCGCTCGCGGAACAATTCCGGGACCCTGGCGTGTTGTGCCTTGGGACGGAGTGAGTCTCGGCGCTTGGGTCAACGAGATGGAGGGTGCGGATGTCGTTATTAATCTCGCCGGGCGGACGGTCAACTGTCGGTACAACGCAGCTAATCGCCGAAGCATACTAGAGTCGAGAGTTCAAACCACGAAACTTCTTGGTCGCGCGATTAGCCAACTCGGGCGGCCGCCCCGGCTGTGGATGAATGCGAGCACGGCAACTATTTATCGTCATGCATTGGACCGTCCCATGGATGAAAGCACGGGCGAGCTTGGGGGCCACGAGCCAAACGCACCATCGACGTGGCGTTTCAGCATTGAGGTGGCTCTCGCTTGGGAGGAGAGTTTCTTCTCGGCTTCGACATCTCAGGTGCGCAAGGTTGCACTTCGCTCAGCAATGATCATGAGTCCGGATCGCGGCGGCATCTTTGACACGTTGCTTCGTCTAGTGCGATTTGGACTCGGTGGAGCGTCCGGATCCGGAAGGCAGTTTGTGTCTTGGATTCACGAAGCGGATTTTGTGCGTGCCATCGAATACTTAATCATCCACGACGAGATTGATGGACCCGTCAATATTGCTGCACCGGAGCCTTTACCTAACCGAATGTTTATGCGCGCGCTGCGGCAAGCGTGGGGTATATCCGTTGGATTGCCCGCGACGAAATGGATGCTGGAAGTGGGAGCCGTCTTTCTGAGAACCGAGACCGAACTGATTCTCAAGAGCCGCCGTGTCGTCCCAGGCCGTCTGCTCGCCAGCGGCTTCGGGTTCGAGTTTCCGGAGTGGCCTTCGGCCGCACATGACCTTGTCGAGAGGTGGCGGGCCAACATCAATAATCGCGAAGCTTCGTGAAGATGGCAGCGCGAGCCTACGAAACCCGGGGAGATAGGCGCGGGGAGCGAAGGCTCGCTGACCGACGAACTGATCTCCAAGGGTTCCGACGTTACATCCGAGGGCCGAGTTGCTAGCGTCGATGCCAATCGGAAACGCACTCAGGCCTGAGGAGCGGGGGGTGAATCAGCCGCGGTGCAGATCCTGGCTGATGATGCGCTTGAACTCGGGATCGTCGTGGATGCAGGCCAGGTCACTGTCGCGAGCGGCCCAGTCCGGGTTGCTGAATCCGGATTCGACGGCGCGCCGGAACATGAGCAGCGCCTCTTCTTTCATTTCGACAATTCCGTAGGTGCATGCGGCGTTGTAAAGAGTGTTGGGGTCCTTGGGGCGCAGGGCGACAGTTTTCTCCAATTCTGCGACGGCTTCGCGGACCCTCTTCAGCGCGCCAAATTGAACGGCCAGCAAGCTGCGTGCTCGCACGTCCTCGGGCACCAGTTCGATCTGTTGTTGGAGGGCGACCACGGCCTTTTCCCTCATCTTTCGCGAGGCTTCGGCGTCTCCCAGCGCTTGGAAACAATTCACCAGCGGAGGATAGAGGTTGTAATCGTCGCCGGCAGCTTCCAGGGCCCGATCGCACAGTTCGACGGCGTCCTGGTATCGCCCCGAAGCGAAATAGGCGCGGAGCAGGACGCTATAAGCGCCTTCGCAATCCGGCTTGCGATCGACGGCTCGCTTAGCCCATTCGATGGCATCGTCGTATTTGTTCTGCGCGTAGAAGATTCGAGCCCGTGCGGCCAGCGCTTCTGCAAGCTGCGGTTCCAGCGCAATCGCACGATCCGCCGCCAGTGTGCCTTTCTCGATGGAGCGGGGATCCTTACCGTGCAGCTCATATTGCATGCCGCAAACTTGTGCGATTCCGGCGTGGGCGAGCGAAAAATCCGGATCAAGGCGGATGGCGTGTTCGAACATCTGCATGGCGAACTCAAGATTCTCGCGTCGCGCGTAGCTGCGGCCACGGAGCAGGTAGTCGTAGGCCTGCAGATTTTCCGTCGGCTTGCGCGCCATGGTCTTTTCTTCTTGAGGAGAAAGGGTAATGCGCAAGGCCTGAGCGATGCTGCGGGCAATTTCCTCCTGCACGTCAAACACATCCTTCAATTCCCGGTCGTAACGTTCGGCCCAGAGGGGGAAATCGGTGGTGGCGTCCACCAGTTGAGCGTTGATGCGCAGGCGGTTCCCGGCGCGGCGCAGCGTGCCTCCCAGGATGTATCCGGCATTCAGGTCCTGACCAATCTGTTTCGCGGTGGCGGGTTTGTCGCGATACGGAAGAATTGTGGCGCGCGGAAATACCTGGAGTCCTTTGATTTTCAGCAGCTCGGTGATGATGTCTTCGGTCATCCCGTCGCGAAAGTACTCATCTTCTTTGGCGCCGCTGAGATTTTCGAAATAGAGAACGGCCAGCGATTTTTGCGCGCGCGCTGCCGGAGCCGCGGTACGCCCCGAATCGGAATCGTGCTTCAGTCGCGTAAGGTCGATGCGCATGCCGGCAGCGGTCTGGTACCGGCCCTCGGGATTCTTTTCCATGGCCTTGATGATGATCGCGGAAAGTTCCGCCGGAAGACGCGGATTGAGCCGCGCGGGCGGAGTGGGAGTGCGGTTCAGAATCGCGTCGAAAATAACGGCCGAAGTATTCCCTGAAAATGTCTGGCGTCCGGTGGCCATTTCATAGAGCAC
>JBAVQA010000346.1:0-15963 GCA_049693595.1 Candidatus Acidiferrales bacterium | reverse complement strand
GTTAGGGTTCTTTAACAAGTCCATCAATTCGGCTATCAGTTCGACGAATACCGTGCCCTTGGGATTAGGTTCCATCGGGGCCTCCGTGACTCGATTTTCAATTATTGCCTGTTGAGGCAGGATGTATTTCGTTACGATTTCTGTGTATTCTCTCAGGTCTGCAACTCCCTCAAATTGGCCCCGCGCGAACGAAATGTCGAGCAGCAAACGCGACGACGATACGATCGCGCTGCGAGTCTTGCGAGGGTTTTCCTCTGGGTCTATGCCTGCGTCATCGGGGAAGTCGCTAAACATTAACGACCCAATCAGTGCACCGTGCGTAGAGCCGCAGAAGAAGTGCCATAGATCCCAATTCCTGGCCATCTTTTGTTTGATGACGCTGCCTGGGTTGGGAAACTCCGGCCAGTACCAATATGGCGGTGTCTTGACTTTATATGTTGCGATCAGATCATCAGCGCGCTTGAGATCGGCTGGTTGAAGTTGATTTCTAACTTTGTCCACCTCCGCGGTGTCCGCATTGACAAGTTCGGGAGCGGAGTCCGGGTTAAATATAGCCTCAATGAAAGAATGGGCCAGATACTTAAATCCCATGTACTCTGAGTTTTCAGGCTTTGAAGCAACTGCATAAGCACTCACGAGTATGTCCAACAAGGTGCGGATCATCGTTGGTGTCGTCGGTGTCCAACCCGCTTCGCACAAAGCCCTGGTCGCACGATGATTGACAATTGCGATGCGGTGAAGATGGGACAGCGCCATGTGACTCAACGGACCGTTACCGGTCTTTTCGTGTTGGGCTGCGGACGCCTTTTGAACGTGAACACCGTAGTGGATAACCACGTTGTGTAACGTGGCAAGGTCTTCAGGCAGCGTCCAAGGTCCATCTGCTTTTTCCATTATCAGCCTCGGCAGATCAGGGAAATCGTACTACAGGCGTACCGACGGGCGTTCTTAAAACCAGAAGGACCGAGGCGGGTGGCGGGCGCTTCCGCGCCGCCTAAGGGCTTCTAGGCGGACGGCTGCGCGTGCTGTCGTTGTCTTAGCGCAAGTTACAACATGTGATTATCTGGTGCCCGTTAAGTGCCCAGAATATCCCGTTTTGAGAGGTTTTTACGGCTGAGACGAAGGGCTAAGTCGTTTGAATCCGGCAGAGCCGGTTGGCGTTTGGCGCGTTATGAGCCCGACGAGCTACCAGGCTGCTCCACCCCGCGAAAACATGATAGCGGATGTGCGCGATGCGGTCAAATCAGCCCGACTAATAAGTTTTGTGCACTTCGCGTATCGACGCGCGCGAAATCGGCGCTGGATTCCAGAGCCAGCGTCAATTGCTCACCACGAGCTGTAAGGATCATTCTCGAAGGGCGATATCTTGTCAGAAGACGAATGCACGTCAGTGATTCCCGAGCTGCTTTGTTCCGGGCTCACGTCCAAATCTTCCGAAGATGTGACCCAGTCTTTCGCACCGGTCATCGGATCGTTCGGAATCTGCCCAATATAATGCGCGCTCACCAGATCATCGAGTGAACTGGGCGCCGCTTCTTTATCTTCCGTGTAATGCTGAATTGCATCGCGCATGACTCTCAGGTCGGTGTGCAACGTCGTTTCTCGAGCACGCACAACGGATTTTTGATAGTTTCCGGCGGCAATCGTAGCGAGGATCAAGATGATTGCGATCACAACCATCAGCTCAATCATGGTGAATCCGCGCTGCGCTTTCCAACCGCCGCTCGCGCGATCCGTTTTGCATTTATCCCAGCGTATCATTACCCGACTCCTATCCGCGCTTACCAGTCCGAGTACTTGGTTCCGTTCAGCGCGGTTCCCGATGACTTAGTGAATACATCGAAGACGTCCTGGCCGCCCCAGGAACCTGAATCGGTATCGTCCTGGACAGCACGCATGCCCCAGTCTTGAGTTCCCGTCATTGGATCGATTGGAATTCTGCGGAGAAACCGGATATTTTTGCCGGTCACTCCAGTCAACGCGACGCCGTGAACCAACGTCTGCAAGTCCGGCGGATATCCCTCGGTGCCGGCTTGAACTTGGATTTGCCCCTTGTCAGCCGCATCCTTGTAGCGATCGATAGCGTCACGCATTTGCCGCAGGTCGTAACGAAGGGCATCCTCTTTGTGCCTTTTCACCGTTACACGCGCCAGCGGTATCGCCGCTGTCGCCAAGATCAGAAGAATCGCACAAGCAAGGATCAGCTCGATGAGCGTCATGCCTGCGGCGGTTGAACGCGCACGCCCGGATATTCCCGATGCTGACAAGCGCGGCCGCTGGGATCGGCGAAGCACTTGAAGGCTGAAAATCCCGATCATTTCGATCACTGCACCTGAATCGTGGCTTCTCCGGACACCATCGGAATTGTCCGCTGCTGGGAGTCATGCGCATTCACTTGCAAGATTTGAAGTGACGAATTGCCCGGTGCGATGGCGTGGATAACGAAGCCCAATAGCGTTCCAGTGCCGTTTATTCCCGGCGTGTTGGGCTGGCGCGTGGCAGACACCACTATCTCGCCCGGCTTCGATCCCGGCGCCTGCACGATGGCGATCTCCTGAGTGCCCCCGGAGAGGAATCCTCCGTTGCGCACTTCTTCCACCTGGATCACTGCCGGGTTGTAGTGCACCAGAAGAGGAATAGAGTAAAGATCGTTCACATTTGAAACCGCGAGGCCCAGCGTCGTGGTGTCACCTGTCTTCATCGTGGTCGCCGCAGGCTCGAAGTGAAGCCGGGCAGCGGCAGTTCCAGCTTGCGGCGCGGAGGCCGGCACCAAGGCCGGAGCTGCCGCAGGAGTGGGCGCAACAGCTGCAGCCGCCGCCGGTTGCGACGCTCCACCTTCGGGCATCACTTCGGAATCTTCGTGATAAACGCGCACGTTCGAGTCCGTACCCGCTGCCATCGAACGGAGATTGGCCGCAGAAAACGCCGGCAGCCGAATCACGTGAGGCGTCAATACGATTAAGGTTTCGTCTTCTTCAACCTCGTGGCTGTTGTCCGAAAACAAGTAGCGGATTGCCGGAATTTCTCCCAGCCCCGGTATGCCGTTGACGAGCTTCGTGTCTGTTCGCTCGATCAGCCCGCCAAGAACGCTTACCTCGCCCTCTTTCAAGCGAATGTCAGCTTCCTCTTTTTTCTGGCCGATGACCGGCTGATTGATTCCGCCGATGTTGCTGGTACCGGTGATTTGAGAAACATCCACCGTCAGCTTCATGCTGATTTCGCCGTCGGGATGCACTCGAGGTGTCACCTCAATGTTTACGCCCACGTCGATATACTGAAATTGCGTATTAACCAATGGATTCACGACGCCCGCTGAGCCAGTGACGCCCACTCCCACGCCGGCCTGAAAGCTCCCCGTTGCTACTGGAACGCGCGAACCGATTTTCAGAGTCGCTTTTTGTCCATCGGTTATGCGTATTTCTGGATCCTGAACAATTTTCGTTTGGCTGTCGGTCAAAATTGCATTTGCCTGCGCCCCCGGCAGTGTGATGCTCCAATCCTGAAAACCGACTTGCTTCAATAAGTTCAGCGTCACTTGGGGGGTAGTGGTCGTCGTACCCGTCGTCGTAGTCGTGCCGGTACCGGTAGTGGTCGTGTTGTTTGGCTGAAGACTTGTCCGGGGAGTGAACGCGACGGCGATGCTTTGGCCGGGAAGAACGCCCAGGTCACGCAGTCGGTCTCTGCTTGCCGTCATCACCTGAATGTGAATCAAAACTTCAGGTTTCGACCTGTCGATATCCCGGATGATCTTCGCCGCCAGCGCCAGCTTGTCGGGCGTGTCACGGATGACGATTGCATTCTGCGCGTTCACTTGCTGCAGACGGTGCAAATCAAGCAGTTGGCGCAACCCATTCACGATCTCGGTCAAGTCTTGCGGGGTAATCGTATTCGACAGGTAGAACGTTCTAACGACTTCGTCCTCAAGATCCTTGCGCTTTTGCGGCTGGTCCGGCGCGACGAAAATCACGCTCGGTGTGACCGGCTTCCAGAAAGTTTTGCTTGCGAGCGCTACCGTGTCCAGGCTCTGTTCCAGGGTGACGTTCGGCAACTCAATCGTAATCCGCTTGGCAGTAAGATCGGGATCGAAAACCACGCTCAAACCTGCAAGCTTCGCAACCGTTTCGTACACCACGCGCGCATCATTCGTCATCTTCAAATTGATTGGCTCGCGGGAAAGCGGCTTCAACTCGGGAGGGCCCGAAAGTAACTGGTCATCCTCTTGAGGCGCTGGATTGACGGGTTTCGGGTTCTGCGCCTCGCTTTGCGCTATCAAGTCTATGGTTCGCTTTACTTCTTGGTCCGCCGCGGAATTAGAAGGGTCGATCATCTGAGCTTTTTGGAATTCGCCCAGTGCGAGTTGGAGATCACCCCGCTTGCTAGCTACCTGGCCTTGTTGGACGTGGGCCACGGCGGCTTCATAGCGCATTTGCGCGGTGCGGAGCTTATACTCGGCGTTCGCAGGGTCTTCGCGCAGGGCTCGTTCGAAGTGAACCAGCGCAGTGTCGTAGTCCTGAATATTCTCAGCCTTGCGGCCGGCACTATATTCCGAACCCGCACCGGATTTTGGGCAGCCGGCCACGAACGAAGCCACGACCAGCAAGAGTGACAAATATCCTAATCGGCGCAAAAAGGTTCCTCCGCGCGGGTTCCCTGTGTCTCGATAAAGTTTAGCACCCGCTATAAGATGCAGCAAGAAATGGTCCGTGTTGTGCTGCGTAAGTACATTAGACGAATCAACTGTGGGTTTCGCTCAAAGCAATGTGAAAAATCATACGTTCTTTTGTGAAACCGGGCGAAATCTGCGACTTGCGGCGCATTGCTTGCGGCGGCTATCATGGTTGGCGTGAAATCGAACGCCAACAAATCTCAACACGAAGGGGTCAAAATTGTTGCGCAGAATCGCGCCGCTTCCTACAATTATCATCTTCTCGATAGCCTGGAAGCCGGGCTTGTGCTGGTTGGAACCGAAGTAAAAACGCTTCGCGAGGGCAAAGGAACTTTGCGGGATGCCTATGCCGAAATTCGCGGCGGCGAGGCTTGGCTGGTAAACTGTCACATTCCAGAGTATCTGCCCGGCGGCTTTCGCAACCACGACCCGCTTCGAAAGCGGAAGCTGCTGATTAAGCGGCGTGAGATCGAAAGGCTCCTGGTGCAAACCCAGCAAAAGGGCATGACCGTGGTGCCGACAAAGATTTATTTCCGCGACGGCATAGCGAAATGCGAACTGGCGGTGGCAAAAGGAAAGAAATTCCACGATCGCCGGGAATCCGAACGGCAAAAAGAAGCTAAACGAGAGGCCAGCGAAGCGATCTTCCGCTCGCGACGGCGATAAATTAAAAAGGGGAACATGCAGATACAATTGGAGACTCAGCCGTTTTCTTCTATTTCTACCGATGCGCTCGTTACCTATGTTTTTGACCAGGAAAATAAGCTCGAAGGCGCGGGAGGCGAAATCGACCGCGCCATGAACGGCAAGCTTGCCTCGCTCGTGGAGAGCGGGGAACTGACCGGCAAAGCGCTCGAACTTGTCTTCGTTCATTTCCCTGCGGGGCTCGGGGCCCAGCGCCTGCTGCTGGTGGGAGCGGGGAAGCCGGGCAAATTTGCAACCTCGGATTTGCGAAAAATCGCCGGCACGGCGCTGCGCTACCTGAAATCGCACGGAGTAAAGAAATTCGTGTTCGTCACACAGGAAGGCGAGCGCGGGCCGAACGCAGCGCAAGCGGTGGTGGAAGGTTTGATCGCTGCCGATTTCGAATCGAACAAGTACCACACGGACAAAAAGCCGAACCGCGAAATCCAATCTGTGTCGCTCGCGAATTTTGACGCCGGCCTGGGCGCCAACCTTGCCGCCGCTATCTTGCACGGCCGCGTGCTGGCGGAGTCGCAGAATTTCGCGCGCGATCTGATCAACGAACCTTCCAACCGCCTTACCCCCAGCATGTTGGCGGTACGCGCCGAAGCCATGGCGAAAGAAACGGGGCTTGCGGTTGAAATTCTCGACGAGCGCAAAATTTCTGAGCTGAAGATGGGAGCGCTCCTCGGCGTGGCGCAAGGCAGCGTGGAACCTCCGCGCGTGATCGTCCTTAGATACACCCCGGAAAACGCGCGGCCGGGCGGACCAGTTCTGGGGCTGGTGGGCAAAGCGGTTACGTTCGACACCGGCGGTATCTCGATCAAGCCCGCAGACAACATGGAGAAGATGAAATACGACATGGGCGGCGGAGCGACGATGCTCGGCGCTATGCGCGCGATTGCGGCGCTGAAGCCTGCCGTGCCAGTGATCGCGGTGATTCCCGCGACGGAAAACATGCCCGGAGGCCGGGCGCAGAAACCGGGCGACGTGCAAGTGGCCATGTCGGGAAAAACGATTGAAGTCATTAACACCGACGCGGAAGGACGGCTGATTCTCGCCGACGGTATTTGCTACGCGCGGAAGCTTGGCTGCACTCACTTGATCGACGCTGCCACACTAACGGGAGCGATCCAAGTGGCGCTGGCAAACGTACACGTGGGCGCATTTGGCACGCCGCGCGAATACCTCGACCAGTTCTTGGAAAGCGCGAAGGCTGCCGGCGAAAAAATGTGGCCCATGCCGATGGACGACGAGTACCAGGAGATGATCAAGAGCAACATCGCAGACATTCGCAACACCGGTACCGGCAAAGGCGGCGGAGCAATCACAGCTGCGTGGTTCATCAAGGAATTTGCCGAGGACACTCCGTGGATACATCTGGACATCGCGGCTACGTGCTGGGTTGACGAAGGGCGTCCGTGGCTCGCGAAGGGGCCGACCGGCGTTGCGATTCGGTCGATCGTGGATTTTGCGCTGAAACTGTGATCCGCGCTCATCACATTTTTTCCGGGGCGGTGATGCCCATGATGCCCAGCGTGGTGACCAATTGTTCGCGCACCCGCGCTGTGATCAGCAGGAGGAAGGCGCGCTTTTCGGCGTCTTTCTCCGAGAGAATGTGATGCTTGTGGTAGAAGACGTTGAAGGCTTGCGCTAGTTCGAACGCAAAACGCGCGAGAATCGCCGGCTCTTGGGCTGAGATGGCGAATTCCACTCGCGAGTCCAGCGAACCTGCTAGCAATATAATATCCCAGAGGTCGTCACCTGCCGGCGCAGCGAGAAAGGGCGCGACATCTAGAGCGCCGCTCTTCAGCCGCTCTATATTCTTGGAGTTCTCCGCGCCGATGTCGGGATCTAACTCGGCGCCCTTGCGCAAAATTCCGTTCACACGCACCACGGCATATTGAACGTAGGGGCCGGTCTCTCCTTCAAAACTCAGCGCGTCTTCAAAATCAAAAGCGATGACCGTAGAGCGCGTGAAACGGAGCAGAAAATATCGCAGCGCTCCGATGGCGATGGCGTGGCTGATTGCGGCGCGTTCGGCTTCTGGCGATTCCGGGTGGCGCGAATCCACTTCCGCGCGCGCGCTGGTTTCGAGGCGGTCGAGCAGGTCGTCCGCCTTCACGCCTTGGCCTTTGCGGCCGCTCACATCAACGTACTGCTTCTTGGCGTCCTCCGCGGGAATTTCGTAGCCCATTTCCTGCGCGCAGCGGGGCGTAAGCGCAACGACGTTGTAGGCGAAATGCTTCAGGTGGTCGGCTTCCTCGTCGTATCCGAGCGCGCGCAAACCTGCGACAACGACTTGCTGCGGATAGGCCTGGCGCGAGTCAATCACGTTGAAGACGTCGTGCGCGTGGCCGAAAGAAGGAGCGCCGGGATCGTCGCGATCGCTGGAAGTGACCCAGGCTTCGTGGCCGTCGGGATGCTTGTGAAAGCGCTGATAGTGAAAATCGCGATCGAGCAGGCCGAATTTCCAAAGATGATGCGCGATGTCTTTGCCGACGTAGGTGACGGTTCCGGTGGAGCGCACGATGATTTTTGCCTCGGCTTCTTCGAGAGGTTCCTCGGTCGCGGCGTCCGGATTTTCCGCGGCTTTCGATTCTTCGGCTGCGTCGCGCTGGGAAGGAAGTCGCATTACCCAGCAGCCGGCGTTTTTCCCTGAGGTCGCGAGCTGAATTGCGTTGCGTTCCTTCAGCATTTTGAACGCGGCATCCCAGAATTTCAGGTGCAGAATTTCGCTTTCCTGCGAAAGAAGGTCGAAATCGATGCCCAGGCGATCGAGCGTGCGCAGATGGCAGTGCACGATGGCAGTTGCGATCACTTCGCCGGCTTTCGCGGTGTCGCCATGGCCCTCTTCAATTTCTTTCAAAGTTTGATTGCGAATTGCGAGGCGCGATTTGTCTTCCGCGAGCCATTGTGTCACGCGGGTGTAGAGATCCCAGCAGAGGTAGTCAAATTTAGGCGCGGCGGCCAGCGCTTTCACTTCGGCGAGCGATTTCTTTTCGAGATGGAGGAAGCCGAGAACCACGTCAGCGACCTGCACACCGGTGTTGTCGATGTAATTCTGGACTTCGACGCGGCGACCAGCGTGGCGCAACAAACGCGCGAAAGTGTCGCCCAGGACTGCGTTGCGAACGTGGCCGATATGCGCGGCTTTGTTCGGATTGATGCTGGTGTGCTCGACAACGGTTTTGGGGGCGTTCGCGACGGGCGAGGCGGATTCGTGCCCGGCTTCTTCGCAAGCGGCGCGAAAAAAGTTGGCGCGGTCGAAAAAGAAATTCAGGTAGCCTCCGCCGGCCACTTCGATGCGCGCGACCCCTTGGACGGGCTTCAGCGAATTCGCAATCTCCTGCGCCAGCGCGCGCGGCGGCTTCCTCATCTGCTTAGCGAGTTCGAAGCACAGCGGGGAAGCGGCTTCGCCCATGGCCAGCTTCGGCGGGCGCTCGAGGACGACCGGCACATCCACTTTGTAGCGCTCGTGAATGTGGTGCTTCAGCGCTTTGCGGATACGATTTTCGACGGTCTTATACACGAGCATCCTCTCGCGCGGAGAGTCCGCCGACGACCGGGGAATCGTGCCGAAAACCCGCAGGGCAAAATGTGATTTTTTGGCGATTTGAGCAAGTCGTCGTCGTTTGTTTTCTGTAGGTTACGAGGCGTTCTACTTCCGGAATTTGGCGATTTAATATTCGCGTTTGCGAAGCTAAAAAGCGTGACGAGGCTTTGAATTTGCAGCGGGAGGGAGTGAGCAACTTCCCAGCTTCGCCGTACTCGATCGTCGATAATTTAATTTTAAACACGAGCGACGGTAGCATGCCGTTCGGGGGAATTCAAGACCATGTGCGTGTGAGCATTTGATTTCTGCGCTGCAACCGGGACGCAGATTTGACAGCGTGTGGATGCCAGACTAGTATCGTTTTTTCAATGATTTGCGCCCGAGTGGCCAAGGGAAGATGAAGAGCGCACGGATCGCGTATTTCGATTGTTTTTCAGGGATTAGCGGCGACATGGTGCTTGGGGCGCTGGTCGATGCGGGGGCGGACTTGCGCGCGATTGAGGCGGAGCTGCGCAAGCTGGGGCTGGAAGGCTGGTCGATTTCGGCGGAGAAAGTGAAGAGGGGAGCGATTTTTGCCACGCAGGTGAAGGTTGAGTCGAGCGAGGGGCATCATCATCGCGGGCTGTCCGTCATTCTGGGAAGAATTGAAAAGGCTGGGCTTGCGCCACGGACGGCGGATCGAACGCGCAGAATTTTCACGCGGCTGGCGGAAGCGGAAGCGAAAGTTCACAACGTGCCGGTGGAAGAGGTGCATTTCCACGAAGTGGGAGCGGTGGATTCGATTGTGGACATCGTTGGCGCAGCCGTTGGGTTCGAACTGCTCGGGATCGACGAGTTTGCCTGCTCGGCGTTGGATGTGGGCGCGGGGCAGGTGAAGACGGCGCACGTTTTGTTGCCGGTGCCGGCGCCCGCTACGGCGGAATTGTTGCGAGGCGCGCCGATGTACACGAGCGGGATCGCGCGCGAACTCGTGACGCCGACGGGCGCGGCGATAGCGACCACGCTTTCGACCAGTTACGCGCAGATTCCGGAGATGACTTTGCGGGCGGTTGGTTATGGAGCGGGAAGCGCCGATCTAATCGAGAAGGCGAACGTCCTGCGGATACTGATCGGGGAAAATGCGGTGAGCGAAGCGGGGGAGCATTGGGACGCGCCCGTGAGCGTAATCGAGACGAATCTTGATGACATGAGCCCGCAGATTTACGGCTACTTTGTGGAGCGGGCGCTGGCGGCGGGAGCGCTGGACGTGTTTTCGACCGCGGTGCAGATGAAGAAAAACCGGCCGGGGGTGCTGTTGACGATTCTTTGCGACGCGACGCATACGGCGCGGATGATCGATCTGGTTTTTCGCGAGACCACAACCATTGGAGTGCGGACGTACGATGTGCGGCGGAAAGTGTTGGACCGGGAGCTGGTGCCGGTCGCGACTCCGTTTGGCGAAGTGCGCATGAAGATTTCGCGGATGAATGGTTCGGTGCTGAATGCCACACCGGAGTACGAAGATTGCCAGCGGCTGGCGGCGGAGAAGGGCATTCCGCTGAAACAGGTGATTGCCGCGGCGTCGTTTGAGTTTCAAAAGCAGAAGGAAGCTCACAAGTAGAATGTCGAAGCCTAAGTTTTACATCACCACGCCGATTTATTATGCGAACTCGCGGCCGCACGTTGGGTCGGCGTATACGACGATTGTGTGCGACGTGATCGCGCGCTACAAGCGGATGTGCGGGTACGACGTGGCGTACCTTACGGGGACGGACGAGCACGGGGTGAACATCGAGCGGGCGGCGGAGAAGGCGGGGGTGACGCCGCAGCAGCTTGTGGATAAGAACGAGAAGATTTTTCGGGATTTGTGGAAGCTGTTGGGGATTACGACCACTGGTTTCATTCGCACGACCGAGCCGCGTCATGCGCTCGCGGTGCAGAATCTGGTGCGGCGAACGATGCGGGTTTCGCCTGACGCGATTTACAAAAAGAAGTATGAAGGCCGGTACTGCATCTACGACAATCTTTATGTAAGCGATACGCCGGAACCGGCAGATTGCCAGATTTGCGGGCGACCGGGAGAACTTGTCTCCGAGGAAAATTATTTTTTCCGGCTTTCGGCCTACCAGCAGAAGTTGCTCGAGCTTTACCGGAGCAATCCTCAATTTCTGTACCCGGACTTCCGTTTTAACGAAGTAAAAAGTTTCGTTGAGAGCGGGCTGAAGGATATTTCCATCAGCCGAAAATCCGTCAAGTGGGGAATTCCGTGGCCGGATGATCCGGAGCACGTCTTTTATGTGTGGTACGACGCGTTGACGAGTTACATGAGCGGGATCGGATTTGTGGATGGCGAGCATGACGGCCCGGAATTCAAGAAATATTGGCCGGCTGACATCCACGCTATGGGCAAGGAGATTATCCGGTTCCACGCTGTTTACTGGCCGGCGTTCCTGATGGCCGCGGGAATCGAACTGCCGAAGCAGATCGTTGCGCACGGATGGCTGCTGTTCGAGCAGGAAAAGATGAGCAAGTCGAAGGGGAACGTGGCGTATCCCGAGCCGATTGTGAAGGTGCTGGGGAATGATGCGCTGCGGTATTACCTTCTGCGAGAAACTGTTTTTGGTCAGGACGGAAACTTTTCGAGAGAGGCGCTGATTACGCGTTACAACGCGGACTTGGCGAACGGGCTGGGGAATCTATCAAGCCGCGTTCTGACGATGATCGCGAACTACTGCGACGGAGTGATCCCGGCTGGACGAGTGGTAGGCGAACAATTTTCTGAGAATCACCGTCAGTTCTTAGGTCGATTCTCCGACGTGAGCGTGCAGATCATCCTTGCAGCGTATGAAGGTTTTGGATTTGCCGGGGCGATTGAGAGCATCTGGGCGCTGGTTGCAAGTGCGGACAAGTATCTGGTCGTCGAAAAGCCGTGGACACTCGCGTCGGATCCTGTGCGCCGAGACGAACTTGAGCGCGTCCTGTATGTCGCTGCGGAGTCGATTCGATTCATCGCTGTGCTTGCCTTTCCCGTAATCCCGGACGCAACTCAGAGGATTTGGGAGCAGCTTGGGCAAACTGGAAGGCTCGCGGATGTGCGAATCGATGAGTTGAAATGGGGCGACTTGAAACCGGGAACGAAAATCGGGAAGCCTGAAGGGGTTTTTCCGCGTGTTGATAAAAAAGAAGCATTGGAGAGGATTGAAACCATGGAAAATGAAATACGGAATCCGGGCAGTTCGCAGCCAGACGCATCGACGACTACAACGAACAAGCCGGCGGAGGGAGCTAGCGCTGGAACTTCTGCGGCCGGAACGGCGGCGATACCTGCGGGAGCGCCGGGAGCCGGGCAATCGGCTGCGGTCGGGACAAGTGCAGCGGCGACGGCGGCAACACCAGCGCCTGCGGTACCGGCGAAAATCGGGATTGAGGATTTCGCGAAGGTCGAGCTGCGCGTTGGCGTGGTGAAGTCGGCGGAGAAAGTCGCCGGGGCGGACAAGCTGCTCAAAGTGATGGTCGATATTGGCGACGAAGTGCGGCAAGTGCTGGCGGGAATTGCTCCGTCGTACGCGCCGGAGGAGTTGGTGGGGCGCAAAGTTGTCGTGGTGACAAATCTTGCGCCGCGGAAGATGCGAGGGGTGGAGTCGAATGGGATGCTGCTGGCGGCGTCGGCGAGGTCGGACGGGAAGGCGGTGCTGTGTACGTTTGCGGAGGACATATCGGCGGGTGCGAAAGTGAAATAGCGCTGGACCGGGAGCGGCGCTCGCGCACGCAGAACTCGAACACTTGCTGCGGGTGAACCTGCGCAGAGGTAGGCGCTTCGCGCCGTCTTGTTTATGTCGCGGCTGAAAGCTGCGACCCACAAACCGAAGGCGAAGAGCGACGACTTGCCGCGAGAGAAGCAGCGCAAAGGAACGCGCTTCGCGCGAACTCGTTTTTGTCGGGGTTGAAGCCTGCCTGCCGGCAGGCGGGCTCCGACCCCCTGGAGAACCGCCTAAGATGCAGTGGAGCTGGAAGCTGCTTCGGTCTGAAGCGGGAGCCAGGCGAGTGAGCGGTTCCTAGCGGGTTGAACATGCCGCTGCGAAGGCAGAGCAGATCCCTCTCTGCGCATCGCGCCCTCCGCTGCGCGGAGGGAAAGAAAAAGAGCGCGACGCTCCGCTCGGGATGACAGTTTTTTTGCTGTGACAACAGACTGCCATGGAAATTATCGACTCACATGCGCATTTGGAGTTTCCGCAGTTCGATGAGGATCGGGCGGCGATGCTGGAAAGGGCGCGTGCCGCGGGCGTGGGGACATTGCTCGCGATTGGAAGCGGGACTGGCCCGGACCGGCTGAATGCGGCGATTCCGTTTGCCGAAGAGTACGACTGGATTTACGCGACGATTGGAATTCATCCGCATGAAGCGCAGCTTGCCACCGAAGAACATTTTGCGCGGCTGGATGAACTGGCGAAGCATCCGCGCGTGATCGCGTGGGGCGAGATGGGGCTCGACTATCATTACGATCATTCACCGCGCGACGTGCAGCAGCAGGTTTTTCGGCGTCAGCTGGGGCAGGCGCGCGAGGCGAAGCTGCCCATCGTGATTCATTGCCGCGATGCGTGGGACGATTGCCTCGCGATGATGGAGCAGGACTGGAAGCCGACGGGGCTTGGCGGAATTCTCCACTGCTTTACGGGGGCGCTGGGGGAGGCGCAGCGCGGGCTCGACATGGGGTTCATGATTTCGTTCGCGGGAAACGTGACTTATCCGAAGATGCAGCACCTGCGCGACGTGGCGAAAGAATTGCCGATGGAGCGTTTGCTGACGGAAACGGATTCGCCGTTTCTTCCGCCGCAGGGAAAGCGCGGAAAACGAAACGAGCCGGCAAACGTCGTGGAGGTAGCGCAAGCGTTGGCTAATGTGAGAAACTCAACCACAGAAGAAATCGCGGCCACGACGGCTGCGAATTTTAGGCGATTTTTCAGGCTCGACGCCCCGGCCTCTCCGGCGCAGCCAAGGTAAACACGAGCAATGGCGTTTGCGGTCCAAATGGCCAAAGGGATCTTCGATTTAGTGCGCGAAGACCTGGCGCTCGTTGAGCAGGAGATTGCGGCGCAGAATAGCGCGGCAATCGAACCGGTGTGCGAAATTTCGAGTTATTTGCGCGAGGGCGGCGGGAAGCGGCTGCGTCCGGCGCTGCTTTTGCTGGCTGCCGGAGCTTCGGGGTACCGCGGCGAAAGCGCGATCCGGTTGGGCGCGGTGGTCGAGATGATTCACAGCGCTACGTTGATTCACGATGATGTGATCGACGGGGCGAATACGCGGCGCGGGCGTCCGAGCGCGAACGCGCGCTGGGGAAATCACATGAGCGTGCTGGCGGGCGACTGGCTGTACATGCAGTCGTTCGAGATGGCGCTGCGCGAAAGAAATTTTGCGGTTCTCGATATCCTGATCGATCTCACACAGAATATGGTTGAGGGCGAATTGTTGCAGCTTACGCGGCTGGGGCGAATCGATCTGAACGAAACTGAGGCGACGGAGTTGGCGTATCGCAAGACGGCTTGTCTCTTCAGCGGATGCTCGCGGCTGGGAGCTGTTTTGGGCAAGCAGCCGAAAGCGGTGGAAGAAGCGCTGGCGGAATATGGACGCAACGCGGGGCTGGCGTTTCAGTTGGTGGACGATTTGCTGGACTTCACGGCATCGCCGGAAAAACTTGGCAAGCCGGTGCTGAGCGATTTGAAGGAAGGGAAAGTCACGCTGCCGCTGATTTTTGCGCTGGAAGCCGCGGCGCCGGCTGCAGTCGAAGGCAACGGCGATGGCGCGGGTCACATGCATTTGCGTTCCAATGGAGACGCGCGGAAGTTGGTGGCAAAAGTTTTGGAGGAGCGGGATTTTCAGAGCGTGCGGCCGGAGCAGATCACACGGCTGGTGAAAGAAACGGGCGCGCTCGAGCGTTCTGCAAAGCTGGCGCGCGAGTACGTTTCGCGGGCGAAAGAAAGTTTGAGCGAATTACCCGATACGGAATACCGGCGCGCGCTGCTCGCCGTCCCCGATTTTATCCTCGATCGAGAGAACTAGTTTCAAGCCGCAACCCGGCCTCCTTCAGCTCAAAAACGACAAGCAGATTGCCGGAACCTCAGTAATGAAACCGATAGCGAAACTCGACGTAGAGTTGCCGGGGATCATTGTAGTGGAAACCGCCAAACGTGAGGCTGTTGTCCAACTCTACGCGACGGTTTGCCACGTTCAGCGCGGTTAACGACACGGTATATTTCTCGCCGAAGCTTTTCCCCACGGAAACGTCAAATGTGGTGTGCTGCGGCAGATTGCTCCCGGGAAATGGTGCTCCTGGAAAGCCGTTGGTGAAACCCGAGCCGTAATAGACATTCGTCGACGCGAACGAGTGCCAGGGAAGAGCTGCATTGAAGCCCACATTCAATGTGTTTCTTTGGTCGTGGTCCACGGGTGACAATCCGGGAGGTATAAGCAAAGGGCATGACGGGTTACCAGCGGGGCAGATCAAGCCTCCCGTGATGGGTGAGCTTGCCTGTGCGATTTGATTCGAATAGGCCAAGTGAAACTGGCCACGATGCCAGAGGCGGGGCGACCGTAGTGTGAGTTCCCAGCTTTGAATCAGTGCGTGATCCCAGGTAATCGGCCAGAAGATATTTGAGCTTCCGACGTTGTTATGATCGAGCCAATTCCTTGCCCGAGTTTGAAAAGTATCGGCGTCGAGAGCCCATCCGTGATAGGGAATCGTGACGCCGAACTGATACTCTATATCCCGCTCGCCGCGAAGGGGAGCGAAAGTAAAATTTTGGCTGTTGGCCAGACCGAGCAGTGAGCCGGTGGCGGTCAATAGTGGAGGGGGCTGGTAAAACTCGCCGTAAAACCCGCGAAACACCCAGTTCAGCCGCGGGACTCTGATGGCGACTCCGACGCGAGGGTCCGTAGCGTTCTCTACAATTTCCGGCTCAGTTCCGACTGAGGGAGAGTCAAAGTGCGATTGGCGCAGGCCGGCGATCACGGTCAACCACGAGGTCACCTTGAATCTGTCGCTGACGAACGCTTCAGCAAGCCCGCCAGTTACGGCAGCCTG
>JBAVQA010000345.1:0-6271 GCA_049693595.1 Candidatus Acidiferrales bacterium | reverse complement strand
TGAAGAATTTTTACCTGAAGGCGAAACGCTCGGTGACGAAGCCTACCGCAGAGGGGCCGGTCGCGTACATTTTGCCTGCCGACGATCCGCGGACGGACTCGCAAGCCGAGCTGCTTCGCGTGCTGCAAAAACAAGGTGTGGAAATTTCACGCGCGACGGCGGCTTTCACCATAAAGCTTCCAGTAAAAAAACCTGCGAAACCGAAGCAGGATGACAAAGAAAAAGCAGCGACCGCGGGCGCACCAACTCCGGCCGGCACACCGGCTCCGGCACCCGCTCCGCCTCCCGCTCCGACGACTCGGGACTTTCCCGCGGGCAGCTATATCGTTCGCATGGACCAGCCCTACTCGCGAATCGCCGACGCGCTGCTCGATCATCAATATTGGAGCCCGGACGATCCGCAGAAGACGCCGTATGACGATACCGGCTGGACGTTTGGCGAGCTATTCGGCGTGCAAGTGACGCGGAGCATCGATCCTAAAGTCCTCGATGTTTCGATGGAGCGGGTGAAAGGAATTCGCGCGCCCGGAGGCGTGAGGGGAGAAGGCGCGATCTATGCGATCAACAACAACGCAGAGCCTTCATTGGCGACGTTGCGTTACAAATTGCATGACGCTTCGATCGAAGCCGCCGAGGAGCCGTTCGAAAGCGGCGGAAAGAAGTTCAGCCGGGGAACTTTTCTCCTTCGCAACATCACCCGCGCGCAGCTTAATGATGTCGTTTCCGAACTGGGTTTGCAGGCGGGTCCTATCTCCTCAATGCCGTCGGTGAAGACGCATCCGGTGCGCGCCGCGCGCGTGGCGCTCGTTCACACCTGGCTCAGTACGCAGGGAGCCGGCTGGTGGCGCGTCGCGCTCGACAATCTCGGCATCCCTTATGACTTGATCAGCACGCAGATTGTCGCCAGCACCAGCGACTTGAACGCAAAGTACGACGTCATTCTGTTTCCACCGGTGGGCACCTCGAGCGCGACCGCCATCATCAACGGCCTGCCGAGCGCTTGGGGGAACCCGCTGCCTTGGAAGAACACGCCGGAAACGCCGAACCTTGTCGGCGAAAACGATTCGACAGACGACATGCGGCCAGGACTTGGCTGGGAAGGAGTGGAACATCTTCAATCGTTTGTGGAAAAGGGCGGTGTTCTTGTGACCGCGACAGACACTTCGCAGTTCGCACTTTCCATTGGGCTCGCCGTGGGCGTGAGCGTCGGCAACGCGCAGAAGATGAAGATTGTCGGCTCCGTGGTCGGTACCAGGCTCGTTGACGCCGCAAGCCCTATCGCGTACGGCTACGATGAAAAGCTTTCCGCCTATTGCGACAACGGGCCGATATTTTCGCTAAACAACATTTCCGGTGGACGCGGCCCGCGGCGACTGGGCGTCGAGACGCATACGCGCCCCACCGGCCGCGGGACCATGGACGATCCGGATTTCACGATTGGTCGCCCTGGCGTAGAAGTTCCCGAGGAGCCGAAGCCTGAACTCTGGGAAGCGCCGCCGATCACGGACGAACAGAGGTACAACAATTTCCGCATGATTCCTCCCGCGGATCGCGCGCGGGTGATCTTCCGCTACGCGGACACCAAGGATCTGCCCATTTCGGGACTCGTCGAAGGTGGCGATGAAATCGCACAGCATCCTGCCGTTGTGGATGTGCCCACGGGAACTGGCCACGTCATCCTGTTCTCCATCAATCCACTGTACCGGGGGGAAACGCGTGGAACGTATTCGCTCCTCCTCAACACCATTCTGAATTTTGACAGCCTGAACGCAGGCCGCAAGCTGGCTGAGAAGTAGCTTAGAGCGGCAATACACCGCGAAAAATCGAAAAGGAAAACCGCTCTTGGGAGTGGAACGTACGTCAGGGTAAACAGGATGGCGATCCTCGGCGGGTCGTCAATTCGAGCGAATCTTTTGCTTTGCGGATGCATCTACCTAGGATAGGATTTTTGCCGATGGATTGCAGCACCCAGTTCCGAGCTTGCTCGCCGTGTTGTTGTCAACGCGATGCTTGGGGCGGGGTGCGATCCGAATAGTTTAGCAATACTCTAAACCTAGACCGGATTTCAGGCCCGCCGACAGCCAAGCTGTTGAGCGGGCTTTTTGTTTTTACAGGGCGGATTTTCCAGGAGATGCAAACAAGGAGGCTCGAACATGAGTGAGGAAAAAAACAGCAAAGCGACAAAGGCCACGCCGGTGTTTTCTCTGGACAGTTGGGCAGTGATTCTGGCGCTCGCACTTTCGGGAGCGATCTGGATCGGGTGGATCAAACACATTCCCTGGTAGCGCGCACCTAGCGTTGAGCGATCGCACGACA
Organism: Candidatus Acidiferrales bacterium; assembly: GCA_049693595.1. Lineage (GTDB taxonomy): Bacteria > Acidobacteriota > Terriglobia > Acidiferrales > UBA7541 > Palsa-295. The sequence continues at coordinate 3,955 of JBAVQA010000345.1, read as the reverse complement.
GCGTCACAAATTTCTTGGAGGGAACAGCATGAGCAGCGCGATTGCGGTGGCACGACCCGTTTCCGAAGGATTTTGGAAGCAAGGCGTTCGATTGATCCCCGGCCTGCTGTTGCTGACTGCGGTGGGCTATGCGGGAAAAATCATCGAGCGGTCGATTGCGACGTACGGCAAGGCGCATCATCTGACGCTGCCGAATATCGAGTACGTGCTGTGGGCGATCGTGATTGGGTTGCTGATTGCGAATACAGTGGGCGTCCCGAAATTGTTCCAGGCTGGAATCGCTACCTACGAATTCTGGCTGAAAACGGGAATCGTGCTGCTGGGCTCCCGTTTCCTGCTGGGCGATGTGGTGAAGCTGGGCGGCGTGAGCCTCGTTCTCGTGGCGGTTGAAATTGCGGCGTCGCTTGCGTTCATGACCGCGTTGGGACGGGCGTTCGGATTGAAGCCGAAGTTGACCACGCTGCTGGCGGTAGGGTCTTCGATCTGCGGAGTTTCAGCGATCATCGCGACTAAAGGCGCAATTGACGCAGACGACGAAGACGCTTCGTACGCAATCGCGGCGATACTTTCGCTCGGCGCGGTCAGTCTATTTATTTTTCCGCTCGTCGGACACTGGCTGCACCTCGGCGATCAAAGCTACGGATTGTGGGCCGGCCTGGGTGTGGACAACACGGCCGAAGCGGTCGCGGCCGGAGCACTGTATTCAGATGCTGCGGGAAAAGTAGCCGTGCTGGCAAAGACTGCGCGCAACGCGATGATCGGATTTGTGGTTTTGGGGTACGCGATTCATTGGGCGCGCAAAGAAAAAGGCGAAGAGGTCAGCAACAAGGCCGCGTTCTTGTGGCAAAAATTTCCGAAGTTCGTGCTGGGCTTCCTGCTGATTTCGGGAATCGCCACGGCGCACGTTTTCAGCAAAGATCAACTGGTGAGTCTGGCCAACCTTTCGCGTTGGGCATTTCTGCTGACATTCGCGGGAGTGGGATTGCGCACCAACATCGGCGAACTAGGCAAGCAAGGCTGGCGTCCATTCTTTGTGGGCGCGATTGGAGAGGTGGTCATCGCGTTCTTGACGCTTGGGCTGGTCTTCGGCGCCGACAGGCTCTTGCGCTAGCGCGCCGCAAACACACCTCGCCGCGGCGGCTTCAGGGCGAGCAACGATGAAATCGGCCGGACGCTGAGCGTCTTGAAATTCTGAACCGGCCGGGAGCTTCACGATTTCGGGCGGGGAAACTCTTCTACGTGCAATTCGCCCTTGCGGCCGAAGTAAATTACTTTTTTGCCGGTTAAGAAAGCCCAGTAGCCGATGGTGCCCGCAGCAGCGGCCTGCTTTACAAACTCGGGGTAGCGGATCTGGTCGGCTTGCGCGCCGCGGATGGCGGCGACGAGTGCGGGCTGCGAGAAATCGAGGGCGATTTTCGTGGGCTGAAGGGTCATTTGCTCACGGTGCGTCTCGCCATCCGTGGTGTAAAAGGTTTCCTCGCCGCGAAGCAAGTCGGCGAAGTAGGATTCGACCCCGGCGCCGATGAGCATCCCCACTACTTCAGGAAAAGTGAGCTTTCCGGCCTGCGAACCCGCCAAAGCCTTGTGCATCGCTTCCGTATTCATCGTGTCGTTCCATGGGGACCTGTCCAGGCCGTAGCTTGGACAGGTCTTTTGATTTAGAACCTTATCGTGGCGAAATCAAATTACAAAAGCAAATCCCTCGCGTGAACCGCTCCCTTCCTGCGTCAGGGCAAGCAGGATGACGATCCTTATCGGATCGTCATTTCTTTGGGCGCGATTCGGGCGGCACTTGGTTATTGGCGCGGTAGTAGGCGACGAGCTGGCCATAGTGTTCGCCCATGTGCTCGACGTAGCCGATCCAATAATCGAGATGCTTGAGGACGCCCGCATCGCCTTCCTTTTGAATCAGCGCGGCGCCGTCGGTGACGGATTTCTTGAGGTACGCGACGGTCTCGGCCTTGGTTTTATAATTGGCGACTGCGGGATCGTTTGCAGCTTCACCGAGCTTTGAGCCGGCGACGTGGTTTAAGAAATCATAGTTCGAGCCGGCAACGTGCAGGAGAACTTGCTGGAAAGTGCGGACGTCGGGAGTGAGTTTGTAGGTGTATTTGTCTTCGGGCCAGTCCTGGGCCATGGTGATGAGGCGAACGCCGATGGCATTCCAGGATTCGAGGACGGCTTCGCTCGGAGTTTTAGTTTTTTTCGCGGCGGCGTCTTGCGCGCGGACTGTGGTTGCGCTTGCGCCGAAGAACACAACCAGCGCGACGAGGAAGAGTATGGAGCGAGAAATGTTTCTCATGATGGAACTCCTTCGGTGAATTGCCCCCGCCGTGCGCCCCGGGTGCCCGGTAGCGTACCTAGGAATTTCCGGCAAGTCCAGCGACCGTGGATGAGATTCCGATGAGTGCGTTCATCAGGGCTTCGCGCGAAAACGATGCCTTAGACAGGCTGAGGCACGGGCGGTGCCGTATAATCTGCCGTGATGAATACCGTGATCCAGGGCGCATTGGTTGCGCTTCAATGTTTTGTCGTGCTGTTCGTGGCGTTGCACAATTGGATTCCACTCGGAAAGCTGAATGACGTGAAAGGCGCGCGCGCAGCGTTCCCAGGCAGCAAACTTCTGATTACCACGCTCGTCAACTTCACTCCGGTTGCGATCGGACTGGCCGGCAGCGCCTTCCACTTTGGCAGACGCTACCCGGACTGGCTCCTCTGGTGGCTTTGGATCACCTATGGGCTTGCGTGCTTCGGCTCGTTGAAGGCGTGGTGGATTCCATACCTCTTTCGCTCGGATCCAGAACTCGCAGCGCGCTATGAAGTGATGTACGGAACGACACACAGTCTCCTGCCCGAGCGCAATGGCATCAGGCCGAATACGCTGCATATGATCTTTGACGTTGTGACGATCGCGATATTGATTGCTCTCGGCGCGCTGACGGCTCAGCAGTGGTGACGTAGCTTCTGATAACCGCGCGCAGCGAGAGGTTTGGCGCGGGCGATGCGCTCCGGTAAGATGATGGCTCGACGTTGTAAAGCAGGATTCGCGACTGCATGGACGAAAAAAACAAACAACCGGAGGGAGTGAAGACTGCGAGCGCGAACTTGCGCGAGGAGATAGAACGTATCGTGCGGGGCGAGGACTCGGATGCGTCGCTGATTCTGGGGCCGCACTGGATCGAACGCGAGGGGAAGCGCGCGCTCGTGGTTCGCGCATTCCGGCCTGGAGCAACGGAAGCGAACCTAGTGTGGCGCGGAAAACCGGAGCAGCAGGCGATGACGCAAATTCATCGGGACGGGGCGTTCGAGGCGAGCGCAAATCCGAGTGCGGGTACTTTGCGCGAGGGTGAAGCGCTGGCGCCGAATGCGTATCGATTGCGATTTCGTTTCACTGATGGAAATACGTGGGAGGATTACGATCCTTACGCGTTCCCGCCGCTGCTGACCGACTACGACTTGTATCTTTCGGGCGAAGGCACGCATTACCTGAAGTACGAAAAGCAGGGCGCGCATGTGCGGGAAATCGACGGAGTGCGAGGCGTGCATTTTGGAGTGTGGGCGCCGAACGCGCAACGAGTGAGCGTCGTCGGGGATTTCAATTATTGGGACGGGCGCGTACACACCATGCGCAATCGCGGCGCGAGCGGAATCTGGGAGCTTTTTATTCCCGGGCTAGGCGAAGGCGCGCTGTATAAATTCGAGATACGTTCGCGCATCGGGAATTTTGTGCGGCTGAAAGCCGACCCGTACGGATTTGCGGCGGAGTTGCGGCCGAAAAGCGCGTCGGTGGTTTGCAACATCGAGAATTATGAATGGAAAGATGCCGCGTGGATGAAAGCGCGCGCGGGGCGAGACTGGCTGCATTCGCCGATGACGGTGTACGAGCTGCACGCGGGATCGTGGCGGCGGAAAACTTCTGAAGGAAACCGCTGGCTCACCTATCGCGAACTTGCGG
>JBAVQA010000344.1:0-14702 GCA_049693595.1 Candidatus Acidiferrales bacterium | reverse complement strand
GTATATTTCCGGCGAGAAGCAAAGCTTGCGCTCTTTCGCGCGAGGGCGCCAGGCCGCGTTCGGCAATCAATACATCGAGACGCGATTTTCCGGGCCGGGTGCGTTTCTGTGTAGTGTCGGTCGCGGCGTTGTGGCGCGTTGGGGGGGATTTCATAAGCGGCTCTTCAGCGCCGGACTTAATTGCGGCGTGCGACCAGGAATTGCGCGACCTCGCGAAGTCGCGTCGCCCGTTCGCGGTAATAATCCAGCTCACGCAAAGCTTTGGTTTCGAGTTCCGAGGCAATCGCGCGTGATTTTTCCAGGCCGTACAGCGCCGGATAGGTCGCTTTCTGCTGCGCTTGATCCTTGCCCGCCGTTTTCCCTAGTGACGCGGAAGATTCCGAGACATCCAGGATGTCGTCCACCACTTGAAACGCCCACCCGATTTGTTCACCGAAACGCCGAAGCCGCGCGACGTCTTCATCTCCAGCGCCGCCTGCGATTGCGCCTGCCACGATGGAGCCGCAAATCAAAGCCGCTGTCTTCGAGCGGTGGATATATTCCAGCATGGCAGCGTCCGCGGCTTTTTTTTCCGCTTCGATGTCTGCCACCTGCCCGCCGACCATTCCATTCACCGTTCCCGCAGCGGCGGCGATTTCAGAAATCACGCGGACGCGCCGCGCGGGCTCGATTGCCGCATTTGCAAGCGTTTGAAATGCGAGCGTCAATAGGGCATCGCCGGCGAGGATGGCAATGGCTTCGCCGAACACTTTATGATTCGTCGGTTTTCCACGGCGAAGATCATCGTTGTCGAGCGCGGGCAAATCGTCATGGATCAGCGAGTACGTATGAATGAACTCCAACGCGCAGCCGACGGGGATTGCTCCGGCCGGATCCGCAGCAAAGAGTTTTGCGGATTCGTAGCACAGGATCGGGCGAATGCGTTTGCCCCCGGCGAAAACGCTGTAGCGCATGGCGGTGTGAATGGACGCTGGCGGCGTGGAAGCGGCCGGCAAAAGCTTTTCGAGTCCGGCCTCAATCGCGGCATGGTCCTGCTGGAAAAAATCCGGCGCGCTCATGCGATTCCCGTCGCGATGCTGGACAATGGATTGAAGAACGCAGGCAAATTATGCCTTATGAGACGGACTGTTGTCCGTGTTGAACGCCTCAGCCACGATTTTCCCGTCCGCTTTCTTCAGCAGAATTTCCACGCGGCCTTCGGCCTCTTCGAGTTGCTTCTGGCATTCGCGCGAAAGCGTCACGCCTTCTTCGAAAAGTTTCATGGCTTCGTCGAGAGATAAGTCGGGACCTTCCATGCGCTTCACAACCTCTTCCAGCCGCGCAAGCGACTTTTCGAAATCGCCTTTGGGCGATGGCCCTGCGGATGCGGGTGCTGCTTTATTCGGCACGGGACTCATTCTTCCTCGGTCGCTCTGCACTAAAAGCGCGTTTTGACGTTTTCGCCAAGCAGCATTCTAGCGCACGTCCCAGAACCCCAACAAGGCCTCGTAAGGGATGTCGGGGATGGCGCACCGAAGTTCGGATTTCTCCCGTTGAGTCGCGGGTCTTGGTAAAATTCCGAATGATGGCTGGCTCATCCGTTCCTCCATTATCCAGCTCGTGCGCGAGTGTCGCTCTGCGCAACGCGTGCATGCGACCTGCGCGTCTGATTATTGAGGACGCACCCGCATGGTAGCCCTGCACCTCTTCGCCGTCCTCGCTCTCGTAGGGGTGAACGCATTTTTCGCTGCCGCCGAGTTTTCTCTCGTAGCTGTGCGTCAGTCTCGTGTCCGCCAGCTCGTTGAAAAGGGCGACGCGCGCGCCAAAGTCGTTGAAGGGCTTCTGAGCGACCTCAGCCGCGTAGTTTCGGGCGTGCAGGTTGGAATCACGCTCGCCAGTCTTTCGCTGGGATATCTCGGCGAAATCACGCTGGCGGGAATTCTAAGTCCGCTGGTCGAAGCGATTCCGCGGCCATGGGCCGGCTTGGTCGCGCACGGCGTGGCCCTCGTCATCGCCTTCGGACTGCTCACGGTACTGCAGGTAGTTTTGGGCGAGCTGGTTCCGAAAAGCCTGAGCCTTGCGCGTGCCGAACGTGTTGCGTTGATTATCGCGCGCCCGTTTCACTGGTTCTTGAATACGTTTCGCTGGGCCATCGATCTGCTGGACGGCTTCGCCGAAAAAATAGTTGGCGCGCTGGGCATCGTATCTCCTCACAGCCACACGCTGGTACGTTCTACCGAGGAGCTGCAAGTGATGATCCAGCAGGCCCAGGATCGTGGCTTGCTGCCCGCGGCCGAAGTGAAATTCATACAAGCTGCCATGGAGTTGCACCAGGTGCAGGTGCGCGAAGTGATGGTGCCGCGTCCTGACGTGCATGCTCTCCCCGCCGAAGCCAACGTCGAAGACACGATGAGGATGTTTGCCACGACGCAGCGATCGCGCATCCCAGTGTATGAAGGTTCGCTCGATCATCTCCTCGGCTTCGTGCACATCAAGGACATGATTTGGGTTCTGCTCGATCGCGCGCGCCGCGCCGAAGATCATCTCCCCGCCATGGAATTCCAGCTCCGAAGCATGCTGCGCGACGTCCTGATCGTCCCGGAGACGAAGCCTGTCAGCGAACTTTTAGTTGAGTTCCGCTCGCGCCGCACCGGCCTCGCGATGGTGGTCGACGAATTCGGCAGCATTCTAGGGCTTGCCACGCTGGAGGACATTCTCGAGCAAATGGTCGGCGAGATTCACGATGAGTTTGATGTGGTCGAGCACCCGCTGCTTTTGCCCGACGGCGGAATGATTTTTGACGCCGCGATAAATGTCCGCGACCTGGAGACGCAATACAACATCATTCTGCCCGACGATCCTTCCTACGAAACGATCGGCGGCTTCGTCCTGAACCGGCTCGGCTTCATCCCGCGCGGTGGAGAAAGCTTCGAAGCGGATGGCTTTCGTTTCACCGTGATGGAAATGGAACATCGCCGCGTGTCGCGCGTTAAAATCAAATCGTTGAGCGTACCGGCCGCGAACGCCGCGGCTGCGAGTGCAACAGCGCCCGCCATCGGAACGCCCGCAGTGCAAGCCGCCGAGCAGAAAAATACGTTCACCGCATCCCCGGAAGCGGCTCCGGAGCCGCCCGCCGAAAAGAAAGTCGCGGCGAAAGCGCGTCGCGGAAAATGATCCGCTATCTCTCATTCCGGCTCTTGCTCGCTCTCCCTGCGCTCTGGCTTATTCTCACCATGGTTTTTATGCTGGCGCACATCGTTCCGGGCGATCCCGTGGCGCAAATGTTGGGCGAAGGTGCGCGCGCGGACGACTTGCAGCAGCTTCGCCATACGCTCGGCCTCGACCTGCCTCTTCCGGTGCAATACGGGCGCTACCTCGCGGGAATCGCGCACGGCAACCTGGGTGAATCATTTCGCTTTCAACAACCCGTGCTGCAGGTTGTGATTTCGCATTATCCCGCCACGCTCGAACTCGCTTTTGTAGCGTTGCTCGTCTGCGTCGGAATCGGAATTCCCGCGGGATTGTTCGCTGCGCAACGTCGTGGAACGTCGGCTGATCACGCCGTCGGCGTTTTCACTTTGTTTGGGCTTTCCGTACCGAATTTCGCGCTCGGCCCTGTGCTGATTCTCGTCTTCTCCGTAATCCTCGGTTGGCTTCCCGTTTCCGGTCGCGGCGGTCTCGCGCATCTGATTCTTCCCGCGTTTACTCTGGGCGCAGCGCTGGCCGCTATTCTCACCCGCATGGTGCGCACCTCGGTGATTGAAGAGCTCTCGAGCGACTACGTCCGTACCGCGCGCGCAAAAGGACTCTCTGAATCCGCCGTTCTTTTCCGCCACGCTTTCCGCAACGCGCTAATTCCGATTATCACCATTCTCGGATTGCAGTTCGGTACGCTGCTCGCGGGAACCATCGTCACCGAATCCATTTTTTCCTGGCCTGGAATCGGACGCCTTGCCGTTCAAGCCATCGGCGCGCGCGATTACCCTTTGTTGCAGGGTTGCATTCTGATGATTGCCGTGTCTTACGTTTTCGTGAACTTGCTGACCGATTTGGTTTACGCGTTGGCGGACCCGCGGGTGCGATTCGAATGAACGGCCTGCGCGATTTCCTTCGCCAGAGCGGCCCGGGACGCTGGGGCGTGGCGTTGACTCTATTCCTCGTCATCATCGCGCTGGGAGCTCCGTGGATCGCTCCCGCCAGCCCCACGGCGCAAAATCTCCCCGCGCGTCTCGAGGCGCCCAGCCTCGCGCACTGGATGGGAACCGACGAGCTTGGCCGCGACATTCTTTCGCGCATCATTTACGGCGCGCGCGTCTCGATGATCGTCAGTGTAAGCGTGGTGCTAGGCGCGGGAATCGTGGGGCTCGCCATCGGCGCCCTTGCAGGATATTTTGGCGGCTGGCTCGACCGCCTCATAAATATAGTTCTGATTAACGCTTTTCTTTCCTTTCCCGGGATTCTCCTGGCCATCGCGTTCGCCGCTTTTCTGGGTCCGGGCCTGGGCAAAGTGATTCTCGCGCTCGTTGTCACCGGTTGGGCCGGTTACGCGCGTCTCGCTCGCGCCCAAATTCTGCAAGCCAAAGAAATGGAGTACGTCCTCGCAGCTCGCTCGGTGGGTGCGTCCGACGCTCGCATCCTAATCCGCCACTTGCTGCCGAATATTTTGCAGCCGGTCCTCGTGCAAGCGACTATCGCCATGGCCGGCGCAATTCTCGCCGAATCCACCTTAAGTTTTCTGGGTGTGGGAGTTCTTGCGCCGATGCCCAGCTGGGGCGCTATGCTAAATGACGCACGCGGCCATCTCTTCGACGCGCCGCATCTCGTAATTTTCCCAGCGCTGGCCGTGATGACCGCCGTCCTCGCGTTCAATCTTCTCGGCGACGCGCTTCGCGACTGGATGGACCCGCGCATGCGCGCCTACTTGATCGTTACCACTCTAGCCCGCTGAGGATTTATTCCGAGGCAAGACAGTTTTGCTTTTCAGGGGGTCGGAGCTTCAGCTCCGACATTAACGCTCCGAAACTAGGGGGGCTTTAGCCCCTGAGGTCAAGGCAGCAAGCAATTAGTATCCCCGACACCGTACTAGCGCTCGCAAGTTTCTTTGCCGCTGTTATCCCAATTCGACAGTTACTTCCGCCCCGCGTCCAGCCCCTACCACCCGAGCAGCGCTGCCTTTATTCACGCAAATCTCGACGTATCCGCTCGATCCGAGAATTGCGAACGTCTCACCCGCCGCGCCTTGCGCAAAAGTCGGCACGATTTTCGTCACCGCTGCATTTCCGACGCGAATTGTAAATTTCCCATCCGGCACAGTCAGCGCGGGCACATCCTCCGCCGTCAAATTTGTAATCAGGTTGCCAAAATTATCCACGCGCAAAACGATGCCTTTGATCGTGTTTCCGGAAACTTTCGGTTTGGGGATTGCGAAGCGCACGAAGTCCGTGATCTCCTCGCCGAAACTCGCTGTCTGCCACGATTTGGAAAGCCACGCCGCCACCGGCGCAAAAATATCGCGCCCATGAAACGTGTTGCTCACCGGCTGCCTGAAATAGTGTTCGGACGTGATATTCCACACATAGAGCGATTCCGACTGGTCGTAAATTGCGGAGAGCACTCCGTTGTCCGGAGCGACAAAATAATGCGTATCGCCGGCCACCAGAATGGGCCGCCGCTGCGTTCCCACTCCGGGGTCCACCACCACCAAGTGAATTGTCTTCGAAGGAAAATATTTGTACGCCTGGCTAAGCGTCAGCGCGCCGTCGAGAATGTCGTGAGCCAGAATGCTGTGTGTAATATCCACGATGTTCACTTCCGGATTGATATTCAGAATCACACCCTTCAGCGCTCCAACCAGATGGTCATTCGTTCCATAATCCGTCGTCAATGTGATGATAGGCCGCGTCAAGGTCTGCTCCCGTGGTTTTCAACGCCGTGGATGTTGCAAGCGCTCTCCTTTCGACGCTAACGTGCGCCCGCACTCGTGTCAAGGCAGCCTGCGCCATTCAGTAACGCCTGTCATTAGCTTTATCTAACCTTTCGCGGCGCGCCGCGCGCGTTGGTTTCCCGAACGAGTTGATATAGACTGTCGCCGCTTTCAAGTAGAAAGCGGAATCTCGACGGGAGGCTTACATGCGTTCTTTGATTGCGGCGGTGGTGCTTTCATTTTTGATGTCGGGCGCAGCGTTGGCTCAATCGAATGCGACTCCTCCCCCGGCCAGTACGAAGAAGTCTCCATCACAAGCCGCGACCAAGCCGGCTGAGAACAAGACTCCTCCAAACGCCGCGAGCGCGCCCGAGGCGGCCGCTGCTCAGGAACAGAAGCCGAGGGAAGGCTCCGGCGACAAAGCGAACGACAAGGAAGAGCACTACGACATGACGGAAATCGCGCCGGTCGTCACTCATCACGAGATCACCGTTGACGGCAAGCTCCTGAAATACTCGGCGACCACGGGCCGGCTGCCTATCAAGCGAGGCGACGGCAAGATCGAAGCTCAAATGTTTTTTGTCGCTTACACACTGGATGGGCAGAACGCGGCCAAGCGTCCGCTGACGTTCGCGTTCAACGGCGGCCCTGGATCGTCCACCATTTGGCTGCACATGGGCGCGCTCGGCCCGCGCAAAGTAGTGCTTCAGCCGGAAGGTTTCATGCCGCCGGCTCCCTATCGCATCGAAGACAATCCTTACACCTTGCTCGACAAAACTGACCTGGTGATGATCGACGCCATCGGCACAGGATTTAGCCGCGCCGCTGACGCCGAAATGTTCAAAAAGTTTTGGGGCGTCAAGGGTGACATCGAAGCCTTCAGCGAATTCATCCGCCTGTACATCACGCGCAACGAGCGCTGGAGCTCGCCACTGTATATTTTGGGCGAGAGTTACGGCACCACGCGCGCGGCGGGAATCGCAGGATACCTCGCGGACCAGGGAATTTCGTTCAACGGCATCACCCTGCTCTCCATGGTTCTGAACTTCCAGACTCTGGAAGACAATAAAACGAATGACGAGCCCTACGTCTTCCTGCTCCCGTCGTTCACTATGATTGCCGGATACCACCACAAGCTGCCCGCCGATCTCGCGCAGGACATGACCAAGGCGCGCGAAGAATCCGAAACGTTTGCGTCCGGCGATTACGCGCGAGCGCTGGCTAGAGGCGACGCGCTCACGCCCGAAGAGCGGCAGAAAGTGATCGATCAGTTGTCCCGCTTCACCGGCTTAAGCAAAGAAGTGATCGATGAAGCCAATCTGCGCATCGACGTCGGAAAATTTACACACTATTTGCTCATCGACCAAAAAGTCCGCGTCGGCCGTTTGGACGGCCGCTTTACCGGCCCGGATCCCGAGGGCCTCCTCGACACGCGGTTTTACGATCCCACTGGTCCCGCCACCGAACCGCCGTTCACTTCCGTGTTGAACAATTATTTGCGGACCGAGCTAGGCTATAAAACCGACATGCCCTATTACACTTTTGCTCAACAAAGGGGTGCATGGGACTGGGGTTCGGCGATTCAAGGCTATCCGGATACTGCATCTGCAATTCGCCAAGCCATTGTGAAAAATCCGTACCTAAAAATTCTAGTGATGGAAGGCTACTACGATTTGGCCACTCCGTACTTCGCTGCAAATTACACTATCGACCATCTTGACCTGCCGCAGAAATACCGCAGCAACGTTTCCTACGCTACCTATGATTCCGGTCACATGGTCTATTTGCCCATGGAAGGCTTGAAGAAAATGAAGAGTGATCAGGCAAGCTTTATGGACAAATCCGGAGCACAGTGAAACGTTTTGTCATCCCGAACCCGGTCGCGTTTTTTGCGAACGGCGGTGAGGGATCTGCTTTTGCCTTCTGCGGCGTGGCCGGGCAACCTTGCGACCCACACATTACTCTTCGACCAGGCTGATTTCTCCGACGCCGCCCTGAACGTTCACCTGAATCGTTGCGTGGGTTTTGCCATAAACATCATTCACGTAAGAACTGCCCTCGTGCCGTAGTCCCTGTGCATTCACACTGCCGATGCCGCCCGACGCATTCACGTGCACTCCCACATTCTTCGGCAGTCTGATCTCTGCTGATCCCACTCCGCCCCGTACATTCACTTGTAAGTCTTCTTTTCTGTCGCCGGTAAGATCCAACTCCATTCTCCCCACGCCCATATTGACTTCCAGATGCGTCACATCCATATCTTTCAGATTCAGATCGCTCTTGCCCGCTCCCAATGCCACCTTCAAATCGAGCGGGATATTGTTACTAAAGCGCAGCGTCCAATCGTTGCGCCTGCCTCCGAAATTAAGGTGTTTTTCGTCTTGACTCACCTCAAGCTGTCCCTTGTCTCCGCTCACGGAGTAATCGACGCGCGGTTTTCCCTCCACTGTGCGGTAATTGAAATCTGCATCGAGCAAGCGGCCGGACCCTCCCGTCAAAAGCAGTTCGCCGGCCGGCATGTTGATCTCGGCATTCACCGATTTCGCTCCTTGAAGTTCAACGGCCTGAGTGTTACGGACCGTTGACGACCTCCCGCCTTTTCCCACCATAACCGCGAAGCCGATTATCGCGAGGAAAACGAGCAGCGCAACGACGGTTCCCGAAGATCCCTCATCTTCCATACCCGAATTCTGTCGCGTCCGATGCGCGTCCCAGATCTTCCCCAGCCCCAGCAAAATCAATACAATCGGCCAGTAGCGAAAGACGGTCGTCCACGGGTCGAAGTTTGGAACCAAATTCATCAACAGAAAGAAAACCCCAAGGCCGATTAGGAATAGCGCGCCGGTAATTGAGCCTCGCCGCCTGGGTCTCTCGCTCTGGTCCATCGTGCACCTCTCTTGCCTAATATTACGCGCCCTGGCCGGAAATGTTTCACGAGTGAACTGCAGACCTCGCGGGCCTTCCTTCCCGCTTTGGAAGTTGCTCTGGAAAGCCTTGCTGCCTCAGCCTCGCCGCGAGATAAACTAGGCGCGGTTCAGGAGGCCGTATGGCAGGCGCAAACAAACCCATTTCGCTGAGGGTTACCCGGCAAGCCGTGATACACGTTGCGCGAACGTCGATCGCCGCAGTTGCCTCCCTATTGATCGCGCGGCTATTCAGGCTACCCGAAGCTTACTGGGCCGCGATCACTACATTGGTCGTCATGCAGTCCTCGCTTGGCGCAGCGCTCACCATTTCATGGCAGCGCTTCGTCGGCAGCGCGATTGGCGCTGTGGCGGGAGCGTTGTTCGCCACATACTTCGGCTCGAACATAGCTATGTTCGCCGTCGGAATATTCGTTATGGGAATCCTGTGTGCCGCGCTGCGGCTCGATAAAGCCGCCTATCGGTTTGCCGGGATTACGCTCGCAATCATTATGCTCGTCGCGCACTCCGCTTCCGCGTGGATGGTCGCCGTCCATCGTTTCATCGAAGTTGCTGTGGGTATCGCCGTGGGATTGGCGCTGACCGCTGTTTGGCCGGAAGATCCGGCAGCATTCGACCCGCCTGCAGGTTAGCCACTCTACGCAAAACTCTTCCATCCGCGCCGCGCCGCGCTTCTTTTTGTTATGATTGTTGGACGCAATGCTTCGAACCCACAAGTTATTTTCAGTCTCTGCCTTGCTCCTCTGGACCATCTTTGCCTCCGGCCCGGCGACGGCCCCGGCACACTCTGTCCCGCCGGATGTGGATTCGCCGCGATCGCCGGTCATCGTGATCGGCTTCGTCGGAGGATTTGTCCGCCGCAACAATTACGTTCACAGTGAAGTCCAGCTCGCCGCTCGCCTCCGCCAGGATTATTCCTCTGGCGTGTACGTGGAGGTCTTTGAAAATCATCGTGGGGAGAACGCCTACGATAAAATCCTGCAGCTCTTGGATACCGATGACACTGGAAAATTAACGCCCGAAGAGAAAAAGAATGCCCGCATCATTCTTTACGGCCATAGCTGGGGAGCCTCGGAAGCGGTCACCGTAGCGCGCAAATTGGAATCAGACGGTATCCCAGTGCTTCTGACCGTCCAAGTCGACAGCGTCGCAAAACTCGGTGAGGCTGACGACGTCATTCCGTCGAATGTGGCTCAAGCCGCCAATTTCTATCAGCCCGACGGGCGTCCCCACGGACGCGTCGAAATCCGCGCGGCAGATCCCTCCCGTACGCGCATCATTGGGAACTTTCGCTTTGACTACAAAGCTCACCCGGTCACCTGTTACGGCGATTACTCGTGGTGGGACCGCAACCTTTCAAAGACTCACACGGAAATTGAATGCGACCCGCAAGTTTGGAACCACGTCGAGTCGCTAATCCGCGCAGACTTGCCCCCGCTAACTCAAACGCCCTAAGCAACGCTGCGAGGTGGCAGCTTTTTCTCCGTACTGGCGAAGAAGCACGCGCGATCATTACGTCCCGTGCCCTGAGCATTTGCGAAGGGGAATATCGTCGCGGAGCTGTGCCCACTGCATCCCTGGCTCTCCTCCGTAGGGGCGCAGCATGCTGCGCCCGCTGCAGCGCTGGCGAAGACGAAGCGACATTAGTCATACCCGCCCAGTTTGATGGCTGATGCCGGACTTTCAGTTTGTTGGGCAGCGAAATCCAAATCGCAGAGTTATTTCCACCGGAGACTTCAACGCACTCCGAGTCTGAAACTCCCAAGTCTGCGCAGCTTTCACCGCAGCGTCTTGCAGTTTCTCATCGCCGGCCTGAGGCTCCACATTCGTCACCAGCCCCGTCGCTGGATCGAAAAATATCTTCAGACGCACTTCGCCTTGTGCGCGCGCGCTTTGTGCCTCTTGGGGATACGCGGGGAGATCGGCTTTCGCCAGATGCAGCGCGGCAGCATTCAGCACTTCCACAAACGCAGGATCTTTTTCATCGATCACTCCGATATATCCTTGCAGCGCCGATTTTGCATTGTGGACGCGGCACTCGGCAAACGCGCAGGCACTGTCCGGGAATCCCGAGTCAAACTTGCCGGCCATAATCTCCGGAACGACCTTCGCTCCCAGTTCCTGGCGCTCCCTGTTCTGCGCGGCCGTGGCCCCACCAAACGAAAAATCTTTGCCGAATGCTCGCTCTTCGACATCGTCCGCCAAATCCCAAAGCGCTGTGATTCGCGAATCCGCCATTTTCAACGCCTCGAATTTCAGCGTCTCGGGATAAGGCAGCTCGTACAATCTTTCCTGCGTTCCGCATTTTGCAACGATTGTGTGGCTCGCCGACGTTCCAATACTGTCCGATTCGATGTAGTCCCGCCGGGCCACTTGAATCACCCCGGCAAAGTCATCATCGGGGTACGAGCACAGCTTGTATTTCCCGGCCACTTTGGCCACCGTCGTATTCGGCAGCAAGCGCTCCACTGCTTTCACCGTGATGTTATGCGCGCAATTTCGATTCATCGGCGCAATTCGAATTTCGCGCACGCGCACGCCTTCCACCTCCGCCCGCACGTCCAGAATTTTATCTGCCCACGGAGTCCCTTTATCTGAAACCGCCTGCGTCACAATGTAAAAGCTACCCAGCGCGATTTCTTCCTTAACTTGCGCTGGTAGCGCCCCGTCGCCTGCCGCACCATTAGCCTTCGCGCTCACAAATCCGGTTGCACCCGCGAAAACGATCGCAGTGAGTAGCATTAGTCTTTTCTCGCGGCGTTGTGCGTTCATTTGCAAAGTATAGGCCAGCTGAACGGTCTGTGAGAATGCCCGAAGGCTTCAGAGGTTGCAAACGCCTTTTAAACGTAGGTGATAAGGGAAGGGAATTACTCGAGCGCAGTTTAGGAAACCGTCCAATGGGAAACGTTCGAACGGTCCGGTTACTCCTTGGCGGTCATACCCAGTTCTCGCGCGTCGAAGTCCTAAACCAAGTGCCGCCTTTTAGGAGGGTATCCAGCGCCGGCAATAAGTCGCTCGCGATGCGATCCTTTGGCACGAACCCAAGCACCCCGACTTTCTTCAGTTCGTCCAGCAGTGGTCGCTGATCGTGCAGACTCACCGCCAGCACTTTCGTATCCGGACAGCATTCCAAAATTTGCTTCGCCGCTTGGATGCCATTCAACCGCGGCATCTGAATATCCAACACCGCAACGTCCGGCGACACTTCCACGGCCTTTTCCACCGCTTCAGCGCCATCCCTCGCTTGCGCTGCTATTTCCCAATCCGACCTGCCGGCAATCATCAGTCGAAGAGACGCGAGACCGGCTGCGTGATCGTCAGCCAGTAGAATGCGCGTAGCCATTCAAACACTCTCCTGACCGAGTGCCCAGACACGCGGCAGTTTCAATAAGAGGATACGCGCCAGCGCGGATTCAGAACATCGGGTAGAAGCTGTATTCGCTATACGGAGTTTCTTTGTGCATTCGAACGAACACCCTCATTGCATTCACTGATGCCGGCGAGGGCGAATCACGTCTCTCTTGCTACCAGGCCGCGCAGCCGCTATTCTGGGTATCTCGGCGCTGCAGCCATGTACACCTACCTCGATTACAACTCGACCACACCCGTGGACCGCGCGGTCCTCGACGCCATGCTCCCTTTCTTCGCCGAAAAGTTCGGTAACGCCAGCTCGATTCACTCCTCCGGACAACGTGGACGCTCCGCGGTGGACGCGGCCCGCGATTCTGTCGCCACGCTCATCGGCGCAAGGCCCGCCGAAATTGTATTCACCAGTGGCGGCACCGAAGCTGACAATCTCGCTTTATTTGGCTCCGTCGCAGCTGCAAGTCACTCGCGCAAGCACATAATCACCACCGCAATCGAGCATCACGCCGTTCTGAACGCTGCCCAGGCGCTCGAAAAGCAGGGCGTTGACGTCACCTATGTTTCGGCCGGAACCGCGGGCATCGTCGATCCTCAAGACATTCGCCATGCGCTGCGCCCAGACACGATTCTTATCAGCGTCATGCACGCGAACAACGAGCTCGGCACCATCCAGCCCATCGAAGAAATCGGCCGCATCGCCGCCGAAGCCGAAGTTTGTTTTCATTGCGACGCAGTGCAGTCGGCAGGGAAGTTGCCGCTCGACGTGAACCGTCTCGGCGTGCATTTGCTCTCCATCTCCGCCCACAAAATCTACGGACCCAAGGGTGTCGGTGCGCTGTACGTCCGCGCCGGAACGCCGCTCGAGCCTCAATTTTACGGCGGCCATCACGAGCGCGACCGTCGCCCCGGTACTGAAAATGTTCCTGGCATCGTCGGCTTCGGCAAAGCGGCTGAACTGGCAAAACTAAATCTGGAAGCCGATGTGACGCGAATCGGAATCCTGCGCGACCGTCTAGAAGAAATGCTGCTCAATTCGCTGCCGTCGGTGCACGTGAACGGCGACCGCAGCCGTCGCGTTGCAAACACATCGAACTTGGCTTTCACCGCTGCTGGCGGGGAAGCCCTGGTCATCGCTCTCGATCTACAGGGCATTGCGTGTTCCACCGGAGCGGCTTGCTCTTCCGGAGCGGTTGAGCCGTCGCACGTTCTGCTCGCGATCGGCCTTTCGCCGGACGAAGCGCGTTCGAGTTTGCGTTTCAGTCTCGGCCGCGCCACAACTCCCGCCGAGATCGATCGCGCAATCGCGATCATCCCTGCAACGGTCGAACGCTTGCGCGCCCTATCGCCGCGCAGCGTAGCTGCAATGCACTCCCGGTAAATCTGCAGATGGCAAACTCACTAATACAACTCGATACGCTTCGCGCCGCAGCGAGCACGGAGTGTGGCCAAGGGGCCGCCGGTCCCGCTGCCATTTCTCCACTCGCGATTGCTCCCGGCGCCGTCGCGCCCGTTGCAGTCGCCATGAGCGGAGGCGTGGACAGCTCCACCGTCGCTGCAATCATGAACGAGCGCGGACAATCCATCATCGGCCTCACCATGCAGCTCTGGAACCAACGCCGCCTCCCGCAGCTGCAGTCTGCTGAGCCTGCGCAACATCGCTGTTGTTCGATTGACGATGTCTACGACGCGCGCCGCGTCGCCGAACATCTCGGCATCCCGTTTTACGTGGTCAATTTCGAGCGCGAATTCGAGAAAAATGTCATCCGCCCCTTCGTGGACGACTACCTCGAAGGCCGCACTCCGATCCCATGCACGCTCTGCAACAATCACGTGAAGTTCGATCAGTTGCTCGTCACCGCTCGTCAGATTGGCGCTGAACGCATCGCCACGGGGCATTACGCGCGCGTCCGTCACAATCCGGCCACCGGACGTTACGAACTCCTGCGCGCCGTGGACGAATCCAAGGACCAAACTTATTTTCTTTTCGGTCTAACTCAGGAACAGCTCGCGCGCACCGATTTCCCCCTCGGCGAGCTTTCCAAAAACGAAGTACGCGACATCGCGCACCGCCTGCAAGTTCCGGTGGCCGGAAAGCCCGAGAGCCAGGAAATTTGTTTTGTGCCCACCGGAAATTATGTCCGCTTTATCGAAGGATATTTGCACGAGCAGGGAAAGAAACTATCGGAAGAGGCCGGTGACATCGTCACCACATCCGGCGAGGTTCTCGGCCGGCATAACGGCTTGCATCGCTACACCGTCGGCCAGCGCAAAGGCCTGGGAATTTCGGAAGGTCGTCCAATGTACGTCGTCGCGCTCGATCGCGCAAAGAACCGCCTCATTGTCGGCGATGATCGCGAGCTCCGCAGCACGACGTGCGAGGTTCGCGACGTGAACTGGATTCCGTACGCTATCCCGGACGGCGCGGTAAATGCGAAAGTTCGCATCCGCAACCGCCACGAGCCCGCCGACGCGGAAATCACTCCGCTCGACGCCACTACTGCGCGAATTTC
>JBAVQA010000343.1:0-14882 GCA_049693595.1 Candidatus Acidiferrales bacterium | reverse complement strand
AAGATCAGCCGCGTCTGGTCCTGCGCCGTTTCGAAGTTCTGCTTGCTGGTCTTGACGTTGATCGTGATGCTGGAATTAATTCCTTCAAGACGGAGAAAAACGGAGAGCGGAACGATGACGAAGTTGTCCTGGTCCTGGCCCAGGACGTTACCGATCTTTTCCACAATTCCGATCACCACGAATTCATCGCTGCCGATTCGAATGGATCTCCCGAGGGGATCCATGCCGAGAAATAGCTGGCGTACGATGGTGTCGCCAATCAAGCAAACGTTGGTTTTGTGCTCGGCTTCCGATGGGCTGAAGTAGCGGCCGATTTCGACGGTTCGCGTGTCAATATCCGCCATGTTCGCCGATTGGCCATAGAGTGTTACGTCCTGCTGCTCTTTGTCGGCGAATCGCGCTCGAACGGTGGCGCTGGCGCTGGCGCCAACCTCTCCACAAGCAGTGCATCCTTCGGCCACGGCAGCCATGTCGTCGATTTCAATTTTCCTGTACTTCAGTGCTTTGATGATGATGGTGAAGTCGGTCACCGCGAACGGAGTGCGAGCGATTTGGAAGACGTTGGTGCCCAGGTTGGCGATCTTCTGTTCCACGTAAAGGTTTGCGCCCTGCACGATGGTCATGACCGTGATGAGCGTGGCCACGCCCATGGTCAGTCCCAGCGCAGTCAGCGAAGCGCGCAGCTTGTGCCCCCGCAAAGCTTCGAAGCACTGCGCCAGATTGTCGCTAACAGCAAGCATGGAGGTGGGAAAGACTTGTCCGTTTCATCTTATCAACTCCCGCGAGGATGTGAAGGGTTGCACGTGGAGGAGGTGCCACGCCGTGTCATACTCGCCGCACCCTCGGCGAACGGTCATTCTGCAAGTTCTCTGCTTTCAGCGCGATCCTTATGGCCTATGTCGTGCCACTGTTTTCTCCCAGGGATGAACGAAGGTTGATATCTTGTCAAAGACCGGTTGGTGATCGCGAGCTTTCAGCAGGAACAGAAGCATGACCCAGAAACTACGTCTGCTGCGACCTTTGGCTTTGTTCGTTACGGTGGCCTTGTTGCTCGCCTCCTCTCCACGCGCGGGATGCTCCCAAGCCTTTCAGACCCAGACCCAGAGCCCGAGCTGCAACGCGAGCCTGAGTAAGGCCAAACTTGTCTCAAGCGGCGAAGGATGGGCCGTCGTCAAGCAGCCCTCGGATCGTGCCCAGGATTCTGCTACGGATGGTGAAGGCTGCACAGACGAACACCTCTACTGGACGGACAACGATGGGCAAAGCTGGCGTGAAATCACACCCGATCGTCTGCCCGCGCGAAACCTGGGAAGCGTCTTTTTCCTCGATCGCGTGCACGGGTGGATGATTTCATCGGACGCCGATCGCGGAGAGAGTAACGCCCCTATTCATATCATTTACACGGAAGACGGAGGAAAGAGCTGGCGAACTGTTTTGTTGCAACGGCCGATGGTCAATTCAATAACCGACATGTCTCCCACGGACATATTCTTTTCCGACGCGAGCCATGGCTGGATTTTGTGGCGCTTGGCCCATACGAAATCTCGGGCGAATGCGCTCACGGCGACGTCGGATGGCGGTCGCACATGGAAGACGCTTCCAGAACCTCCGGGGCCCGGGCCGATGCAATTCACTTCCGCACAAAATGGATGGATCGTCGGTGATTCCGCAGGCCAGGTGGGCGTCCCTGTCATCGAATGTGATCAAGTGTGGGCAACACGCGACGGCGGTGAGCATTGGATGGCGATATCCATTCCGGTGCCGGCCGACTCTTCCGATAGTGTCAGATTCGGCGAGCTGAAGTTTAACGACAAGGGCGAAGGAGTAGTGGCCGCGCAATCCTGGGTATCCAACTACCTTCAGCGATTTTTAACCTGCGTTACACACGACGGCGGCAGCTCGTGGCGGTTTTCTCAATTCGACGAATATGGAGCGAGCCCCTCTTTGGTGGACACTCACATCGTTTGGACCGTCTTCCACTGGCCTGTGACACCGACTACGATTCGAATTGGGGATCGCGAAATCGCGCCGGCTATTCCGGAGGCACTTTCACTCCAGGGCCAGCTTGGCAACCTTGATTTCATTGATGATTCAAGCGCGTGGGCGACCTATGCCAATGGACGGGTCCGACCGCTCATCCCCCCGGTGCCTTTCGAATTACTCTCGACGACCGATGGAGGCAAAACGTTTCGAACAATCACTCCGCCTGCGGCGAGCCGCTATCCGGTTCCCGGACCTGCACTATTTTCGCTGAATGGCTCCATTGTCCGATTTCCGCCTCGGCCGGCGCTCGCTCTGCGGCCCCCACCGATATCGCCGAATAGCGGCGGGCTGCTTCGTTTTGCACCTCCCGCGGGCGGTCCAATGATCATGACTGGAACGGGATTTCGCCAGGAGAATACAGTGTGGATCGGGTCCCATCGGATTCAGGTTGCCAGTAGCGACGGAGAGAACTTGCAATTCCTTGTCCCTCTCGACATAACTCCGGGAACCTACAAGATCTATGTGGAGAACAGTTACGGAAAGACAAACGAAACGGAAGTCTCGATTCGCGCGCCGCAAGCGCTGAAGATTTCAAACATTCAAAACGGAGAGGGTATCCGTCCCGGGCAGCAGATATTACTCACCGGGTCCGGTTTCCTGCTCGAAAACAAAGTGTGGTTCGGGACGCAAGGCGTGGCGGCAAAGCTAATCATAAGCGGTGGCGCTATTCTCCAGGTCTCCGTCCCAGCTTCGGTGCCGCGAGGCCGCTGCGAAATCTACGTAAGCAACGCTTCTGGCAAGAGCGATATCGTCGACGTCATAATCGAGTGAATCGCTTAGCAGATCCGTCAGGGAAATGCGCGCTACGCAACATACATCTGATTGGTGTATCCACTGACCGAACCGAAAAGGAGTAACCGGGGCCGCGGGCTGGCATCTAAGCCTGTATGACAATGAAAAAAGTGAAGCTTGGTTCGCAGGGCGCGGTCGTTTCCCGCATCGGACTTGGGTGCATGGGCATGAGCGAATTCTACGGAGAAAGGAACGATAAAGAATCGGCCGCGACGATATTGCGGGGGCTGGATCTGGGGATCAACTTTCTGGATACGGCGGATGCTTACGGCATCGGCGATAACGAGGAGTTGATCGGCAAGACGATTCGCGGGCGGCGCGATGAGGTTTTCCTCGCGACGAAGTTTGCCAACGTCCGCAAGAAGGATGATCCGACTCACTGGTCCATCAGCGGCAAGCCCGAGTACGTCCGCGCGGCATGCGATGCTTCGCTGAAGCGGCTGGGCATTGATCACATCGATTTGTACTACCAGCACAGAGTGGACCCGCAGACTCCGATTGAAGAAACAGTGGGCGCAATGGCAGAGCTGGTAAAAGCAGGGAAGGTGAAGTACCTGGGATTGTCAGAGGCGTCGCCGGCAACGATACGGCGCGCGCATAAGGTGCATCCGATAACCGCGCTCCAGACGGAATATTCGCTCTGGGAGCTGCATGTGGAGAAGGAAATCATTCCTACCGTGCGGGAGTTGGGGATTGGCTTTGTGCCCTACAGCCCGCTGGGGCGTGGCTTCCTGACCGGCACAATCACGAAGAAAAGCGACTTGGGCGATAAAGACGCGCGGGCACAGCGCTACCCGAGGTTCGAGGGTGAGAATTTTGAGAAGAATCAGGTGTTGGTCGAGCGCGTGCGGGCCATCGCCGAAAACAGAGGCGTGACGGCTGGGCAGATGGCGCTGGCATGGGTGCTCGCGAAGGGCGAGGATCTGGTGCCGATTCCAGGAACGAAGCGAAGGAAGTATCTGGAAGAAAACGCCGCTGCGGCAGACATCAAATTGACTCCGGGCGAGATGGCTGAGTTGGAAGCCGCCGTTCCACAGAATGAGATTGCAGGTGATCGATATGCTGCAGCGAACATGAAGGCGATCGACCGCTGATTCTCGCGCAGTAGTATTTAGGAATTACGCTTCCGCGCCTTAGGCACGAGGCGGCGCCGGATAAAGAATTCCGCGAACGCTGCACGAATCGGCCCCTCTAGCACCACAGCAAAACTCGCCGTTCTTTACAGCAGAGCGCGCACACCGTATGCTTACCTCAGCAGAGATTTATCGTAGCCGGCTTGGGAGGATACGTGATCTGGATACTTCTGGCGATTGTGGTCCTGGCCGTGGTTTTCGTCATCACCATGTACAACGGCTTGGTCAGCCTCAAGGTACAGTGCGACAACGCGTGGTCCGATATCGACGTGCAGCTAAAACGCCGCTACGACCTGATCCCTAACCTAGTGGAAACGGTGAAGGGCTACGCCGCGCACGAACAAGGCACGCTCGAAGGAGTAGTGGCGGCACGCAACCGCGCCATGAGCACACAAGGCCCTGCGGCGAAGGCGGAAGCCGAGGGAGTGTTGACCTCCGCGCTGCGGCAGGTGTTCGCGCTGGCCGAAGCGTACCCGCAACTGCGCGCGGTGGAATCTTTCACTCAGCTTCAAAATACGTTGAATCAGATTGAAGACAGCGTCCAAAACGCGCGGCGCTATTACAACGCCGTGGTGCGCGATTTCAACACGAAGATCGCGCAGTTCCCCTCCAACATTATCGCGGGCATGTTCAATTTCAAACCGCGCGAGTTTTTCGAAATCAGCGCGCCGGCCGAGCGCGAAGTACCGAAAGTGAGCTTCGGCGGGGCCACGTCTTAGGCTGCGTTGCGATTTCCTCGAAAATGAAATACGTCCGCCTTTTCGCGCTTAGCCTGGCCGCCTTCCTCGTAGCGTTGCCTGCATTCGCCGCAGCTCGCCGGATTGTGATTCAGCACTTCGATGATGAGGTGTTGGTCAGCGAAGACGGAACCATCGACGTGACCGAGACGATTGAGGCGCGTTTCATCGGCGAGAACTGGCACGGGCTCTACCGCTCGATTCCCGTCGAGTACACAAACGAGCAGGGCGCGAATTACACGCTTTTCATCGACCACATCAGCGCCACCGATAGCGACGGGAATGCGCTGAAGTTCGAGCAAAGCAGCGAAGGCCGCTATTCGAAGTTTAAGATTTACATTCCCAATGCGGACGATTCGACGCACACCATCGTTTTCCACTATCGCGTGCTCGATGCTCTGCGTTTTTTTGAAGATCACGATGAACTGTATTGGAACGTGACCGGCAACGACTGGGAAGTACCGATCGAGTTTGCGAGCGCGCATATCGCATTGCCTGCCGGCGTCACAGGCCTTCACGCCATCGCTTACACAGGGGCCATGAATTCGCGGGCGCAGGACGCGGTGGTAGAAGTGAAGGAAAACGGCGTCGATATTCACACTACGCGACCGCTTTCGTTTCACGAAGGGCTTACCGCCGTGGTCGGCTTCGACAAAGGATTCGTCCACCCACAAAGCGCCGCTGCTGGGTTCATTCGATTTCTTCGCAGCAATATCCCGCTGCTGATTCCTATTGGAGCTTTTTTTGTGATGTTCTGGCTGTGGTGGACGCGCGGGCGCGGCCCCGAGCGCCAGGCCATCGCCGTCCAGTACGAGCCGCCCGACAAACTTACGCCCGGTGAATGCGGCACGCTGGTGGACAACGAGGCGGCTATGCGCGACATCACTGCAACGCTCGTCGATCTCGCGGTGAAAGGCTACATGACGATCGAGCAGAAAGACGAAAGTCATCTGCTCGGCCTGAGCCACAGCAAAGAATATATTTTCCATTTGAAAAAGCCTCCGGCGGAATGGGCATCCGCGCGGCCGCACGAGCAGCAAATGCTGGCTGCGGTCTTTGACAACGGCGCCGTTACCGACGTGAAACTTTCAGATTTGCAGAATCACTTCTACACGCAGCTGCCCGGGATTCGCGACAGCATCTTCCAAGCGCTCATGAACGATAATTATTATCTACACCGGCCGGACACCGTGCGCCAGGGATACTTCGGCGCCGGGCTGGCCATCGGATTTTTGACCGTGGCGGGAAATGTTGTCTTGTCCCGTGCCACCGGGATTGCTCCGGCTACATGGGTGGTCGCGGGCATCGCGACTGGATTGGTAGTTTGCATTTTTGGATACTTCATGTCGGCGCGGACGGTCACCGGGCAGCGCGCGCTGGAAAAAGTTCTGGGCTTCGAGGATTTTCTCGGACGCACGCAGAAAGATCAAATCGATCGGCTGGAGAAAACTCCCGAACTCTTCGAGAAATTTTTGCCCTACGCCATGGCGCTGCACGTGGAGAAAAAATGGGTGCAAGCTTTTTCCGGCATCGCCATGCAGCCGCCCAACTGGTACCAGGGTTCGTACGGCAGCGGCTTCGTGCCGTACCTCTTAGTGAGCGACCTTAATACGATGACGATGCAGGCCGGAAGCACAATGGCATCTTCTCCCCGCAGCTCAGGCGGGTCAGGATTCGGCGGGGGTGGCGGAGCCGGCGGCGGCTTCGGCGGCGGTGGCGGTGGCGGCTTCTAGAATTCGCATATTTTTCCTCTTTTCGAGCGGCTTGAAATTTTATTACTTCTCGCCTCGGCTTATTTTATCGCCCGCGTCCCGGTCCGGGAAACCTCGCCTAAGGATTCCAGCGCGACAATTTCCGCATCTTTTGGTTTCGATAGTCATCTAATCATTGCTATTACAAAAAGGCCCGCGCGCAACTGCCCGGCCGTTTCTTACCCAATCAAAGGAGAATCCCGTGAGTCGTTTGAAAGGAAAAGTAGCCGTCGTCACCGGCGGAAACAGTGGTATCGGCTTGGCTTCGGCCCAGCGCCTCCAGCAGGAAGGCGCCCGCGTCGCTATTTCGGGACGCAGCCAGAAAACCCTTGATGAAGCATCGAAAACTCTAGGCAAGGACGCGCTCGTCGTTCAAGCCGATGTCGCCAAGCTTCCCGAAATCGATAAATTCTTTTCCGCAGTCAGCGCGAAGCTCGGAAAAATCGACGTCCTCTTCGTGAACGCTGGCGTAGCCAAATTCGCTCCGTTTGCCGGATTTACGGAAGCCGACTATGACGATCTCTTTGACATCAACACCAAGGGCGCCTTTTTCACCGTTCAAAAAGCGCTGCCGCATTTGAACGATGGCGCGTCCGTCATCCTCAACACCAGCGTCGCCAGCCACGTTGGTAACCCCTTGGGTGTCGTGTACGGAGCCACCAAAGCCGCGATGCGTTCGTTTGTGCGTTCGATGGCCGCGGATCTAGCCGGCCGGAATATTCGCGTCAACGCGATAGCGCCTGGCCCGATCGACACACCCATCTTCGGCCGTATCGGCCTGCCCAAGGAACAGGTGAATCAAGCGATTCAGGGATTCATCGAGCGCGTGCCCTTGAAGCGCATAGGGAAACCGGAAGAAATTGCCGGCGCCGTGGCCTTTCTCGCATCCTCGGATTCTTCATTTATGACGGGTACCGAGACCAACGTTGGCGGAGGCGTCGGCGAAATCTAATTTTCGGAACAGACAACCGATCCGGGCGGGCACGTCAGCGCGTTCACAAGTCCTTACGAAAGGACTTCTGTGTTTTGACGTGCTCGTAGCCGTGACGCTCGTAGAAAGTGTGCGCGCGATCGCGGATTACGTTCGAGCGCAGTCCGATTGCGCGGCATCCTTTTTCGCGCGCCCAGCGTTCCGCCCGAGCGAGAAGATGCATTCCGACTCGCTGCGAGCGGTAGCGCTCGTCGACAAAGAAGCCGCTGATCTCGGCGCGCGCGTCCGCTTCCACCACGCGATAGACGAACACAGCGAGCCATCCTGCGATTTCGCCAGCTAGCTGCGCGACGAACACCGCGTGTTCGTTGGAACGACGCATGCCATCGAGCCGCTTGGCAATTTCATCCGGGGAAGAAGGATAGCCGAGCTGGCCGGCAAGTTCGGCGATTCGCGCGTAGTCCTGCGGCAACGCCTCGCGTATTTCGCCTGCAAATTCTCGAGCGTGCACACCCGCAGTTGGGCCTGCGGACTTCTCCGAGCGCGTCATGCGAGCGCCTTTTTCAAAACGGCAATTTGCCCTGCGTGATACAGATCGTGCTGGACCGAACCGTGCAGCAATACGTACTGGGAATAATTTTCGCGCTGCACTCTTTCGTCAAGCTGGCCGTCGCGCACGGTCTTGACGTGATTCCGCAGGCGAGTCCTGTTCTCCACAAGAGTGGCGAGCGACCTCTTCCACGAAACTTCGCTCACCTCCCAAACTGGCGGCCAATCCAGCTCAGTCGTAACTTCAACTGGTTCGCCTTTTGATTTCTGCTGGACGATCGTGTTCCACGCCGCGATGTGGTTCACAAGCTCCCAAATGGAATGCGCGCCGGGTACGGGATGTTTCGAGGCATCTTCCGATGAGATGCCGTTGAGCAACTGCGTAAGGTCCGGCCCGTGCCACGCTTCGCCCGAAAAGGCGCGGTCCATTTGATCCAGGATTCTGTTGATTTCGCTCATCGGGGTTTCTCCGGGAAAAGCGTAAGCCACACGAACGGCTCGCGCAAGTGGAACAGATTCCGGATGAATAGATGTTTCCCGGGAACGCCAATCTCCCGATTGGCGATGCACTTTTGGCCCCGATGAGGAAACGCGAGGCTAGAAAGTTTTATCGGAATCGAGAAGGATCGTCACGGGGCCGTCGTTCGTGAGTTCGAGTGACATGTCCGCCTGAAACACGCCCGTTTCCACGCGTGTAACGAGCGAGCGCAAGGCGAGAACGAATTCATCGTAAAGCGCCTTGCCCAAATCCGGCGGCGCAGCTTGAATGAAACTGGGCCTGCGCTGGCCGCGCGCGTCGCCGTACAAAGTGAACTGCGAGATGGCGAGAATTGCGCCTCCGGTATCGAGCACCGAGCGATTCATTTTTCCCTGCTCGTCGGCGAAAATTCGCAGATTCACGACTTTCTCAGCCATCGCGGCGGCAGTCGCCGACACATCTTCGCGCCCTACCGCAATCAGCACGACGAGCCCCGGCCTGATCTCGCCAGTTACGCTACCGTCCACCAGCACGCGAGCGCGGCTCACCCTTTGCAGCACAGCTCGCATAACTTTTCTCTCGCTAGCGACCGTTGAGAACGGTTGATTCTATGCGTAGCGCAAATCGAATACAATCCGCGCTCGCAACGGTGAATAGACGCGCGGAACCCACAAAACGTTTCGCAGGCGCGGTTTTCACCGCGTCGCAAGTATGCTAGAACAAATAGCGTAAAAAGGCGGCAACTTGAAACTCGCACTGATCGGCACGCATGGCGTGGGTAAGACAACTCTCGCCTACGAAGTGTGTTCGCTGCTGAAGAAATCCCACCACAACGTGGAGCTTGTCGCCGAAATCGCGCGCCAGTCTCCGTTTCCCGTAAATGCGGAGACGACGCTGGAAGGCCAGCTCTGGATTCTGCACTCCCAAATTGCGGCGGAGCTTGAAGCAGCGCCCCGCGCGCCGGTTGTGATCACCGACCGAGCCGTGCTCGATAATTATTGCTACCTGGTCAACAAATTTGGCCGCCAGCCCCAGTTGGAAGCTTGGCTGGTCTGGTGGATGGCGACGTACTCGCTGCTCATCGGCGTTCCCATCGTCGAAGAAGGAATCCCGCGCGATGGCTTCCGCTCCGAAGACCGCGGGTTTCAATCGCGCATCCACGAACTACTGATCGAATTGCTCGCCTCGGCGCCCTTCAACAACTTGCCAGCTCCTGTGATCTGGCTCGACGCTCGCGACCGCAGCAACTGGGCTGAAAGAATCGTGAGCGCGGCCGCACCTCTAATCGAGGGCGCGTCCACAACGCAGCTCCGCAATCGGTCTGCCAGCCGCTAGTTTCTGTTACAGAGATGAGCAAAAGTTCCAGCGCACCTTCTTCTTCGCCGCAAAAACGCTGGCTCACCCGCGGCGTGCTGGGCATCGGCCTCGCTAGTCTGTTCTCGGACTGGGGCCACGAAGCCGCCACCGCGATTCTTCCCGCGTTTCTCGCAAGTCTTGGTGCGCCTGCATTTGCGCTTGGCGTAATCGAGGGTGTCTCCGATGGCCTCTCTAGTTTCGCCAAACTGGCCGGCGGCTGGATCGCCGATCGCCCAAAATGGCGCAAGCCGACTGGCATTCTTGGATACCTCGCCACTGGCCTCTCGACTTTTGCTTACGCTTTCGCGCATAGCTGGCCGGCCATACTCGTCATGCGCGCGCTTGGATGGCCGGGCCGCGGCAGCCGCGGGCCTTCGCGCGACACGCTGCTCGCGGATGCTGTAGCGCCCGGGCAGCAAGGCCGCGCGTTTGGTTTCGAGCGCGCCATGGACACCGTAGGCGCCGTGCTCGGGCCGCTTTGCGCCACCGCGTTGATCGGCGTGCTTGGCGTGCGCGGAGTTTTGAAATGGACGCTCGTCCCCGGACTTGCCGCCGCCGTCGCGTTTTCGTTTCTCGTGCCCGCCGCGAAACGTGCCGACGGACATCACGCTCAAAGTTTTGCCTCCAGCTTGGGACAAATGCCCAAGACCTACTGGCATTTTCTTGCTGGAGTTTTCGCGCACGGCCTCGGCGATTTCGCGCCCACGCTGCTGATTCTTCGCGCGGTCCAGATACTTACTCCACAGTTTGGGGCTGGCCGCGCTGCGACGATCGCCGTGGCTCTTTATACGTTTCATAATGCCGTGAACGCGGCTGCGTCTTATCCGGCCGGCGCGCTCGGTGACCGTACTGGAAAACGCGGCCTCCTTGCTTCGGGATATCTAGTCGGAGCGGTGACCTACGCGGGTTTCATTTTTGTGACGCCGACGATTGCAGCGCTCGTTATTTTGTTTGGTCTCGAGGGAGTGCACGGCGCCATGCAGCAGTCGCTCGAAAAATCGATGGCCGCGCAGTTACTCCCCGCGAAAGTGCGTGGCTCGGGATTCGGTGTGCTGGCTACCGTGAACGGAATCGGCGATTTAATATCAAGCATCGCGGTCGGGGTTCTGTGGTCGAGCGTGAGCCCTGATGCAGGCTTTCTCTATGCGGGACTTTTCACTCTGGCCGGGGCGGTGCTGATTTATTTCTTCACTGGCAGGCGCGAGCGCTGAACTCCGCGTCTTTCAACTTTACTTGAACGCGTTCGAGAAGCTCGCGGCGCAGGCTGGCACCGCGGACAAAAATAGCTGCTGCGCCCGGCGACAATGATGCGGCGAATCAGCGTTCCACAACGAGAGCATTTCTTTCCTTCGCGTCCATACGCGCGATGCCGGATCTGAAATTCTCCCGGTTGCCCTTCCGCATCCACATAGTCGGAAATTGAAGAACCGCCCAAACGAATCGCTTCGTGTAGTACGCGGCGAACGACTCCGTAAAGTCGATGTATCTCCGGTTCATCCAAATTTGCGCCGAGCCGCCGAGGATGGATCTGCGCCCGCCAGAGGCTTTCGTCGGTATAGATGTTGCCCATACCGCGCAGAACGCGCTGGTCGAGCAGCAGCGCTTTGATGTGTGCGCGCCGCGAACGAATGAGCGCGCGAAATTCTTCCTCGCTCATTTCCAGCGGATCGAGGCCCAGTTTGCCCAGCACGCTTTCGTGCGCCGTATTCGCGAGCATAGCCATCCGGCCGAAGCGGCGAATGTCCGTGTAACGAAGCTCCCGGCCATCATCCAGCGCGAGAAACACATGCGTGTGCGGCGCGACGGGAACGTCCGGAGGACACGTTACGATCTGCCCGGTCATGCCCAGATGAATTAGAAAAGATGATTCATGCTTGCGTCCGTTCGCGGATTCAAGCTCAACAACGATGAATTTTCCGTGACGCCGCACCGCGACAATCCTGCTGCCCGGCAGTTGCAATTCCAGCGCGGCGGGATCGTCGATGAAATCGGTCTTGCCCAGGCGCACGTTCAAGATTCGCCTGCCCGGCAACACCGCGCGCAGACCCCGAACGACAGTTTCGACTTCAGGTAGTTCCGGCATGTTTCTATTCTACGCCGCAGGGAGCAGCGCGAAGACGCGAACCGGCCCGCCCGAACCGCCTTCGAGTTTTATCGGCGCCGCGATTACAAATGCTCCCGCTTCCGGCAATTGATCGAGATTCGCAAGATTTTCCAAATTGTAGAGTCCCGCGGGCAGGTCAGTGTGATGGACTTCGAAATCTTTCGAAGCGCCGTAGTCGATGCTGAGTGTATCGATACCCAGGCCAACGGCTCCGCGAGCAATCAGCAGTTTCGCGGACTCCACGGAAAATCCCGGAAAGTGCATCACGCCACTCGCATCCATGTTGCGATAACGCGCTTGATCCGGCCAACGCGAAGACCAACCGGTGCGCAGCATCACAATCGCGCCGGACGGAATGCGCCCGTGCGCGGCCTCCCATTTTTCAATGCGCGTCGCACTAAGCCGGTAGTCCGGGTCTTTGCCGACTTCCTCGCGCACATCAATCACCACCGCAGGGCCGAAGAAATGCGCAACGGGAATCTGATCGAGCGTAAATTTCCCCGGAGGAAAGTGCGCCGGCGCGTCCATATGCGTGGCGTAATGTTCCAGCATCCAAAAGCTGCGAGCGAAGTATCCGTCCTTTTCCGGTGTAGCGATAACCTGCGCTTCGAATGTTTTGTCGTCCCCGGGCCAAGCGGGAAGCTTTCCATTGATCGCGTAGGTCATGTCAACCACCCGCGTTGCGCCGGTCCCAGCGCCGCACAACAAATCGTCGGGCGAGGCTGCTTTCTTTTGCTGCCCAAAACTCCACAGCGCATTTGCAGACATCAGCAGCGCCACGAATAAAGCAACCGCTAACGTCAGAATGAACGGAACGAACTTTCCTTTTCGCATGGGAAAACCTCCTGTGGCAGCCTGATCTAATTCGAAGCCTGTGAAGTAAGGTGTTTCGCGCTAGGGCAAAGGAATGCCGGGCGAAGCGACGATGCCAGCCATGCGCAGAATCTCGGCATACTCTTCATCGGTGAGCGGGCAGATGGTGAGGCGCGTGTTCTTCAGAAATTTTATCTTGCGCAGCAAACGATTCTCGCGCAGCTCAACCAGCGTCACCTGGCGAGGCAGCCGCTCGATCGCGCGCAAGTCCATCACCATCTTTTTCGAATCGTGATCGTGCGGGTCGGGATAGGGATCGCGGCTGACTTCCGCCAGCGCGTACACCGCATGCTCCGCCTTGCCGTGGTAACAAAGCGCGCGGTCGCCTCTCTGCACCTGCTTCAGTTGCCGCAGGGCGTCGGGACGGTTCCCGGCATGCCGCCACATTTCCTTACCCTTCACGAAGAGGGTATCCCAGTGATAAACGCGAGGGTCCACTGCGAGCAGCCAGCGTTTTGGTTTGGTGGGAGGCTGTGTCATCCGTCAAAAAGTGTCGCGCGCAATATACACGGAAAGGAATGCAAAATGGCTAACTTTATTGGCAGAATTTTCGAGGTAGGGGTAGAACCAGTAAAGTGGAGTCTAAGTCCAGTCTTAACCTACGTCTACGAAGATGTCGTCGCCGCGGACTTCCACGGCATATGTCTCCACGCCAACTGCGGGATTGTTGACCAGCTTGCCCGTGGTGACGTCGTACTGCCAACCGTGCCAGGGGCAGGTAACCACCTTGTTTTGAAGCTCGCCTTGGCCCAGCGGCCCTCCACGATGCAGGCATAAGTTATTGATTGCAAACAGCTTGCCATCAACGTTTGCCAGGGCGAAAGTCTTGCCGTCAATCTGAAACTCGCGGATCATCCCTGGTGGGACTTCATCTGCCTTCGCTGTTCGCAGAAACGCCATTAGTTAGGCCTCTGGGTGGATTTACCGCGGTTGCGGCGACTGGGCAACCATCACGCCGCTCTTGAATTCCTCGACCATCTCCGGCTGCAGCCTGACTTCCGTAGGCCGCTTGGCAAGCGACATCAGATCAATCTTGTCCTGGAGCTTCAGGAGCGCGTAGAACAGCGCCTCAGGCCTCGGCGGGCACCCAATCACGTACACGTCCACTGGAACGATGCGGTCCACGCCCTGGAGCACCGAATACACGTTAAACGGGCCTCCTACGCTCGAACACGCGCCCATCGAGATGCACCACTTCGGCTCCGGCATTTGCTCCCACACGCGCTTCAGGACAGGCGACATTTTCAGCGTCACCGTCCCGGCTACGATCATCAAGTCCGCCTGCCGCGGCGAGGGCCTGAAAACCTCCGCGCCGAATCGCGCGATGTCGAATCGCGAGGTAGTCGAAGCGATCATTTCGATGGCGCAGCACGCCAGCCCAAACGTCAGCGGCCAAATCGCGCTCTTGCGCGCCCAGTTGAAAACGTAATCCACCGTTGAAAGGACGTAGCTGCGTTCGAACCGGTTGTCGATAACACCCATGCGCCTATTCTACCTCACCAATCTGCCTAACAAAGACGCGAAGTATATCCGCGCCACTCCGCACAGTCAAACCCGCGCAAACAGATTCAAAATGGCTCGCGAGCCGGCAGCCACCAGAAATCTCATGGAACAATTTCATGGAACTACTTTATGGAACTTCGATCAGGACGAGCGACATGTCGTCGGCGGCCGGGCCGTTGCGCCATGCTTCGATTCGAGCCAGAATCTGACGCTTCATTTCAGCCAACGGCAGCTTCGAAGCCTCTTGAATAATTTCTCGAAAGCCGTCGACGCCGAGCATATCGCTGTGCTTGTTGAAACTCTCGGTGAAGCCGTCGGTGTAAATCACCACGCGATCGCCGGGTCGCACCGGAACTTGTATCGCCGCTTCGTTGTCCACGGCGTCATCGAGCAAACCGAGGACTGCGCTGCGCGATTCCAGCAGCCGCGGCGTTTCGCCTGGCTGAACGATCATCGCAGGCGGATGGCCGGCGCCGGCGAATTCCAGGCTGCGATCGTCGTAATTCAGCCGCGCGGCCACCATGGTGAAGTAAAACACCGAGCTGCCGAGATTCCCTTTCACGAAACTGTTCAGGTGTTTCATCATCGCGCCGAGTCCGATGCCGCGCTCGATTTGCGACATGGTCTCCGTG
>JBAVQA010000342.1:0-3895 GCA_049693595.1 Candidatus Acidiferrales bacterium | reverse complement strand
GTCCAGTTGCGCAGCCGCGATGGTGAAAAAGAAAACGGAACTGCCGATATTGTGCATAACGAAACGATTCAACTGGCGAAGCATGGTTGCCAGTGGCGCGCCGTTGCGAAGCTGGGTCATGGTTTCGGCATAAATTCGATTAGCCACCAGAGCGGACCCAATGCCGTGCCCGGAGACGTCGCAAACAAGTAAATTCAGGGAATCGTCATTCAAAGGAGTCACCAAACCGAAGTCGCCTCCAATCGTGCGCACGGGATGGTAATACGTTTCTACATGAACGGTTCCCCAAACGAGCGATTTCGGTGCAAGGCTTTGCTGCACGCGCGCGGCGAGCACCAGGTCTTCTTCAATTTCCTTTTGGCGTTCTTCCAGCAGCGTATTGGCGGTGCGAAGATTTCCTTCTGCGCGCTTCTGTTCAGAAATGTCGGTGAAGGTGACGATGGCAAAGCGACGGCCGTCCGGATCTTCAATAGACCGCGCGCTGACAATGACCGGGAGCCTGCTGCCGTCGTGGCGCGGCAATACGAACTCAAACCGGTTGTGGCCCGCCTGCATACCTCTTTGTCTTTGCGTGTTGAGTATTTCAGCTTCTTCCGGAGTGAAGAATCTATCGAAGTTCGACCCGATAAAATCGCTGCGCGGAATTCCGGTCATTTCCTCGAAATTTGCGTTGGCGAAGATGATTTGGGGACAATCGTCCGCAATGATTACGCCTTCATTCAGCGTCTCGAGAATGCCTTCGATCTGGGAGAGCCACTCTGGCGGTTCGAAATCCACGCAATCCCCTTGGCGAGTATCTTACCGAAACCTGGTGAAAGCACCAACGCGTCCGCGCTTTATGGGAAGCCGTAAGTAACTCGTCTCAATCATTTGATTCGCGTCCCGTGCCGAAGCTGCAAAGATTTATGAAGTAAAGTAAGGTAATAAGACGTATCACAAAGAGGAGAGCGCGCTCGGGAAATTTCGAGGCGGTCGGAATGAGCAACAAACCATCCACCAACGGAAAGCGCGTTCCCCCTGGGCCGAGAGGATTGCCGCTCCTGGGCATGGCGTTGCAGGTGTTGCGCGACCCGCTCGGGACGCTGCAACGTATCGCGCGCGAGTATGGCGACATCGTCAGGATACCGATCGGATCTGACGCCCGCATCTTCCTGAACCATCCGGACTACATCGAGCAAGTGAACGTGATTCAACAGAGCAAGTTTCACAAGAGCAAGCTCACGAAGGATGTGACCGGGCGTTTGCTGGGCGAAGGCCTGCTGATCAGCGAGGGGGATTTCTGGCGGCGCCAGCGGCGGTTGGCACAGCCTGCATTCCACCGCAGCCGCATCAATGAGTACGCCGCGACGATGGTGGAAAGCGCGGAGGTGCAAGTCCGCAAGTGGCGGGACGGGGAGGAACGCGATATCGCGCAAGAAATGATGGCCATTTCCTTGGAGACGGCTGTGCGCACGCTTTTCGGCACCACTTTGCCGGGAGAAGCGCTGCAAGTGGGGCGCTCGTTGGATTTTCTGGTGCGCTATTCGCTGCGCAAGGCTCGTTTCCCCATCAAAGTACCGGAGAGCTGGCCCACTCCCGCGAACCGCCGCGCCAAGCGCGAGACGAAGTTCCTCGATTCGTTGGTGTACAGGATCATCGATGAGCGAAAGGAGGTGGGGAACACCGACGGACGCAAGGATTTGCTCTCGCTGCTGATGTCGGCGATGGATGAAGACGGCAGCCAGATGACCCCCAAGCAGCTCCGCGACGAAACCATGACTTTGTTTCTTGCCGGGCATGAAACGACGGCGCTGACGCTTGCCTGGACCTGGTATCTGCTGAGCAAGAATCCGGCGGCTGAAGTGAGGTTGCACGAAGAGCTTCGAGATGTTCTCGGCGGGCGGGCGCCGGCGATCGCGGATCTTGGGCGGCTGCCGTACCTGCTAGCGGTGGTGAACGAAGTGCTGCGGCTGTATCCGCCGGCATATATTTTGGCGCGAACTTCCATCGCGCCGTGCACGATTGGCGGGTACGATTTTCCAACCGGCTCGACGATCATCATGGCTCAGTGGGTGATGCACCGGGATGCGCGCTACTTCGACGATCCGGAGGCATTTCGGCCGGAGCGCTGGCTCGACGGTCTCGAGGACCGGCTGCCTGCGGGCGCATATTTTCCGTTCGGCGATGGGCCGCGGCGGTGCATCGGGCAGAATTTTGCGTTGATGGAAGCGCTGCTGGTGATTGCGACGATCGCGCAGAAGTTTCAACTGCAACTTGTTCCAGGGCAGAAAATTGTGCCGGAGGCGTTGGTGACGCTGCGTCCGCGAAACGGGATTCGCATGAGGATCGACGCGCGGCGTTAGCGCCCTTCACCACGTGACGAAAAATCATTTTACGAACTCGCCTGTTCCGCCATTTGCCCAAGGGTTGTAGGTAAGCGAATAGATGACGCGGTCGGGAATTGGCGGATGCGAATAAAACAGAAACACGTTCACCGGATTCGGCTCGGGATCGGAGAGGTCCACTTCACCCAACACCTGAAACGCTTGGGCCGCGATCTGTCCTGAGTCGGGAGTAAGGCCGTGAGTTACTTCCAAGCCGTACTGGTCTGCTTGATGCTCGTCGTAACGGCTAAAAGCGCTGTTGATGGGGCCAGCGATAAAACCGAAGATGGAGAGCAGTAGCAAAAGTGCGGGAAACGAGGCCCAATCGTTCAAGCCGCGAATTCCCCATCGACCGCCCCAGCGCGCGAGCACCCAGCCGATCGTGCGATAGCCGAGATAAAAAAGAACGAAGAGCATCACAAACGCGAAGGCCAGACCTTTCCAGATGTGGTTGAGGACGTAGTGGCCCATCTCGTGTCCGGCGACGAAGACGATTTGCGGCGTGGTCATCTTGGCGATGGTGGTATCCCAAACTACGATCCGTTTGGACGCGCCAAGTCCGGTGACGTACGCGTTCAGGCTCGTCGTTTTTTCCCCCGCACCCATCCAGAACATGCGCTCGGGCGGAATGGCTTGCCCGGCGCGCTGAACCATTTGTTCCAGGCTCGACGTGAGCGCGGGATCCTTCGCCGAAAGCGGCTCGAATTTGTGGAACATGGGATCCACAACCAGCGGCTGGAGGAAAACGAGGAGAACCGCAATGGGCAAAGAGATCAGCCAGAAATAAAACCACCAACGGCGCGGGCTGCTTCGAATCACGCGGTAAAGTATCGAGATGAGACAAATTCCAAGCGCAATGCCAAGTAACTGGCCTTTGGTCCAATCCCAAGTCCAGGAACTCCAGCTCTGAATGGAGATTCCAAACTTTCGCTCGACCCAGTTTTCATAAATGTCGGCGGGCAAGCCGAGGACGGCGGCGGTTAGAAGGAACAGCGGCACAAAAACGAGAGCTTGGGGAAAAAGCTTGGACGAGAATTTTTCGGCCCAGTCGCGATATTTCGGCGCGAGCCTCAGTTGCAGGATGAGCCACAAGACGAAGAGTCCGTAAGCGAAACCGATCAAGGCGAACCGGAAATGAATGGCGCTCAGGTCGCGCGCCTTTTTGTAGGTTTCAGGAGGAAGCGTGTAGGCGGTCACCTTTTTTTCGGTTGGCTGCGGCGTAGCGGCTGGAGAAGAGGTTGCCGGCGCGCTGGAAGATGGCGTCTGCTCTTGCGTCGCAACAGACGCAGGCGGCTGGAGAGGGCGAGCAGCCAAGGTGGGTCTCGATACCAGCGAAGCGCCCAAGATCGCGACAAGCACCAAAACCGCTTTCAGTTTGTGGTTTCCCAAGTTTGTGGTCCTTTGTCTAGCGAGCGAGTGGCCCCTGGAGGTGCGAAAACGTAATTCCTTAATCGCTGTTCTGGCCCCGGTTAGAAATTTCTCGGTCGTTTGTTTTGAGTGAGTTACAGCCAATTCTGTTTGTGAGCCAGAAC
>JBAVQA010000341.1:0-2245 GCA_049693595.1 Candidatus Acidiferrales bacterium | reverse complement strand
GTGACGATTGTCACCGAGCGCGGAACCGGGACGCGTGTTAAGTACGTGAATCGGTTGCCGAGCTTTAATCCGCGGGATCCCGAAGGGCCCGGACTGGTGCAGGGACTGTTGCCCTTCGATCAGACCTTGCATTGGGCAGACCCCCTACATGGCATGGGCCACTCTATGGCGCAGGCTATGGGGCCTTCCCCCGCGGTAAATGCAGATTCAAGTTTGTCGAACCTGCAGCAGTATATTGGTCCGATTCCCGCGACTGTGCATTTGCACGGCGGTGAAATTCCTGCCGCTTTCGATGGCGACCCTGATTCATGGTTTACACCGAACGGCCTCAAAGGACCCAACTACCATTCCGCCGGCAATCCAGGTCTTGGTGAGGCGATCTATGAGTATCCGAATCTGCAAGAGGCGGGAACGCTCTGGTTTCACGATCACGCTCTGGGAACGACCCGCATCAATGTTTACGCGGGTCTCGCAGGTTTCTATTTTCTGAAAGACCCTGAAAAAGAACCGAAGGGATATCCGAGCGGTCCTCACGAAATCGAAATGGCGATACAGGATCGGCGGTTCGACAAAAAAAGTCAGCTGTACTTTCAGCCGCAGATCAATACCGCCGGCCACCCATTCTGGACCGTGATCTTTGAGGGCGATGTCGCCACTGTGAACGGAGCGGCGTTTCCATATCTCGACGTGGAGCCCCGCCGTTATCGCTTTCACCTCCTGAACGGCAGCAACCATCGGGGATTTAACTTTGTCTTCGGTCATCTGCCGGTCTACGTCATCGGAGGCGACGACAACTATCTTGACAAACCTGCCGCTATCTCTACCATCCCGCTGTCGCCGGGCGAACGCACGGACATCATCGTCGATTTTTCAAAGTTTGCCGGTCAGAAGATTGAAGTGACAAATACCGCAGGAGGTATGTTTTTCGATCTCAAGGACATCATGCTGTTCCGGGTGGCCTCACACTCGAAAACACCGGAAACAAGCTGTGATCCCGAAAATCCTCAACCTGCATTGGGCATTTGCGCCAGAAAGGAACAGTTCGTTCACCTGACTGACGGCAAAGGCAATTTGCTGCCAGGCGTGAAGATCGACAAAAAGAGGGACCTTACCTTTTACGATTACGTCATCAACGGGAATCCTCCGACCGTCAAGGAGTACGCCAATAGCACCACGTGGAATGGTCTGGAATCACCCAGCATTGCGGCTGAATTTCCGGACGACGGCGTCAGCGAACGGCCCCGCGTTGGCTCGATCGAACTGTGGCAGGTCGCGTTCCTCTCTACCATGCCGATGGCGGCTCATCCGTTCCACATCCATCTGGCACAATTCCAGATACTCAGTCGTCAGCAGATGAAGAATCCCGCGGACTACATCGCCCAATGGGAAAGCTCCTTCGGCGACTTTACCGAAGTGCCTTTGCCAACCAGTTGTACCAACGGGCCCGGTCACTTCTGTCCGGACTACGGGCCGCCCCTGCGATATACCAAGCTCAACGATGACGGCGCCGTCGGCGGCAATCCCGCCTTCGGCCCTCAATTCAAGGACTGCACCGACGACCAGCCTTGCCCGCTCACTCCCCCGCAGCCCGGAGAGTTTGGCTGGAAAGACACTGCGGACGTCGCCGGAGGTGAGGTTCTTCGAATCCTGGTGCGTTGGACGCCGTCAGACGTTCCTCTCGCTCCATATCGTTCGTACGCGGGAAGGAATTTTTACGACTTTGATCCCACCGAGGGCTACTACGTCTGGCACTGCCACGTGCTAAACCATGAAGATAACGAAATGATGCGGCCATACAAGGTAACAAAGTAGATTGGAGCGCGGGCAGGAGCCGCGCTTACACGCCGATCTGCGCGGCTGGAACTCAGAAAAATGTGTTAGATCTGACGCAAACGAGGGGCGAGCGTTACAAGTTACTCGGCTATGGCGCATTTGTTTTTTGGAGATTTTGGAGACTTCGGTTACTGCTTCCCACATTTTGTCCTGGATTTATCAACTCGGATGGTTGCAGGGTTCGCAGAACTCGCTGAAGGAAAGAGTTTTTGGCTGCGAGGGCCTGATTTGAACGGAAGACCTCAAAACCATAGTTGGACGACGGTGGGGATCGAACTATTGGTGGCGTTGATGGCAGACTTGAAGAGAACTGGCGTCGAGCAGACGGAGAACTTCACACCTTACGCGTCGTAGGAAGCGGACAACAAACGTGACGCCTGTAGTCAACTCCTGGTAAACGCGCTTGTCGGAA
>JBAVQA010000340.1:0-7893 GCA_049693595.1 Candidatus Acidiferrales bacterium | reverse complement strand
AGCCAGGACGTCGGGTCCCCGAACAGCGCGACCAGGCCGGCTTCCGCGCCAGTCGCGATTCCCGTCCAGGCAGCCGGTATTCACCCGCCGATTTCGAATCTGCTCGCGCTTTCGTTTCCGGACTCTTTGGTTCAATCTCCTATCGATTATCTGCATCTGCTCTGCGTTCATCGAACGTAAACCGCCTGCTTTGCGAAGCTGCTCGCTTTCCATCTTTATAAACTAAATGAGATTGTCCGGAGAATTCCATTTAATTCGATGGACTTTCCACCGGCAGCAGCCCATATAAAAGGAGCAGGTGCACCATGAGACCGTCTTCATTAGCCACAGACCAAAGGATTCTGCATCAGTACCTGCAAGACTTGGTTTGCCAGGCAAACACCGTGGAAGAGGTGGGCATCCTGGTCGAAGTGATTATGTCGCTGCAATACAAGCCCAAGTCCAGTTCGGCGCGCGTTTCGCCAAAACATCTGAGAGTCCTTCAAGGCAGGACCGGCAGCTGACGCCGCAATTCAGCGCCGTCGCATTGGCGTTGAGCGACCCCGCCGCTTCTTGTCTCGTATATTTATACCCTTGAATTACGTCTACGTTAAGTTATCATACTGCGACCGGGGGCTTTCATGCCAAAGGGTATGGCCAAGGGCCAGCGGTTCGTTTGCCAGAATCCTCAATGCGGTTGCGAGATGGTTGTCACTAAGGCGTCTCTGATTGAGGCCGCCTCAAACCCGCGGTGCGGTTGCGGGGTTGAAATGAAGAAGCGATACGTCAAGCCTACGGTGACAACTCTTCAAATGGATGAGGGACCGTCCTTCACATCCAGCAAGGAAACGTCGCAAGATTCCTAGAATGCGGCGCGGTGGCTCATAGCTTCCGGCTGCGAGTTTAGACGCTGCGCTCGAAAATCTTTGTGCATCGTGGCTTTTGCTACGACATAAAGAAGCACCAAAGGGCGCATTCCCTTCGGCGGATTTTCCGCCGAGCCTTCCGACATAGTGCTTTCATCCCGGATTCACCGTTCTTTTAGCTAACGCGCCGCGCCAACTGTCTCGACGGCCAGTTGACGTGTTTTTATCTCGGGCCGCATATCCAAGGCGGCCGCATATCCAACCAGTGCGTCCAAGCTGAATTTCGAAATCTTGCCTCGCAGGAGATCGCTCACCCTCGGTTGCGACTCGCCCAAAATCTTTTGCAACTGCCTTTGCGAATAGTTCTTCGCGCAACGCACGATTCTTGAATGCAGCTCCGCTTTCATCGTCAACGCCGCAGACTCTTCCGGTGAGAAGCCCAGGTCGTCAAATACGTTTCGCTTTCTACGCATTTTCTTTCTCCCCAGCCACGTCGGAGGCCTCGAAAGGCGGGTCGTTCCTTCGTTTGGCCGTCTTCACGCCTTATCGTATATAAGTTCTTATATAACTGTCAAGGGCTACACAAGTACCAACGACTGGACGCGGGCGGCGTGGTTGCCGCCTGGATAGCCTCGTCGACAAACGCCCAGGCGGCGCAGACGACTGCTTCGAACCCTCCAGCCGCGACCGGAACCCCAACTGCGTGCTCTCCGGCGACCGGAGGGACAACCGATCCGAACAAAGGGAATCCCACGAAGTAAATTACTGCTTGGCGGCGAAGCGCTTGGGCGCGGTGAGCTGGTAGCTTCCGGCCACCAGTTCGGCAACTTCTTTCCAGTCGATCGCGCCGCGATCCAGACGCAGCGCGACCCAGCCTCTCGCTCCAATGTAAGCGGGCATGTAAAATCTGGCAGGTTGAGCGGAAACCAGAGCTTTGTTATCGCCGGGTAGGACTTTGGCGCACACGGAGACGATGCCGTCGCGGTGGTGGTCGTTCAAGAAGTACGCGAAAAATTTTTTGCGCACGCGGAAGGTAGCATGGCTGGCACGGCATTCCCGCGCCGCTTCCGGCAGGGCGAGGCACATCTTCGTCAGGCGCACGAGACGCGGATCTTCGGCGGCTTTGCTCATCTCGGTCACCTAATCCCGACGAGTCAGAACGCACTAACGCGATCAAAAAAGATCAGGCGGCGGGTACTACGGCTGCTTGCGCCTTACGTTCCTTGCCGGCAGCGTCCAAGTTCGGCGCATCTTCGGACCTGGCCCAGTTCGCGGGCGCGAAAACTCCGGAAGCTGGGTTACCCAGTTAGCCCGGCTTCCGAAGTCGCTACGCACTACAATTATCGAAACGAAATCAGGCGCCTGCGGCTGCTGCTTGCACCTTCTCTTCGGGCTTCACGAAAACTTTGCTCGCCATTTCCACCACTTGCCGCAGGTGCCACCATTCGCGTTCGCTCATCTGCGTTCCATCGTTGCTCGAAAAATAAATGGAGACGTATGCATTCGCGGAAACCGGTACGCGAATTACCAGATGGCTCTTCTGCTCGGTCAATTGGTTCTCAGTCACGACGATCCTCCCCCAAGCCTCAGATCGACCTCAGATCGAAAAGTTCCTAAAGAAGCCCAAAATGGAACTAGTACGACGGCGCTCATTCTCTCTCGTTTGTGGAATCACGGCAAGGGTTACCAGCGCAATCGGCGAGAGCGTCTCGCTTACCGCGCCCGTCCGCTGCGCTCAGGACAAGGCGGACGTTGCTTTTTGTAGCGCCGGCTTGTCCTGAGGAACGAAGGGCGTCCCGCCGGCTCTTTTGACTTCCTTCGCGGCCCGGCAAACCGTAGGCGGACAAGAACGCCCGGCCATGCCTTGCCGTACCGAGCCTCCGTAGGGGCGCAGCATGCTGCGCCCGGCAAAAGTGCTTGGCGACTGCGCCCCGGACCAGCCCACTCCTGCCAGCGTGAAATAAAAGTAGCGCAGCGCGCCGAGTAGCTGACGTATCATTTGCGCAGCGCTACATGCGGGGAATTCTTAATATCAGCTAGGCGGCTCTGACCGCTGAAGGTGGCAATGAGTTATATAACCAAGAGCCTGGTTCCCGGAGAGACGCTGCTCTTTGAAACGCGGCACCACTGGGTCGTTTTGATCGGACCTCTGCTCTTTGCTCTGCTCCTCGGC
This sequence comes from Candidatus Acidiferrales bacterium, assembly GCA_049693595.1. GTDB lineage: Bacteria > Acidobacteriota > Terriglobia > Acidiferrales > UBA7541 > Palsa-295. The sequence goes on along the minus strand of JBAVQA010000340.1, from coordinate 4,875 downwards.
GTCCCAGGCGCGGCGCTACTGGCCGATGCTGTCGCGCAGAAAAACGGCCACGGAGTGCGGGAGCTCAACTCGATTGGCCCCGAAGGGTTGGCTGCGATTGGCGCGGTCCTGCTGGTGAGCGCGCTGATTATTTTTGCTTACGGCCTGGCCAAACGCAATGCGACGGAAATGGCCGTGACCAACCGTCGCGTGTTGATCAAGACAGGCATGGCAAGCCGCAGAACTCTCGATATGGTCCTCGGAAAAGTGGAGAGCATCGCCGTGCAGGAAACTTTCCTCGGCAGGATCCTCGGCTACGGCTCGGTAGTCGTGCGCGGCACCGGCGGCACGCCGGAGTCCTTCGACATGATCGCGCACCCCCAGCAATTCCGCGAAAGCGTCCAACAACAAATCGGCGCCGCGTAGGCTGTTGCTTTTCGTAGCGCCGGTTTACCCTGGCCAAGGAAGGGCGTCCCTCCGGCTCTTTTGACTTTCTCGGCCGCTCACAAGTTGTCCCCGCTTGATTCCCTTCCTTGAAGTTAGGCGGTGACTGTAAACTGATTTGCCGTGATTCCCTTCTTACATCTCGGGCCGATCACTATTCCGACGTTTGGATTGATGGTGGCGTGCGCGATGCTGGCTGCATTTTTCGTTTTGCGCGCGGACCTCGAACGCCGCGGCCTGGCGGCGTCCCGCGTGATGGAAAAATCCGCCGATGCGCCACGCAAGTCTGCCAACGCGGAAGCGGAGATGTTGATCGCGATTCCGTCGTTGGTGGGACTCGCAGGCGCGAAACTTTATCACTTGCTGGAATCGCCAGCGGAGTTTTTCGCGCATCCGGTCGCGCTGCTCATCAGTCCCTACGGCTTTGCGTGGTTTGGAGGATTGCTCGCAGGCTTTGCGGCCTTTGTGTGGGTAGGGCGTCGCCAAAATATTCCCCTGCTTACCTTGCTCGACGCGGGTTCACCGGCTGCCGCCTTGGGTTACGGCATCGGACGCATCGGCTGCTTCCTCTCCGGCGACGGAGATTACGGCATCCCCACTTCCCTTCCGTGGGGCATGAGCTTTCCAAATGGATTGGTGCCGACAACCGAGCGCGTCCATCCCACGCCGATTTACGAATTGATTGCAGCCTGCGCCATCGCTTGGCTTTTGTGGCGCATGTACGCTCGCCAAAAATCCACGCCCGCCGAAAACTCCGCGCCAGAGAAAAAGTCCGTCCCCGCCGGATCGGTCTTTGCAATGTACCTCGTTCTGACGGGCGTTGCGCGCTTCCTGGTCGAATTCATCCGCATAAATCCGCGATCCTTCTTGGGAATGTCCAACGCGCAAACCGCCAGCGTCGCATCGACAATCGTGGGAATCGTCCTCTGGTTCTGGCTGGCAAAAAACCCCAACCGCGCCCCGCAGTCGTAGGGACGCGGGAGCATGCCCGCATTTTGGGTCCCGCGCGTTTCCGCGGGGCTGCGCCCGGCATCAGTGTTTGGCAATCACTCGACCGCTGGCCCGGGCCCGCCTTTCGTAGCGCCGGCGTCCCGCCGGCTCTTTTGACTTCCGTATCCGCTCAGCAAGCCTTCAGCAATCCGCCGCCTTGTCCTGAGCGCAAACGAGGTTTGCCGTGGAAGTTGTAGCGGCGGCCTTTAGGCCGGCAGGTTTTGCCCGACGATACGACGAGAAATCCGCCCGCCTAAAGGCGGCCGCTACAAAACCGTTGCCCGGCGTGCGCGCGGCCTCGTTGCGCGGCGTGCGGTCGGAATCGGGGCCGACGTATGCCTACGGCTGGATCAAATTGCTGCGAATTGCGAAGCGGATCAAATCGCTAAAACTCTCAAACTCCATTTTGCGCATGATGTGGTTGCGGTGGCTTTCCACCGTGCGGGTGGAAACGCCGAGCATCGCGGCCGCTTCCTTGTTGCTTTTCCCGCGCGCCAAAAGCTGCACCACTTCCATCTCGCGGTTTGAGAGCGCAACGTCTTCGGCCTTCCCGTTGGTTCCCGAACCGCGTGTGTCGCGTACAAAACTTTCCGCCATCGATGCGGCGAGCTTCCCGGTAAAAAACGGCCTGTTATTTTTGATGTGGCGCACAGCGGCAAGCAGCTCCGAGTCCGCATCGGATTTCAAGATGTAGCCGCGCGCGCCGCAACGCAACACTTCCCGCGCCACCTCTTCGGAAAAGTGCATGGTCAGGATCAGCACTTCACTGGAGGGCGATTCTTCGCGAATCAACCGCGTCACTTCCAGCCCGTTCTTTTCCGGCATGGTCAGATCGAGCACCACCAGGTTCGGCCGCTCCTTGATCACTTGCTCCATGGCGGTCGCGCCGTCGGCTGCCTCCGCGCATACTTGCATATCCGGCTGCGTCTCGAGCAGCGAACGGATTCCGCGCCGCACGATCGCGTGGTCATCGACTACGAGAATTTTGTACGTCTTGGGAGTCGCCGACGATGCCGGCGTTGCTGCCGTTGCTCGAGCTGCTGCTTCTTTCGCCATGTTCTTTACCTCGACCGTTGATCTATCGAATACGTTCGGCCCTTACAGCGCTTCTGTCACCACTTCCGCGGCCCGTGACGATCCTTTGCGTCGCGTCGTGCTCTCACCCGGATTGTCCCCTGCGAGCTGCGAACTCTCCGTCACCGGCAGCTCGACGCACACCGCCGTCCCGCGCTTAGGCTTGCTTCTTATCTCGAAGATCCCGCCGAGCTGTTTCACGCGGTCGCGCATTCCTGCGATACCGATGCCCAACGGGGGATTCCATCCCGTGGCTGCCGATGGAGGCGCCATCCCCACTCCGCTATCCTTCACTTCCATGCGAACTTTGCCGTCCGCTCGCACAAGCCGAATCGTCGCGGAACGGCTCTTGGAATGGCGGTGCACGTTGGTAAGCGCTTCCTGCACGATGCGAAAAAGCGCAATTTCCGTTTCCTTCGGAAGACGCCCGAAATCGCTCGCGACAGCAACTTTCACTTTGATTCCGCTCCGTTCCGCGAATCCCGAGGCATACCAGCGCAACGCGGAGCCAAGCCCGGCTTCTTCCAGCAGCAGCGGGTGCAACAGATACGACACGGTGCGAACCTGCTGTATCACTGCGTCGGCGAACTCCCGCGCCGATTGCAGAAATTTGTTGCCGGTCTTATTTTTCTTTGGCAGCGTTTCACCCACGCGCGCGAGCGCCATCTTCATCGCAGCCATTTCCTGCGATACCGTTTCGTGCAACTGCTGCGCCATCCTGCGCTGCTCTTCGTCGCGCAAGGTGAGCAGCCGGTCCGACAGGAACCGGAGGCGCTCTTTCGCGTTCACGCGGTCGGTCACATCCTCCGCAACTCCCACGATGCGATCTACGCGCCCTTCCGCATTTCGAAGAGGAAAGCCTCGCGAGTGCAGATTTCGCAGCTCGCCCTTCGGCGAAATGTATCGCAGGTCGTGCTCGTAAGGTTTTCCCTCCATGATCGCCGCGACCACATCCCGCCGAACCGTGACGGCGTCCTCGGGACGCACATGACGCATAAACTTCCGAAGGTCGATATCGCTCCCGCGGTAATCGAAGCCGAGAATCCGGTACAGATTATCGGAGCACCGGCCGGTCTGCAGACTCGCCCCTATTTCCCAGCTTCCCATGTTGACCAGTTGCTCCGCTTGCGCCAGCAACGCTTCGCTTTTGCGCAATTCGTCTTCCGTTTTCTTTTGCGCGGTGATGTCATGAGTCAGCAACGAAACAGAAGGCGGCTTGCCGAATCGCCGGGCCACGGGCAAGACGCGAGCGTAAAACCAATGCCGGCCGTCCTCCAACTCCACGGGAAATTCGATTCCATCGCTCTGCCGCGTTTCGATAACGCGCTGGAAAAGCTCGCTGAAAGGGAGAAAAACTTCTTCGCCCAGGACTTCCATGGCATGCCGACCGATGAAATCGAGCTGGCGCTCGCTCTTGGGAGCCCGGCGGGAGCTCCACATGCCCAGAAACTTGCCGTCCGAGTCCAACTCAAACAAAAACTCCTCGAACGTCTTCACCAGCGCGGCCATCGATCGCGAAGCAGCCGTCGGCGGTTGGCCCCCGTCATCACCAGAATTGCGATGCGAGGAATGCTGCTCGGCGCCAGTGGAAGGCGCCTTCGCGGATGAAGCGTTCTGTTTTGCGATCTTGCCTCGATTCGACTTGTTGTCGCCGGGGGCGTTCTTGGTCATTGGTGGACAAGCTTCAAGTAGAACCGCGAATACAATCGCGCACACCCGTGGTGAGCGTACTAAAGGCGATTGGTGTCCGAAACCGAAGCCAGGATCCCCGTCCGACGCGCGTGAATTTACTCTCACGTCAATAACCTTGTCAAGATAATTGTGTCCCGAAACGGGAAAGATTACGATGCGACCGTAAATACATTCCAACCACACTGGCCCCGGCCCAAATTGGGAATTTCAAATGGGAGTACGTAGTTTTCTACTTTATGTTCCGCGATTACGTAAGGCCCGTAGGAAAGATGCCGTAATGTTCCGAATTGAAACATCGCTCGCGTGACCTGTAATAATTATTGAAGGCTGGAAGGGTTTAGCTTATTGCTAATGTTGTATCCTAGTTTTCCGATTAGTAAAGTGGGAATGGACGGTCAACATCCCGCCGGAACGGCTCGCAACCACAGCGCAAGAAGATTGAAGCAGGCAGTTCCGGCGGGATTAAAGCTTTTTGTCTCACCTGTCGCCTTGAGGTTGCCGACGTGTGTGTTTTCGGCACTGTTTGGCGCACGTCGAACGTATTCCGATCTGTCCGCTTCGAGCAAGGCTCAGCAGGCGAAGCGTTCAACCGCGTGTTCGCGCCGTCATGGTCGCCCGTTCCCCAGCGGAAGGGGAAACTATGTCAGCGTCTGCAGTTCGAATCCTTGTTGTCGGTCACGCCTCTCCCAGCACTCT
>JBAVQA010000339.1:0-4612 GCA_049693595.1 Candidatus Acidiferrales bacterium | reverse complement strand
TCATCGATGCCCGCGACATCCTTGAATGTGGCTTTCTTCTGTTGCGCGGTCAGCAAGCGCGCGCGGGATTTCCCGAAGCTTAGGGCTTTGTTACCGCCCGCCTGCATCTGCCTCATCATGAAAACCCAGAAGAGTACGAGGAGGATCAGCGGAGCAAAATTAAAAAGAAACGTCATCCAATCCGCGTTCTTCACTTCCTTATAGTTGTAGAGGACGTTGTGATCCTGCAAAGCTTTGGTGATGTCCGGTATCGCGGTGTTGGCGACGGTTACGCCCTTGAACTTCGCAGCGGAATCGCGATATTCACCTTGAATTTCCGCGCTGTTTGGCGCGAGGTAAATAGTGACGTCCTTCACCTTGCCGGATTGCACGTTGGCGAGGAAGGCCGTGTAGGTAGGCTCTTCCTCTTTCGCGGCTTGTCCACCGGTCGAGGCCATCTTCCACAAGACGACCGCCAGCAAGATCATCAGAAGCCAAAATAGAATGGTGCGGACTGTTGAGTTCACCGTCTTACCTCACCCTGTGAAAACTTTCCGACCCGTGTTTCGGGCCCCGTATACCGCCCACTACTTAGATGCAACAGCGGTGCCAGTGTATGCACCTACAAACCTATGGAAGATAACGTCTCAAAGCTGAAGTTCTTCGATCAACACGCCCACTTGCGTTCGCGCCCGTGCGCAGAAATCATCCGCCGGGGCCATGCCCCGAGTCCAGACCACCTGCCCAGCGCACTCAAGCACCGGCCAACTCGCCCGGTCACAGACGGGAATACGGTCTGCCAGGAACATATCCTTCAATTTACTGGCCTGCCGGCGACCGTAGGGTCTGTAGGCGTCACCCGGCCGCCAATTCCGCAAGATTAAAGAACCGCGGAGGAGGCCAGCATCGAGGGCTTCGCCGTCGCTTTTAGTGTCGCTCGCTTGCAAAGTCCAGTCAATGACTTTCAAACGGAAGCGACTTCCAAGTTCCGGAATGGAAACAACCGTCGCGCCGGTGTTCGGGAGGCTTACAACGTATTGATATGTGCTCGCTTGCGCGGCGTCTTCCCTGGCTGTAAGCGAATGCCGAGCAGCTTGGACATGCGCAAAAGTCAGTTTCCCGAAAGTTCGTTCGACAAAGATGTTGCCCGGCAGTTCCAACCGGCGGCCGCTGGTTGACTCCGTGGCTAGACGGATGACCTGCTCGACGTGCTGTGCGCCTAAATCGTTGCGATCCCCGCGGACACGTTCATAAAGACGGCGAATAATGCGTTCGGTGAGCGCACGTAAAGGCGCGACTTCGCTGGAATTAGGTGCGGCCGGTGGGATGTCCGGGGCAGAAATCAATGCAAGCGGCAGCAATAAATCGCGAATCTGAATTGTCAGAACATCGCCGGCCACTTGGACAAGGCTGTTGAAGCGGTCTTCTACAATTGCCGACCAGAATACTTCCTGCTCGGCGGATAGGCGAGCGAGTTCGCAAAGATGCGTGGCGATAGCAGGCGCAAAATCGCGTTCGAGAACGGGAAGAAGTTGTTCGCGAATGCGCGCGCGAAGCCGGCGCGTATCACGGTTCGTCGCGTCTTCACGCCAGACTTGGTTTTTCGCGCGGAGATAGTCGCGCAAATCCTGGCGGGCGATTCCGAGCAGCGGGCGGATAACGGAGCGAGCGGCCGGATAAATGCCCGCCAGGCCAGTGGGTCCTGTTCCGCGAATCAAATGAGCCAGAACGGTTTCGGCTTGGTCCTGGGAGGTGTGTCCTACGGCAATGCGGGTTGCCTGTCCTTCGGCGCAGACGCGTTCGAAGAATGCATAGCGCAAGCGTCGCGCAGCGTCTTCGAGATTCCAACCATGACGGGCGGCTTCGGCGGCAACGTCCTCGCGGGCGGCCACAATTTGGAGGCCGCTATCACTGGCCAAATCCGCTACGAACTGCGCATCCGATGTGGAAGCGCCACCGCGGAGCATGTGGTCAAAATGAACGACTGATAGAGTTACGCCCAACTCGTCGCGAAGATTTTCCAGAATGCGAAGAAGCGCGACCGAATCCGCGCCGCCGGAGACGGCCACAGCAACCCGATCGCCGGGCAGAGTCATTCGCGCATTGCGAATGTAATTGAGTACGGATTGTTCGAGCGGCGTTCTCATCAGGAAATGGAAGAGAGCGAAGCGGAAACTTCCCGGCCTATCGCCCCGATAACACTATGGTAGCAGCGAAGACAAGATGGGTCGAGCGCAGGGGCGAAAAGTGAAAGCGAAAAGCATGCAGGATACGAGCGGGTTACAGGCGATCCGCGACTTGTTGCGTGAACAGATCACGACTGTAGGAAATGCGGCGGTCAAGAGCTACAGCGGCAAAATGCGAGCAATTCACGCGTTCTTGCTCGGCCCACGCTGCCACGCTAGGAATCGCGGGTCGCGCCATTCGGCCGAAAACATCCAGCAAGCTATAGTACGTTCCTACCGCGCGAATTTCGCCCTGGTCATCGCCTCGTTCCGGACACAGGCGGACCAACTGCACCAATCGACCGAAATCTTCCGCGCCGAAACTCCCGCCTTGAATGCCGGTGACTTCCCGCACGCGGTCTGACAGTTCTACTCTTCGGCTCGATGCCAGTATCGAGCGGCAATGCCAGATGAAGAATTGCAGGAAGGCTGCAATCGAAAAGACGAAAATGAGCGCCGCTATCATCATCGAGCTCTCACCAGCAAACGAGCTGTAGTCAGCCGGGCGTCTTCTGGAACCTTATAGAATGTGTAAGCCCAAGCTAACGGCAGCCACGTTCCTATCAGCGGGGGCATCCAGCGCAAAACCGATGGCTGCAAACCGGGGAATAAATTCCGAAGAGCATAGACGCCGGCTGTCGCACTGAAATAAACACCAAGAGCCAAAACCAACTGGATGAGCCGCGTGCGCGTTTCGCGCAACTTCAAGATCGCGCCCCAGAGTAGATAAGTCAGAACGACGCCGGAAAAGTGCAAGTTCTGCCCGAGTTCCACCACGAACCGACTAGTGAGGTGGTCCTTATTTTCCCGGACGACTGCGTAGGAAAAGAGGGCTGTCGCCACAAGTAAAATCGCGGCTGCACTGCGAATGTAGCGGCTCACGTTCATTTCCACGAATACATGTTGGTACAACTGAATAATGACGCAGAACATTACAATCGTGAGAAGGCTCTCAGAGTAATAGTAATAGTATCGGTACTGCAGAGACTGAAAACCGAAGCGCTGGATCGAAACGTATTGGCCAACGGTGACCACCGCAGCAGCCAACATGTATAAATTGAGGCTCAACTGGGAGAGAAAGCTCTTGCTGCGAACTGCGCACACCACTACGAAGACTTCTAATAGGAAGCCTGCTAGCCAAAAAACATAATCAATCGGGCCAAGCAAATTAAGCCTACTTTAAGGCCCGGCCCACCTTTGAGTTACCGCAGACGCCAATTACCAGGGCGTTGGCGGCATCGGCCCGCTCGTGTTTGACCACGGCGTGGGCGGCATCGGCCCGCTGGTGTTTGCCAGGAGCCACGGGGTCGGCGGCATTGGACCACTAGTGTTAGCCAGCGTTGCATGGGACGCTAACGCATTTAGACCCATAGCGCTGGTTAGAACCAGCAATACCAAAACGACGACCATTAACCACCTGTTCATAGACCCTCCCGAGAGAAACTACGGGAGCGAGTCTATAGGCGGTCTGATGCCATCAAGGGAGTTTTTATCGGAAATGTGTCTAAACGGTACACACCCCCGCCTCCCTGGCAGAGCCAGAGCTTTTCGTATTGTTACGAGATCAAAATAGCTTTTGGGGCCAGCGGGGTCAATGTTACGAAAGTACTAGTTTTGGGACTTATTTCCCTTATGCTGTGCGGGGAGTTTGGCGAGCGCGAGAGGGCTCTGCTCCTGTCTTGACACTTTGAGCAGGTAGCCCTTAGCATCGAGAATTGTCTTGTGCCGGTTTAGCTCAGAGGTAGAGCGAGGGTCTCATAATCCCTAGGTCGTGGGTTCGAGTCCCACAGCCGGCACCACCCTTCCAACCAAATCTTCGGCCGCGGCGACACGGCTGGGGACGAGCACTTTTTTGTTAGGATGGCTCCGCCGTGACGCGGTGGGCGCCACACCTTCGGGGACGAGGGCGGCAGGGGTAGGCTCAGGCGTGTTCACGTCCCCCGAGCGAGAGAAACCTTCAGACTTAAAGTGACATCCCCTAGTGGCAATATGAACCCCAGGGGACGTCACTTTTTGTGGACTTCGCGTTTAGGGTTTAATGGGAGACGATGCTCCGTCATACTGAAAGTCGGATGGCACGTCAAAAAACGCCTCGGGGACTTGGACGCCAGCAGTGACCTCTTGCAGCGATTCGTGGTACTCAACGCCATTGCCCGGATCGCGCATCAGGAAATCGCCAACAAAGTCTTTGCCAGATGCTGCGTCGATGCACCACCAGTCTTCCAAGTACACGCCGTTCGAAGTGTCCCCGCCGAATCCATGGCAGACGAGACCTTGGATGGTCTTCGTACCAAGGGGTGTTCCTTTTTTGCTCTGCGGAGAGGACTCAAGTTGTCCGTCCGTCACGGTAAAGAACTTCTTCTTATTCATGTCCAGAATGGAATGCGTTCCATCAGGCGTGGTCACAT
>JBAVQA010000338.1:0-4187 GCA_049693595.1 Candidatus Acidiferrales bacterium | reverse complement strand
ACTACGAGGATCATCACGCAAGAGAGCGGATCGATCTGGAATCCCCAGTCAGCGATGAATTTTGCAATCCTGCCGTCGAGCATGTGATACGGCACGGCGGGAATCCATTCAAATAGAACTTTCGTCGCGACGCGTTCGGCCGAGGGTTTCGCGATAGTCTGGAGGAAAGCGCCGACGGAAAAAATGAATGAAACGAAGACGCTTCCGGAACACAGCCAGCTCACGATGTTATTGCTGAGCCGCCGGCCGTAGAAAAGCATTACCGCCGCTGTGATCAGCGGGAACATGGGGATCAGCCATATGTGGTCGAGGAAAAACGGCTGTGCGTTCATGTGGCGTCCTTCACCATTTCAGCATGTCCATTTCGTCGGCGAGCAGCGTCTCACGATTGCGGAAAAACGCCAGAATAATGCCCAGGCCCACGGCGGCTTCCGCGGCTGCGTCGGTGATCACAAATATTGCGAACACTTGACCATCCACGCTGCCAAACATATGCGAAAAAGCGACCAGGTTGATGTTCACCGCGTTCAGAATCAGCTCGATGGACATTAAAATAATTATCACGTTGCGACGGGTGAGCACACCGATCACGCCGATGGTGAACAGCGCCAGGCTGAGCCAAAGATATTGATCCACGGGAACCATTACACCCTCCGCTTCGCCATCACCACCGCGCCAATCATGGCGACCAGCAGCAAAATTGAAGCAATCTCAAAAGGCAGCATGAAGCGGCCGAAAAGCGCATCCGCGACGGCTTCGGTGTTTTTCGGCGAAATGTCCGGAACATGTAGCGGCGGAAAAAGCGATTTCTGCCCCATTTTTATGGCGAGAAATATTTGCGCTCCCAGGGCCAGCGCGAGCACTCCCGCCACAAATCTTTGCCGGTTGAACTGGTACTGCAACAGCGACACATCCAGATTTACGAGCATGATCACGAAAATAAAAAGAACCATAATGCCGCCCACATACAGGATCACTTGCACGATGAACAGAAATTCAGCCTGGAGCAGGAGAAAAACACCGGCTGTCGCAAGCAGAGTGGTAATCAAATAAACCGCGCCGTGCACGACATTTCGCCGCGTAACCATCAGGATCGCGGAAACGACCGCGAGCGCGGAGAAAAAATAGAATAAAATTGAGTTCAGGACCATTTATTCACTTTCCGCCAACGGGGCCACACTATCGACCTCGTCGTTCTTCGCGAGCCACATTGCCACTGCCAGGGTCACGACAACGGCGAGAATGGACGTTAGCCGCAAGCTCCAGCCCCATTCCCGGCTCATCAGCAGCGCTACCGCCATGGTGATCAAGTTAACCAGAGCCAGCGGGATCAGAAACCTCCAGCCAAGACGCATCAACTGATCGAAGCGATATCGTGGGAAGGTAAACCGGAACCACAAAAAGCAATAAAGATATCCGAATACTTTAACCATGAACCAGAACGCGCCGTGAACGCCTTGCAGCACGGCGGGCGAAGCAAAGAGCGAGGCAGCCAAAATTCCGGCGATGGCCAGGCACAATCCGCCGACCAGACCCATCACGAGTTTCTGGATTTTCACCGGCTGCTTCGGCGCCAGAAAGAAGCAGTACAAGGCAACGCCAAAAACCAGCAATGCGGGCAATGCATCCAGAAATTCGATAGACGTTCCCGGCATATGATCGTGGTAACTGGCGAACGGCCGCAGCCAGCCGCCAAGAAAGAGTGTGGTGGCGATTCCCGCAACGATAATCATGTTCGCGTATTCGGCGAGGAAATAAAGCGACCAGCGAAAGCCGCTATATTCCGTCATGTAGCCGGCGACCAGCTCTGATTCAGCCTCGGGCAAATCGAAGGGGGCGCGATTCGTTTCCGCAATCGAGCCGACCATATAGATGAAAAATCCGATAGGTACGTAAAAGATGAACCACATGCCCTGGTCGTACTGCGCCATCACGATGTCTTTCATCGAAAGCGAGCCGGCCAGCAGCAGCGCGGAAATCAATCCGAGTCCGGCAGCCGTTTCGTAACTGACAAGCTGCGCGGCGCTACGCAGAGCGCCGAGCAAAGAGTAATGGCTGTTGGAAGCCCATCCGCCCAGGACGATGCCGTAAATCCCCAGCGAGCTGACGGCCAAAATGAAAAGCAGGCCGATGTTCAAGTCTGCTATCTGAAATGCGGGGCCGATGGGAAGCGCGGCGTAGGCGAGCAGCGCCATCGTAACGCTTACGAGCGGGGCCAGCCAGAAGAGCAGCCGGTCCGCTTTCTCGGGAATGATGTCTTCCTTGAGAAGCAGTTTCACGGCGTCGGCAATTGGCTGGAGCAATCCGTGCGGGCCAACGCGCATCGGGCCCAAGCGCGCCTGCATGTCCGCCATTACTTTTCGCTCCATCAAGACGATGTAGCCAGCCATTAGCGGCAACACCGCGACGATGACCACGGCGTAGAGCACGGGCAAAACGAGCCGCAAGATCGATGGCGTAAATAGATGACCCATTACCGGTCCACTTCCCCGAGCACGATATCAATCGTGCCGATGATTGCAACCACATCTGCTACTAGCGAGCCGCGCGCCATCTTGTCGAAGGCCTGCAAATTTATAAATGACGGCGGCCGCACGCGCACGCGATAGGGCTGCGTGGTTCCGTCGCTCACGATGTAGTAACCAAGCTCGCCCTTTGGCGCTTCGATCGAGTGATAGACTTCGCCCGGGGGCGGCTTCAGGACTTTTCCGATGCGCGCCATGATTGGACCGGTTGGAATATTCTCGATAGCTTGCAGGCAGATGAGCCGCGACTGGCGCATCTCTTCCATGCGCACGACGTATCTGTCGTACGTGTCACCGGTCTCGCGCGTGGGGATTTCGAATTTGTATAGGTCGTACGCGGCATAGGGCATGGCCTTGCGCAGGTCCCATTTCACGCCGCTCGCACGCAATACCGGGCCCGTGACGCCCAGCGCGATAGCGTCCGCGGCGGAAAGAATTCCGACGCCCTTCGTCCGTCCGACCCAGATACGGTTCTCGGTGAGCAGCGTTTCGTATTCGTCAATTCTGTGGGTGAAATCATCGCAGAAGCGCTTCACATCCTGCTCGAAGCCGTCGTAGGTCTCGTATTGCAGCCCGCCAATGCGGAAAGCGTGAGTGGTGAGGCGCGCGCCGCAATATTTCTCGAAAATTTTCAGAATTTCTTCGCGCTCGCGGAAGCAGTAAAAGACGGGGGTAAGCGCGCCGATATCCAAGGCGTGCGTTCCGAGCCAGAGCAAGTGGCTGGCAATTCTTTGCAGCTCGGTGAGAATTGTGCGAACAACTCGCGCGCGCAGCGGAGCTTCCGTGCCCAATAATTTTTCAACAGCCTCGCAATATCCCAGTCCATTCGAGACCGCCGCAACGTAGTCCATGCGGTCCACATAGGGCGCGAACTGTTGATAGCTGCGATGCTCGGCAATTTTTTCCACGCCGCGGTGCAGGTAGCCGATGATGCATTCGGAATCGACTACGCGCTCGCCGTCGAGCTTCAGCTTCACGCGCAGCACTCCGTGCGTGGAGGGATGCTGCGGCCCCATATTCAAAATAATTTCGTCGGCTCCCAACACCGTGGTGCTGACGTTTGTAAGTTCGGTTGTTCGCGGGTCGCTCATCTAATTATTGGCCGCTCTCGATGCCCAGGTTCTCGCGAACCCAATCGGTGTCCTGCTTCAGAATGTCGTAATCCTTGCGCAGCGGATATCCTTGCCATTCATCGGGCATCAAAATGCGCGTGAGCTTCGGATGGCCTTCGAAGACCATTCCAAACATGTCGTAACATTCGCGCTCGAGCCAGTTTGCGGCGGGCCAGATTTCGCACACGCTGGGCACGGGTTCGTTTTCGCCGGCGTGGGCTTTCAGCCGCACGCGCTCGTTCTTGGCGAATGAATAGAGGATCAAGATTACGTCGAATCTTTTTTCGCGCTTGGGCCAGTCCACCGCGGTTAAGTCCACGAGCATGTCGAACTTTTCGTCGTCGCGGCAATAGCGCGAGATTTCGCGGAGTTGGTCCGCGGCGATTGTCACGATGGCCTGCTTACGGTCGAGCGTGGCCTCGCGAACGGCGTCGCCGAAACGCACCTTCAACCTCTGCACAAGTTCGTTATCAAGAGGCAAGGGCTTTGGTGGCGCTTCTTTCGCGGGAGGCGCGGCGGCCTTGGGCGCAGCAGGAGCAGCGGGCGCGGC
>JBAVQA010000337.1:0-4037 GCA_049693595.1 Candidatus Acidiferrales bacterium | reverse complement strand
CTTCGCGCACCGCCGCGAAAAGGAGACTCGAGAAAAATGGAAGTGGAGCCCGGACGCGACGACAAAAAGTCCGAGATCATGGGTTACGCGCGCCCGATGAACGCTCTCTGGCTCGCAGTGCTTTTCGCCGCTACCTGGGCTTTCTGGTCCCTCCCAGCCGCCTTCATCCTGCTCGGATTGCTGATCGCGGCAACGGTTCTCGGTTTTTTCTTTCGGAAGAAACAACCATGACCCATATCAAACCGAACGTGCCGCAGGGACATCGCGACCGCCCCGAAGTTCAACTGGGAACGATCTGGATCACCGCAAGCTGGGTTGGCGCGGTACTCTCGCTCGGCCTTGGCTTCATGGTCTACGAAGCTCTCCCCGAGACGAGATTATTTATTTTGGGCGCGCTGGGAATCGGAGTCGTCATTGGTCTCGCGCTCTGGTGGAGACATCGCTAGCATGAGCCCTGCGACGCGAACCATTCCCGACGAAACAAAGTTGCTCATCTGCGTCTGGCACCGCTTCTCGCTCTGGAATCCACCGTCGCGCATGGCCGAACGCGTTCGCGAGCGCTGGCCTGAAATGCGCGTCGTGCATCTGCCTACTTACGACGGCCTCCAGATCGAGCTTCCGGACACGAACATCTTCGTCGGCTTCTCGCTCCGCCCCGAACAATTCGCCTGGGCGCGCAAGCTCCTGTGGCTTCATTCCACCGCCGCTGGCATCGGCCAGTTGATGTACCCAGAGCTGCGCCGCAGCGGCATCGAAGTCACCAACGCCAGCGGCGTTCACAAAATTCCCATGGCAGAACATATCCTCGGCACGCTCATCGCACTCGCGCACCGTTTCCCGGACTATCTTCGTTATCAGCAGAAATCGATGTGGGCGCAGCAGGAATTGTGGGACGCCCCTGTCCGCCCGCGCGAGCTTCGCGGTCAAGTCGTTCTGTTCATCGGCTTCGGTGCCATCGGCCGCGAAGTCGCAAAACTCGCCCGGCCGCTGGGAATTCGCGTGTGGGCCGTCACGCGTTCCGGCCGTGGCGACGGCGACCTAGCGGAAAAGTTTCTGCCATCCACCAAATTGCAGGAAGCTCTTCCACACGCTGATTTCGTGATCCTCGCCGCGCCGGAAACTTCCGAAACGCGCGCGATGATGGGCGCTCGCGAGTTTGCCTTGATGCAGCCTTCCGCGTATTTCATCAACGTAGCTCGCGGTGCGCTCGTGGACGAACCTGCGCTCATCACCGCGCTGCAACAAAATAGAATTGCCGGCGCCGCCCTCGACGTTGCCTCCCAAGAACCGCTCCCGGCGGAAAGTCCGTTGTGGAAGCTCGAAAACGCCTTCATCACGCCGCACGTGAGCGCTGTGAGCGAGCATCTGTGGGAACGCCAAACAGATTTGCTGATGGAAAACCTGGAGCGCTGGTTCAGCGGCCGCGAATTATTAAATCGCGTCGATCTCGAGCGAGGTTATTAGCGGATGGAAATAATGGCGGATTCCTGCAAACAACAGCCCCATTACCCAAGGGTTTTCCCGCGACGCCGCTATGAATCAGTCGCCGGCCGTCGGCTTCGGCGAAGTATAGCCTTGGCGGGCGATGACGGTCACTTTCTTCATCTTCCCTTTTCTGTCCGGCTGCATCATCGGATTGCCTTGCTCGTCCACAATCTCCACCTTGAGTTTGTGATATTTCCCGTCCGGAGAAGTCGAAGGCGTGAAGCCAACCGTGTACTGGCTCCTCAGAAATTCGGCTACTGTGTTGAAGATTCCGTTCATCTCGCCCTGGAACCGCGGGAACCAAGCGTACCCGCCCGTCAACTCCGCAAACGTAGTGAGCTGATTTTTCGCCTGAAGGTAGCCGATGCCATCTCCTCGAGGGCTTCGCACCTTCTGCTCCTCAGCCATGCCGACTGAAAATACCGGTATGTCGGTTTCTTTCACGCGCCGAAGTGTTTGGTCCAGCGTGTGCTTACTGAACGTATCGTAGCCGCTCGCCAGCAGTAGAATAGACTTCTTTCCTTTTACGTCGCGAAGCTCGTCCAGCGTTTCGAGCAGCGCGTCAAACAAATTAGCTTCGTGAAAGTCCGGGAAAAACAAACCCGCCGCCGATTGCGCCACTTCCTGTTTATTCCGCGTGAAATCGACTAAGAGATGCGTTTGAAGGTCAAAGGTCTTGAATGCGACGTAATCCTTATCATTCAAGTGCCCCACGAAACCATACGCCCAGGTTTTCGCCTGGTACGCATACCACTCGCCGCCAAGCTGGCTGAATTCCATCAGGATCACAATTGTGATGGGCGCCTCGCTCGGAGCAAAGTTCGAGATTTGTTGCGGCTGATTATTATCGAGCACTCGAAAATTCTCTTTTTTAAGGTTCGTCAGTATGTCCCCGTCCTGATCCGTCACCACCGCGTCGATATTCACCACGTTCGACTCCACGGCGATGGACACTTGCGGCGCCGCAGCCTGACTCTGCCCTGCTTGCTGCGGCTGTTGCTGCCCAGTCGGCGGATTGGGCGGAGCTGGTTGCTGCGTGGGCGCAGGCTTTTGCGGCCCCTCCTGTTGTTTCGCCCGAGCTGTCAAGGCGCCGGGAGGTATGCCCAAAGCTGCCACGAGTACTCCCAGCAGAACCGCGCGAACCCACGTCTTGAAATTCATAAATTTCCTCTCCACGCTTTGATGCTGCCAGGGCGCTTTGTGGATGGTCTATTGCCATCCAGAAAACGCTGCGCTCCAAGCGCCCGGTTACATCGTGACGCCATGATAGTATAAATCGTTTCTCCGGTTGACCATGTAATTCACGAGTTATTTGGAGACAGAAGAATGGCGCGTCCGAACATTCGAGTTGCTGTCTTGGCACTCTGTGCCCTCTGCTGTGCCGTGCACACGGGCGCACAAGGCTTTACCGGACAATCGCAGCAACCAGCGACGCCGAGCGCCGACCTCGTGAAACTTCAAGGCGAAGCTATCGTCTGGCTCCAGGATTTAATCCGCATAAACACAACAAATCCGCCGGGCAACGAAATCGTAGCCGCAAAATATATTGCCGACGTCCTAAAGCGTGAAGGAATTCCTTCCGAAATTTTCGAGAGCACGCCCGGCCGTGGATTTCTGGTCGCGCGTCTTTCAGCCACCGCCCTTCCGGATCCTTCGCGCGCGTTGCTGCTGATGGCCCATCTCGATGTGGTTGGCGTGGACAAGAGCAAGTGGTCTGTCGATCCATTCGCTGCGGTGATGAAAGATGGCTACCTCTACGGCCGCGGCACGATTGACGACAAGGGCAACCTGGTCGCCAATCTCGCCGTCTTTATCTCGCTGAAACGCTCCAGCGTGCGCCTGAATCGAGACGTTATTTTCCTGGCAGAAGGCGATGAAGAAGCCGGCGGCGAGTTCGGAATGAAATTCGTCGTCGAAAAGCATTGGGACAAAATTGCCGCGGGTTTTGCGCTCAACGAAGGCGGGCACACCGTTCTGAAAGATGGAAAAGTTCAATACATCGGCGTGCAAGCCACGGAGAAAGTAGCCGTGAACGTGGACGTAATCTCCACGGGAACTTCCGGCCACGCCTCCATCCCGCGCAAGGATAATCCGGTGGTGCATCTCGCCACCGCGATTGGCAAGATTGGCGCCTATGAAGCGCCGGTGCAGTTCAATTCCGTCACGCACGGCTATTTTGAAGGAATCGCTCCGGTGGAAGACGAAGAAACCGGCAAGTGGCTGCAGGCACTCGAGAGCTCGGATCGCGCCGATCATGCAGCTCGATGGGTTTCCAACAACAATCCTATCTGGAACGCGATGCTGCGCGACACGGCGACTCCTACAATGCTGCAAGCCGGCATACGCCAAAATGTGGTGCCCTCGGAAGCGCGCGGCGTCCTGAATGTGCGCCTGCTTCCCGGCAACCAGCTCGATCCACTCGTCGGCAAGTTAAAGCAGCTCGTGAACGATCCGCAGATTCGCTTTGAAACACAACCGAACGGCGGAGAAGCCGCGCCATCCTCATCCCTGGAGTCTGATTTGTACTCTACGATCAAGACCGTGAGCGCCCA
>JBAVQA010000336.1:0-3972 GCA_049693595.1 Candidatus Acidiferrales bacterium | reverse complement strand
TGCGCCACCAGCGTGGTGGGAATCTGCACCAGCCTGACGCCGCGCAAATAGCTCGCCGCTACGAAACCTGCCACATCACCGACGACTCCGCCGCCCACCGCCACGATCACGGCGCGCCGGTCCGCTCCGGCCTCGCTGAGCGCGCGACAAAGCAGCTCCACCGTCGCGAGATTTTTCGCCGATTCGCTGTCGTCGAAGAGAAACGTGCGGTTCGCGCGCACTCCGCGAATTCGCTTCGCCAGCGTCCGTCCCCAATGCCGCCACACGTTCGGTGACGAAAGCACGAACGTCCCGGTCGGATCGCCGAGTTCCTTAATTGCAGCGTCCACACGCGCCAGCGCGCCGCGCGAACAGTACACGCGATATGCGCCGTTGGAAGATGGAATGCGAATCGTAGGCATTCGAAATAAGAACTAACTTAGAGTGCGCCCCGTTTGAATCGCGTGGCCCGCAACTATGCTCTCGAAATTAGCATCAGTGAAATTTCTTCTGAAGTTCCGCTATGGATTCCAGAATCACATGGCCCACGATCGCGAGACTCCGCGGGCTTATCTTGTCAAGCGTATCCTCCGCCGTGTGCCAGTATTTCGGCTGTTGATAGCCGTCCCAATCGATGATGTCGATTATGGGCACGTTGCGTTCGAGGAATGGCTGATGATCGTCTGCCATTTCCAACTCACGCGAAACAAAAACGTCCTTGTAGCCCAGCTGCGCTGCTGTCTTCCACACCAAATCCGTGAGCCACCTCGTGGAATTCCCTTCGCGCGGAATTGCCAGTCCGTATTGGCCGATCATATCCGCCAGGATCGCCGCTTTCACTCGCTTCAAATCCCCCGATACTGCGAGGCTCGCCGCAAGTTCGCGGCTACCGTACGTGTGGTCGTTGTCTTTGTCCCAGTTGATGATCGCTTCCTCGCCATCCAGAAAAGCAATCCACACGGCGTTCGCCTCTTTGTGGCCGCAAAGAAGGCGGGCTATTTCAAGCATCACTCCCGTGGACGACGCGCTATCCTCCGCCCCCACAAAATTCGGCACGCTGCCCAGCGAATCGTAATGTGTGAGCAGCAGAATAATTCCCTGCCCCGTCCCGGGCGTCTTCGCAATGATGTTCTTCATCGCGATAGAACCGGCCGGGGTGGACGCGTGAAAATCATCTTCATCCACGGTGCAACCAAAGCTCTGCAATTGCCCGCGAATGTAATCCTGCACGTGATGAATCCCTTCCGATGCGGGCGGCCGTGGTCCAAAGCTCACAATCTTGGCCACCTGATCGTAGGCTTTCGCGCCGTCGAAGCCTCCCGTTTGCGAAGCGGGCGGCGCGGTTTCGGCAGGTTTCACCGGCGCTGCGGCGCTATTTTGGGTAGCAGACGGCTGTGATGCGGCCACCGCACTTGCAGACGAATCCGCGTTCGCTCCGCCGTGGCTGCACGCAACAACACCCATCACCGCCGCGATCAGCGCCCCGGCAAACACAAATTTACTGCGCGAATTCCCCATCTAGCGCGCCTCCTCGGTGGCCACGTCCGCAGCCTGCTTGCGTCTTAACACTACGTAGGAAACCAGCACGCCGAGGAAATAAAGCAAGATCATCGGCGCCATGAACACAAGCATCGTGGTGGCATCCGGCGTGGGCGTTATGATCGCCGCCGCCACGGTGATGATCACCATCGCGTATCTGAAATTCTTCAATAGAAATTTCGGCGTTACAATTCCGAACAGCGAAAGAATGAAAATCAGCACGGGCAGCTCGAAGACCAGGCCCAGGCCCAGCAGAATCATCAAAGTTAAATCAAAATATTCATTGATGCTGATCAGCGGCTTGATCGGCCCTTCATTTGCAAAACCAATCAGGAATTTCAGCGTCGTCGGGAGCATGATGAAATAGGCAAACGCCAGCCCGCACAAAAAGAGAAACATCGAAGAAATGATAAATCCCGCCACCGCGTTGCGTTCGTGCTTGAAAAGTCCGGGCGCAACGAAGAGCCACACCTGATAAAGAACGTAAGGCATCGCGATCGCAATGCCCAGGTACAGCCCCAGATTAATTACCAGGCTGACGTAACCCGCGGGACTGGTGTAGTAAAGATTATCCTCGAGCCCCGCTGAACGCAGCGCCATGTGCATGGGCTGCACGATGAACGTAATGAAATGCTTCGAAAGCAGCAGCCCGATTCCCGCACAAATCACAATCGCGACAGCGGAGTGAATCAGCCGCTTTCGAAGCTCGACCAGGTGTTCGAAAAACGACATCCGCCCGCCGGGATCCTTATCGGCGGCTGGCTCGGTGTTACCGGTCGGCGGCGTTAGGTTCGGATCAGTTTGGGATGCCGCCATCGGTCCCCTTTTCGTTCCCCGGCTCGGGCGCAAGGGCTGCGCTCGCCTGCCCTGGGTCTGCCTGCTTGCCCTGCTCGCCGTGAAGGTTGGCGAAGGGAGGACTGGCGCCCGGCTCTTGCGTCAGTTTGACCGCATCCGCCTGCGTCGCTCCGGGCGTTTCACCTGAAGCCGGAAGCGTCCCAGCGTTCTCTCCCGCGAATGAATTCGGAGGCGCCACTGTCCAACCGTGCGGCGCATCGCCGGGGACAGTTCCTGCCGCGCTCGTGGAATCCGTTTTAGGCTGGCCAATCGTGGTCTGTGCGGGCGGAGCTACAGGTGGAGCAATCGTCATGGCCGGTCCCACGATCGTCTGGCGCATGCTCGATTCGCGCTCGATATCGCGAAGATGGCCTTCGAAGGTGCTCTGCAGATCTCCCGTAGCCCGCCGGAATTCTCCTAGTATTTTCCCGATATTGCGCGCCAAATCCGGCAGTTTTTCCGGCCCAAATACCACCAGAACTACCACGAAGATTATAACCAGGTGTGGAATGCTGAACATTGGGGGTTACGTGCGCCGCTTCGCCTCGCGGTACTAGCTTATACCGAACCGCAGCCTTCCAACCGCCGTTTTTGCATAATAAAAGAGGGCTGAGGGCGTGTCAAACGACCGCACAACACAGGGAACGTTCTGCGGGAAATCCGACCGAGCCAACTGAAACTTGCCCGCGGCGACGAGATGTTCTCATCGATAACGGCGCTTCCCGCTCGGCCCTTTCCCGGATGCGCTTCTGACGCGGAGACTACTTGCCCTTGATCGAAACCAGTTCCACCTCAAAAATCAGCGTGGCTCCGGGTCCTATGTCGCCACCCGCGCCGCGTTGGCCATAGGCCAGGTCAGGAGGGATAAAAAGCTGCCATTTCGATCCCACCGGCATGAGCTGCAAAGCCTCCGTCCATCCCTTAATCACGCCACTCACAGGAAACGTCGCCGGCCCGCCGTGCTTCGAAGAAGCGTCGAATTCTTTGCCATTAATCAACGTGCCTTTGTAATTGCAAACGACGGTATCAGCGGCTGTAGGTTTCGCGCCTGTTCCTGGCGTCAAGATTTTGTACTGAAGCCCGCTCGGCAGTGTAACCACACCTTCTTTCGTTTTGTTGGCGGCCAAAAATTCGTCGCCTTCTTTCTTGTTTGCTTCTCCAGCTTGCGCCATCTTTGCCTCCTGGTTTTTCTGCGCTGTCGCTTTCAGAGCGGCCATCGCAGCCTTCACTTCCTCGTCCGTCATCAGCGTTTTTCCGCCGGCCAGCGCATCTTTTATGCCCTGCGCAACGATTGCCGGGTCAACGTCGATGGATTCCCTCTGCAAGCTTTTTCCCACGTTCAATCCCACCGCATAGCTGGCTTTGTCTTTGTCCGTTTTCAGATCAGCCGAGGTTGTCGTCTGCCGCGCGCAGGCGCTCCCGCTCAACACCACGACCGCCGCCAATACGCTTACCGCCATAGTGAATAGTTTTGTCATGCACGTATTCTCGCATCTGAGTGAAAAATCCGCAAACAGGTCCGCCACCCTGCGGCCGCGGGAAGCAGCGAGTACCTCCGCCGGATACCGAGCGAAACAACCTATTTAGCGCGGCTGCGTCGAACAACTTATGTTCCAATAC
>JBAVQA010000335.1:0-5607 GCA_049693595.1 Candidatus Acidiferrales bacterium | reverse complement strand
CAAGCCGGCATACGCCAAAATGTGGTGCCCTCGGAAGCGCGCGGCGTCCTGAATGTTCGCCTGCTTCCCGGCAACCAGCTCGAACCGCTCGTCGGCAAGCTAAAGCAGCTCGTGAACGATCCCCAGATTCGCTTTGAAACACAACCGAATGGCGGAGAAGCCGCGCCATCCTCATCCCTGGAGTCTGATTTGTACTCTACGATCAAGACCGTGAGCGCCCAGCAATTTCCGGGCGCTCCCGTGGTTCCTTATA
Source organism: Candidatus Acidiferrales bacterium (assembly GCA_049693595.1). Classification (GTDB taxonomy): domain Bacteria; phylum Acidobacteriota; class Terriglobia; order Acidiferrales; family UBA7541; genus Palsa-295. The sequence continues at coordinate 5,354 of JBAVQA010000335.1, read as the reverse complement.
TGTCCACCGGCGCCACGGACTCAGCGCGCCTCCGCATGCGCAGCGTGCAAGCCTATGGCCTGGATCCTGTTCCGCTTACGGAAGACGACTTCATGCGCAGGCACGCAAACGACGAACGCATTCCCATCGATTCCTTCCGCAAGGGAATTCAATTCCTTTACTCGGTTGTCAACGCCTTTGCTGTGACCAAATAATCGTGTCCAACCTGCGAAGGGCCAAAATCGTCTGCACCCTGGGACCAGCTACCTCTTCCCAAAAAATGATTGACGAGCTGGTGCACGCCGGCATGGACGTTGCGCGCCTGAATTTTTCGCACGGCACGCCGGAAGAAAAAGTGCGGCTGGCGATTTACGTGCGCCGCGCCTCCGCCCGTTATAGCAAGCCTGTTGCGATTCTGGCCGATTTGCAGGGGCCAAAAATCCGCACAGGTGCGCTGGAACAGGGCAAGCCGGTGCGCTTGCGCTTCGGCCAGCGTTTCATGATTACCACCAAAGACCTGATTGGTACCGAGCAGGGAGTCAGCACAACTTTTCGCGCATTGCCGGAGTCGGTTCGCAAGGGCGATCGAATTCTCTTGAACGATGGCGAAATCTCCCTGCGCGTCGTCTCCTCTCGCGGCCAAGAAGTTGTTTGCCAGGTCGAGAACGGCGGGGAACTGGGCGAACACAAGGGCATCAATCTGCCCGGCGTGAAGTTGAAAATTCCTTCGCTCACGCCTAAGGATCGCCGCGACCTGAACTTCGCGCTGCAAATGGGCGCGAACTACATTGCCCAGAGTTTCGTTCGCACTGCAGCGGACGTTCGAGCCGCGAAGGCCGCCATCGCCCGCGACGGAAAAGACACGCCCATAATCGCGAAGCTCGAAAAACCCGAAGCCATGGACAACCTGAACGAAATTCTTGCCGTCGCCGACGGCGTGATGGTGGCGCGCGGCGATCTGGGCGTGGAAATGAGTCCGGAAAAAGTGCCGGTAGCGCAGAAGCGCATCATTTCCAGCGCGCGCGACGCGCTCGTTCCCGTGATCACCGCCACGCAAATGCTCGACTCGATGCAGAAGAATCCCCGGCCCACGCGCGCGGAAGCCTCCGACGTGGCCAACGCAATTTTCGACGGCAGCGATGCGCTGATGCTTTCCGGCGAGACGGCTGCTGGAAGTTATCCGCTGGAATCCGTGGCGATGATGGACCGCATCATTCGCGAGGCGGAAGCGAGCATGACCATCCAGCCGCGTCCCGCGCGCTCGGGCGATTTGCTGATCAGCGAAGCCATCGCCCAAGCCATCTGCCACGCCGCGGAAGAATTGCACATGAAGGTCATCGCGGTCTTCACCGAATCGGGATCTTCCGCGCGGCTCGTTTCAAAATACCGTCCCCGCGCCCCGATCGTAGCTTTTTCGCCGGTACAGGAAGCGCGCCGCCGCCTGAGCCTGCTCTGGGGAGTATTGCCGCGCACCATCGCGCGCGTCCACAATATCGACCAGCTCGCAAAAGCTGCGGAAGCGCGGCTGACGGAAGAGAAGTTGGTGAAGCAAGGCGACATCGTCGGCGTGATCGCCGGCACGCCCCTCGGCACTACGGGCTCCACCAACTTGATGCGCCTAATCCGCATCGGCGGCTAACGCGGCCCAACCCGCGCCGAGTTGGTTTAGAAGAGCAGATCCTTCGTCGCGTTGCTCCTCAGGATGACGATCCTCGTTGGATCGTCAGTTCACCCAGTTGTCGGGGTTCGACGGCGGCTTCTCGTTGTGATCGCGGACGTACACTTCGAATTTCTTGCGCAGCCGCCGGCGTTTCCAATCCGTAAAAAAATTCCTATAATTGTAAAGGTAAGAGCCCCGACGCAGGTAGATGTAGCCCACCAGCATTCCGCCCAGATGGCAAACGTGGCTAACGCCGTCGCCGGTTGAACCAATGGTGCTGAAAAATTCGATCGCGCCCATCACGATCACAAAAATTCGCATGGAGACCGTGACTGGCAAAGGAAAAACCCATACCTGCCGGTGCGGCATCACGATGGCCACCGCGAGCAGTACGCCGTAGATGGCTCCCGAAGCCCCAATCGTCGGCACCAATGCCGTGCCTCGCCCATGCGGATCCAACAGCAGCTTCACGATGATGTCAATAATCCCCGCGCCCACGCCGCACACAAAAAAATAAACGTAGAACTTGCGCGCTCCCCAAGTGTGCTCCAGGTCCGCGCCGAACATCGCCAGGTACAGCAGGTTGAAAAGAATGTGAAGCACGCCGCCATGCAGGAAAATATAAGTAAACGGCTGCCAAATCCGGAATCCGTACACCGCGGCATAAGGCACCAAGCCGAACCAATCCAGCCAAAATCTCTGCCCCGCTTCGTGAAAAAGCAGCCCTGAAATTGTTTGCAGGAAGAAAACCGAGATGCAGGCAATGCAAATCGTCTTGATGGCACGCGGAAAATAGCCGCTCAGGTCAAACCGATGCCCGTAGCCGCGCGAAAAGGTTGGCACGAACCAAGTGTAAAGGCTGCGCCAATAAGAGTCAAAAAAACGACGAAAGAGAAGGCGGACGGTCGGGTTTGCAATTCCTGTGTACGGTCAGTGTGCGTTTGGATCGCCAGATCGTCAGCTATCGCGTTGATTCCTCCCCTTTACTAAAACTATTTTCGCTCTCGCTCTTTTGCTACCATCGGGAACGCCTTATTCTAGGGTGTTAGAAAATTGGGTGTAGCCTCCGAGGCTCGAATTCCAATTGCAGGTCAGTCGAAAGCGCGCATTCCCGAACTCGACGGCTTGCGCGGCATGGCCATTCTGCTGGTTCTCCTTTACCACTACGTTAGCATTCCTCCCGGTCAACCGCCTACCCCTGTGCTCCAGAGGTTATTCGCGATAGGTTGGTCGGGAGTGGACCTGTTTTTCGTTCTTTCTGGATTCCTGATCGGCGGGATTTTGCTGGATGTTCGCGAATCGCCCAATTACTTCAAAACTTTTTACGGACGCAGATTTTACCGAATCGTACCCTTGTACTACCTATGGGTTGGCATGTACTTTGTCGCCGCGTCATTTTGGTCGAATCCGGAGACTTGGCGTGCGATTCCGGCCTACATGTTATTCTGCAAAACTCCGTAAAGATCAATCATGCGGCTGTAGGAACGGCGTGCCTCGGAGCCTTGTGGTCCCTCGCAGTTGAGGAACAGTTTTATTTGGTAATCCCGGCCGTGGTCCGATTCTTTTCGAGGCGCGGATTGCTCCTGATCCTCTGGAGCGCAATCATTTTCGCACCCCTGTCTCGCGTTTTGCTCCACTACTATTTGCTGAGTCATCCCGCCGCTCCGTATATGCTGACCGCATGCCGGGCTGACGCGCTCGCAATGGGCGTGCTGTTGGCACGTGGCTGGCGCAGTGAGCGATGGAGGACACTTTTCTATCGCTATCAGGTGCTCCTCTGCGGAACATGCCTTGCCCTGGCGTGCGCGTTCCTATATCTCGCTATCTGGAAACCTTCACAGTACTCGCTGGAGATGTATTCATGGGGGTTCTCAGTCGTGGATGCCTTCTTCGCGTCCCTGTTGGCCATAGCCGTCCTGTTGCCCGGCGGCAAATGGGCGGCAGTTTGCCGTTCGCCTTTTCTTGCCGAAATCGGCCGTGTTTCTTACTGCCTATATGTGATTCATGCAGCTGTGGATCTTGCCTGCCACGAACTCTTTTTTCACAGCCTGCCTCGATTCGATAGTTTGGGCGCAGCGCTCGTATCAATAGTTGCAGCAGCATTGGCTTACGGCCTGGCGGAAGTATCGTGGAAGTTTTTTGAACACCCGTTGTTGCGCAGAGGTCACGCGTTGAAGTACTGACACGGCCTTGCTCGCATAGATCGGAACCAGCGGATGCCGAGCGCCTCGATTCGAGATCGCCAAGCTCAGCCCAAACCACACCGCGCAGCTTCTCGTCCTTCGCAATCCCAAATACAACTGACACTCAGCTTTTCAGGAAACCTACTCAACGACTTCCGTCCACGCAATCTCGTCCGTGTGCGAATCGACGGCGAATCTCTGCGGCTTCGACACATGGACGGGCTCTGCGAAACGGCTGCTGAACGCGGCATCCCACATCCTTACGGTTATCTGGCCGCTGCCTTGCGGAGCATTCTCTTCCAGAAAACCTACAATAAACCCTTCGCCCCGCCCGACAGCCGATTGTCGCGCCTGTGAAAAACGCTGTTTGAAGTCCGCTGGGGCAATCACTTCGCCCTGGTGGCTGGGTACCGTCATCTCTTTCGTCTTAGTTTTGTAATACCAATAAGACGTAACCTTACACTTCGCAGGCGAACGATACGGATCGTTGAGGTACTGCTCCTTCAGTGCTTTTGCATCGGCCGTTGCTCGCATCAGTATAATCTCAGAGTCCGATGGCTTGGTCTCCGAGTTAAGCGCATTCTTGACGATTTGCTGAACCGCTTCCCGCCACTCTTCGACGTTGCCGGCTTTCTCTGCGGCAGCGACGGCCTGCTCTGCGGAAACGATGTCCCCGCCGCCATTCAGTTTCAGAACCGCTTCCGCCAGCAGCGCATCCATTAACTCTTGCTTGGTCACCTTGGCCTCCCTCCGCGCCGGAGGAGCGCGTCAAGCGTCACGTTTCAGGAGTTTAGCCAGACGGCGATGGAGATCGTCCACTGCGTTGAAGAGGTCGTTGATGCCGGGGGTGTCAATGCCGACCTCAATGGTTTGAAGGTCGAGAGAAAGATCCGTCGAAATCTGTATGGCGCGTTTGACGCGCTCCGCGGACATAACCGGCAGGACCGTAAAGGGATCGCCGCCCGATTCGTCGCTGAGCCCGATCCATTTCTGCACTGCCCAAGTCGTGCTGCGAATGTGATCCACGGCCTCGCGGAATTCTGAGAGCACGCGCGAGTCGAGAGCTCCGGATTTTACGAGTTCTTCGAGCTCGTTCAACTCGCGAGTGGCTGCTTCCAGGCGCGTGGTAATCGATCGCTCTGAGGTTGATTCTTGTTCGGGGCCGTTCATCCGAAATTCCCTCCGTGAGAGGGCCGGGTCAGCGAAACAAGAGTAGTTCGCGACGGGCGCGAGAGGCAAGCAAAAACGCCCAATTGAGGCAAATTCAACGGCGATTGCCGGCCGGCGACGCACCAAGGTCTGATCGCGGCGTGCTTCCTCGGTGGAAGTTCGGGCGATTGTGTCCGCCCGAATGCTGAGCATTGCATGGTAAGGCTGCCGCATGTACATTACCCCACGGCTGCAATGATTGAGGACGTTCGACCAAAATGTGGCCGAGCCAAATTGACGCCGAGAGCGCGCCTCATTACCGCTTTTCTGTCGCGTCGACTGGAAAATTTGCTGACTAAAAGGAAAACCGTGCTACGACTAAA
>JBAVQA010000334.1:0-7641 GCA_049693595.1 Candidatus Acidiferrales bacterium | reverse complement strand
GAACCACAGCGCTGGCGACCAACAACGACACGTCACGTCCCAAGACAAGGATTGCAAGCCACCACGCGATTTTATTGTGCAAAGCCAGGACGAGATACGAAGAAGAAACGAGAAGCTTGTCTGCAATCGGGTCGAGATAGGCGCCCAGCGGAGTTTTTTGATTCAATCCTCGCGCGAGCCAACCATCCAATCCATCGGTGAGGCCGGCGACTATAAGAATCACGATGGCCCAACCATATCGTTCATAGTGAATCGTAATGATAAAGACGGGAAGGAATGCCAACCGCAGAAAGGTGAGCTGATTGGGGACGGTGAGGATTCGGCTGTTCATGAAGTCATCCGGCTAAGTGAAACTAGTATGCGCGATCAGGCGAATTGTGCCAGATACTCCGCGAGCGATCGGCCAGTCTTCTTCGCAAACACTTCTGCAAGCGACGGAATCGAGCCCCGCGGTTCGTCGAGCGCGATGCGTTCGATTCGAAGCATGGGGAAAAATAGCGTGGGCAGGCCCATGCGGTCGCCGTCGGGATGCAGAACCTGGCTGACAAAATCGTCAAACGAATGGAGATCGATCCCGCGTACGGAGACTCCCGAATGCGAAATGTCGATCAGTTCGCCCCACAATTTTTCTTTGGGATTTTGCAGGCTGATTACGACGATCGAATGCGGTTGCATTGCGTCCCCCGGAATCCTCTAATGCTATGGTATCTCAATTCGCGGCGTGAACAGGCACCGTGATGGGTTCAAAAGCATCTTTCCCGCCAGACCTCTTCAACCGGCCATCACTTTTATGTCGGGCGCTAGCTGCAGCTTGGGTTCTGTTACCTTTTGCACGGCTTCTGCGGAGACGCCGGGAGCGAGCTCGCGCAGAACAAGTCCCTTTGGTGTAACTTCGATAACGCCAAGCTCTGTGACGATCAGGTTCACCACACCGACGCCGGTCAGTGGCAGGCTGCATTCCTTCACAATTTTTGGCCCGCCTTCTTTGGTGGTGTGTTCCATGGCAATGATCACGCGCTTGGCGCCGGCGACCAGGTCCATGGCGCCGCCCATTCCTTTCAACATTTTTCCGGGAATCGCCCAATTGGCGAGATTTCCCTTGACGTCAACTTGCAGCGCGCCCAGCACGGTGACGTTAATTCGGCCGCTGCGGATCATTCCGAAAGAATCGGCGCTGGAGAAATAACAGCAGCCCGGAATTTCGGTGATTGTTTCTTTGCCCGCGTTGATGAGGTCGGGATCCTCCTCTCCTTCGTACGGGTATGCGCCCACGCCGAGCATGCCATTCTCCGATTGCAAAATCACTTCCATCCCTGCCGGCAGAAAATTGGGAATCAGCGTGGGCAAGCCGATGCCGAGATTCACGTAGTAACCGTCGCGCAGCTCGCGGGCGACTCGGCGAGCGATGATTTCGCGCTTATCAATTTCCGCGGGCATGATTTCTCCTAGCGCTTACGCACGGTGCGGCGTTCGATGCGTTTCTCGTAATTTGCGCCCTGGAAGATGGCGTCCACAAAAACCCCGGGCGTGTGAACGCAGTCTGGATTCAGAGCGCCAAGCTCGACGATCTCTTCCACCTCGGCGATGACATGGTCCGCCGCAGTGGCCATGATGGAGTTGTAGTTGCGCGCCGTCTTGCGAAAGATGAGATTTCCCCAGCGGTCGCCCCGGAAAGCTTTGATGAAAGCGAAATCTCCGCGCAATGCAGGCACGAGGATGTGCGGACGGCCATTGAACTCTCGAACTTCTTTTCCCTCCGCTGCCAGCGTGCCGTATCCCGTAGGTGTGAAAAAGGCCGGGATGCCCGCGCCGCCGCAGCGAATTCGCTCGGCAAGCGTTCCTTGTGGATTCAATTCCACTTCGATTTCTTTTTTGAGTGCGAGCTGCTCGAAAAGTTTATTTTCGCCCACATAGCTGGCGATCATTTTCTTCACTTGCTTGCTTTGCAGCAACAGCCCGATGCCGAAATCGTCCACGCCCGCATTATTCGACACAAGAGTCAGGTTTCTCGTACCCCTTTTGCGTAGCGCGGCGATCAGGTTCTCCGGAATGCCGCAGAGGCCGAAGCCTCCGAGCATAATCGTCGCTCCGTCCTGAATGCGGGCGATCGCGGCGTCAGCGTTGGCTACACGCTTGTCCATCCTGTCTCCTTAATTCGCTCACTTCGCACGGAAATAATTGCGCCGGAAGTTTACTTCGAATCGGTAAGTTTCTGTAGGACTCATTCGGCCGCGGGATTTGCAGGTTGATTGCTTCGGCGGCTAAGGCCTGAACGGGCTGCGTTTTTTAGCGTGCGCACCAGGGCTGCCACGCCTACGGCGGCAGCGTCCGCGGAAGCTGAGCGTTCCACTTCGGCCATAAGCGCGGAGCCGACTACGGCTGCATCCGCAATACCACCGAGCACACTTACGTGAGCGGGCGCCGAAATTCCAAAACCGACGGCAATCGGCAGCGTCGTGAACTGGCGCACACGCCGCGCGAGCGCAGGCAGTCCTTCGGGTAAAACCTCTCGTGTGCCGGTCACGCCAGTGCGTGATACGAGATAAAGGAAACCCGTCGAGGCTTCGGCTATGCGCGCGAGACGCTCGTCGGTAGAAGTTGGAGCTGCAAGAAAAATCGTATCCAAACCACGGCTGCCCAACGCGGCACGATACTCCCCAGCTTCCTCCGGCGTCAAATCGGTGGCCAGGACGCCGTCGGCACCAGCCGATGATGCCGCTTCGGCAAATTTCTCCAGACCCATCTGCAAGAGGGGATTAAAATAACTGAACAGCACGAGCGGCACGTCTGTACGCGTACGGAGCTGGCGAACAAGTTCAAGCACGCCGGCGAGAGTTGTTCCGTTGCGCAACGCGCGTTCGCTCGCGCGCTGAATGACCGGCCCATCCGCGACCGGGTCGCTGAAGGGAACGCCGAGTTCGATGATGTCCGCGCCCGCCTCCGCAGCCGCGAGGACTATTTTTTCGCTAGCTTCGAGCGAAGGGTCACCGGCAGTGATGTAGGCTATGAGTCCGAGTTCGCCGGCATCTGCCAGCGCACGAAATTTTCGTCCAATTCTTCCCGTATGTTTTTCTGCTGAGGTCGTTCGCTCAGATCCAGCGGCCGCGCTTACCGCGTTTGCGCCCGAGGACTTCGAACGGGAAGTGTTAGACATAGCGAGAAAGGATTTCCATATCCTTGTCGCCCCGGCCGGAAAGATTCAGGATCACAACTTCGTCTTTCCTCATTTTATGTGCCCGGCGAATAAGTTCCGCCAAAGCGTGCGCGGATTCAAGCGCGGGAATAATTCCTTCGACGCGCGCGAGCGTGCGGGCCGCCGCCACGGCGTCTTCATCGCTGACGGCCGTGTATTCAGCGCGACCCTGCTCCGCAAGCCAAGCGTGCTCGGGACCGACGGCGGGATAATCGAGTCCTGCAGAGACAGAATGCGTGGTCGAAATTTGCCCGTCCGCGTTCTGCAACAAATAAGTGTAGGTGCCTTGCAGAACGCCGGGGCGCGCGCCGGCAAATCCCTCTGCCGCAGCAAGGCGCGCCGCGTGCTCACCGAGGGATTTTCCGCGGCCGCCGGCCTCTACGCCGAGCATTTTCACGTTAGCGTCGCCGATAAATGCATGGAATAGCCCGATGGCATTCGATCCGCCGCCGACGCACGCGATCAGATGACCGGGGAGGCGCCCTTCGGCGCGCAAAATCTGCTCGCGAGCTTCTTCGCCGATAATTTTCTGAAAATCGCGCACGATTTGCGGGTAAGGATGGGCGCCGAGAACTGACCCGAGAAGATAGTGCGACGTGCGCACGTTCGTCACCCAATCGCGCATAGCTTCATTGATCGCGTCCTTCAGCGTGCGGCTGCCGGAATCCACACCAATCACTTCCGCGCCAAGAAGACGCATGCGAAAAACATTCAGCCGCTGGCGTTCCATGTCCTCGGTGCCCATATAAACCGTACAAGTTAGGCCGAGTCGAGCGGCGACCGTAGCTGTGGCCACGCCGTGTTGGCCCGCGCCGGTTTCCGCAATGATTCGCTTTTTGCCCATGCGCACAGCGAGTAGGCCCTGGCCGAGCGCGTTGTTGATTTTGTGCGCGCCTGTATGGAGCAAATCTTCGCGCTTCAGATAGATGCGAGGGCCGGCGAGCTGCTCGGTAAGCCGCGATGCGAATTGCAGAGGCGTCGGCCTACCGACAAAATTATGCAGCAGATCATCTAGTTCCTTCTGAAAACTCTTATCCGCGCGAGCTTCGGCGTAGGCTCGCTCAAGTTCTTCGAGCGGTGCGACCAACGTCTCCGGGACATAGCGGCCGCCGAAGGGGCCGTAGCGTCCGCGTGAATCCGGCATCGTCTGTGTCGCTGCGCTCATCGCACCTTCCTCTGCGCCGTGCGCACGGCTCGCATAAAGTTTGCTACAAGTTCAGGGTCTTTCCTGCCCGGTTTTGCTTCCACTCCACTGCAAACATCCACTGCGTATGGTTTGGCCGAGCGAATCGCTTCGGTGACGTTCTTCGGCGTCAAACCTCCGGCCAGAAAAATGTGGCCCGCGGGTTTCGCCCGAAGCGCGATGTTCCAGCGAAAAGTCTTTCCGCTCCCGCCGTGGCGGCGACGGTCGAAGCCGTCGAGCAAAAATGCAGAGGCACGCTTAAACCGGGCGAGATCTGCCGTGCGGAACGAGCCTCGCACCCGGACTGCTTTGATTACGGGAAGACTTCGCGCAAGACGCGCGACATCCTTAGGTGATTCTTCACCGTGAAGCTGGAGATAGTCGAGGCCGACCTCGCGCGCGATCGCTAACATTTTGTCCTCTCGCTCGTTCACAAAAACTCCCACGACCGCGGGTTTTTTTGGCAAGCGCTGCAAAATCCGGCGGGCTGTCCGCGGCGCTACGTAGCGCGGGCTATGCGGATAGAAATTAAATCCAATGAAGTCCGCTCCAGCTTCGTAAGCCTTGCGAGCGTCCTTTAGATTTGTGATCCCGCATATCTTCACCATTACCATTGTGTCTCATCGCCCGCCGAGCCGGGATTCTCCACCCCGCGGGGCTGGAGCAAAGCGCGCAGAGCATGCCCCGGATGATCTTGTTGCATCAGGCGCTCCCCGATGAGAAACGCATCAAACCCGGCTTCGCTCAGCCGAACGAGGTCTTCGCGCGTCCGCAAACCAGACTCGCTGACGGCGATGCAATCCTCCGGAATATCTCGCACCAATTCGATCGATGTTTTCAGATGCACGCTGAAATCCTGCAGATCGCGATTGTTGACGCCGATGATTTTCGCGCCGGCTGAAAGGACGCGTTCCAGTTCCTGGCGCGAATGGACCTCCACCAAGGGTTCCATCTCGAGCGAACGCCCCAAAGCGAGCAGTGCGCGAAACGTTTCATCGTCCAAGACGGCGGCGATGAGAAGAAAGGAGTCGGCGCCGGCTGCGCGTGTTTCCCACACCTGCCAGGGATCCAGGATGAAATCCTTTCGCAAGATTGGAATCTTGGTTACGCGGCCGGCTTCCTTCAAATCTCCCAGTGAGCCGGAAAAGAAATCCTCTTCAGTAAGCACGGAAAGCGCGGTCGCGCCTGCCCGCTCAAGATCCGCAGCCAACAGGGCTGGGGCGAAGTCTGAACGGATGATGCCGCGAGACGGAGAGGCTTTCTTCAGTTCCGCAATAATGCGAACACCCGGTCCCGTAAGCGCGGACGGGAAATCCCGAGGCGGCGCAACTTTCTTTTCGACCGCCATCCGGAGCGCGGCCTCCGGAAGCACGCGCTTGCGATGCGCGATAGAGTCGCGGCGTGCTTCGACGATTCGTTCCAAAATGTTTTTCGAGCGAGCGCTAGTTTCCATGTGCGAATTTATGTCAAATCCGATACGGCAAAATACACCTTCGAGTGAGCCCCGAAGGGAGAATCGCTGTGAATATGCTAGTTGCGCGGCTTGCAGAAGTCAATTTGCCGTGGCGCCTGGTATTTAAAGAAATGCAGGATTTTCTAGGCGGTTGCGGCTATGGCGCAGGTGGCGCGGCCCCGAGCAGCGGCTCCGAGAACTTGATGGGGATACCAAAATTCGAGCCGCCGAAACCCCGGAGCACCGCATAGGTAACGCCAATCACTTTTCCTTTACGGTTAAAAAGCGGCCCGCCGGAGCCGCCGTTAGTTGTCTGCGCGTCGAAAACAATCTTGTCCGGCAGGATATCGCCGATGTGCCCCTGCGTGATGAGCGGACGAATCAGGTTGCGATGCGCCAGTTCGTCGAGAACTTTTGAAGTGTCTATGCCATTGTGGGCAATAATTTCCTGAGCCGTATCTTCATCGGTGCGCGCGAGAATGGCGGCGAGTCCGGTAGCATAGCCCATCAAAATTACAGGCTGGCCCGTGACCGCCGCTCCTTGGTTCCAATCGACCAAAAGGACGGAGCGTTTGAGGTCCTGCAAATCCACACGCATCGTCGCGAGATCTGTTTCGGGTGAAATCTGCTGAACCTCCGCGTGAAACGCGCGAGCATCCCCGGGAAAATAAGCGCGGATAGTCGAAATTTCCGGCTGGTATCCCTGGTCTGTGAAAACTTTAAAGTCGTCACTTTTCCACCACGGCTCGGCCACATGGTGATTTGTGATGACGCGTCCGTTCGGACCGGCGACAAAACCGGTGCCAAATATATCCACCTTCACTTCCGGCCCATGGCCTTCGAGCGTGAGAATCGGTTCCCCCTCGCTATCTTGTAGCGGCTGACCCTGTTGGTTGAGGCCGGCATACCGGAGGCGTTGTCCGCTGTTTTTGTCACGGAGCGCCACCGAAACATATAACAAGCAAACGCTTTGGACATCCGCCGGAATCAGAGTTTGAGCCCCTTGGCCTTCTTGCTCGATGCGCGCGAGCCGCGCATTGGTCTCTTCGAGCTGTTTTTGCAGGCTGCTTGCATCATTCGGATCCGCATTTGCCATCTGCTCTTTCAGATCTGCGGCTTGTTTCTGAAGGTCGCCTTTGGCAGCTGGAGTGCCGGTCACCGCTCCCTGCTGCGTGCGAATCTTGCGGGCTTCCGCAATCAAATCCTGCTGGCGAACGATTCCACCTTCAAAGCGAGTAATGATGGCATTTCCTCGCTGCGTTTCTTTTTGCGCGCTGCGGGCGAAGAGAAAGTAGATCCCGGCCATGACCACAACAATGGAACAAATAGCGACGAATCCGAATTTGAGCTTGTGGTCGAGCGAGGTGGCGTCATTCGCCATTTTTTCTGTCACAGCGAGGGCCTCGAACGCCGTGTGGGCAATCTGTTGGCCTTCTATGGCGATGCTCGCTTCGTTGCGCAACTGTTTTTGCGCGCGGAACATTCTTAATTGTGTGCGGACGCGAGCCAGCAGTTCGCTCGAGTCACAGGGATGGGAAATCGCGTCGTCGGCGCCAAAATTCAACGCTTCCGCGCGCTGCTCAGGTCCTGAGCCGACCAGAAGAATCACGCGAACCATTTCAGTGGCTGCGGAGCCGCGGATTGTGGCGATAGTTTCACGCGGGTGCGGTCCATCTGCGTAGGACGCGTTCTGGGATCGAGCGTTCATCAAAAGCAGATTGGCCGCGGCTCGGTGAATCGCGTCAAGCGCGTCGCCGGCGTTGCTAAATGAAATTACATCGTAACCCGCCGTCTCCAGCGCCGAGCGCAGGG
>JBAVQA010000333.1:0-2362 GCA_049693595.1 Candidatus Acidiferrales bacterium | reverse complement strand
GACTACGCTTCGACTAGAGCGGAGAGCGTATGAAAAACTGGCGAGAAGAAATTTTTGGGATTGACCGGGAGAACGAACACCTTGAGGATTATCCGAAGAGTGTTTGGCGCGAAATTGCCAAATGCTTCTCTCATTATATTTTGCACGTTCCCTACGAATGGATAAGGTCTAAATTCGAGTGAGCGACCCTCTCCCAGAAATAGCAGTCCTTGCCTTCGATAAGGCCGACAGTAGATTTAACGAGGTCAAGGGATGGTTCTGTAAAATCTCGTGGAACATTACGCCCTATGCGATTCGCGCTTCTTCAGGTGAGGACTGTTCCGCTTCCCGATGATTCGCGATTGGATAACGTCAATCATAAAAGTACTCATGAGGGCGATGACAGAGCAGGACTCGCATCTTTTTTGGTCCAAACTGAAGAACTGTGGCTCTTGTCGTTGCTGGGAATCATTTCAGCCGAGAATTTCAACCACCAGATCTCTCACATGCTCGGCTATCGAAGGCGCCGAAGTCAGCCCGGGAGATTCGATACCAATTAGTTGGACCACACATGGAAACTGCGGGTCTCGTTGAATAATAAAATCCGCAACGCGTTTTTCACCGCGATTTCCGGGAGGAGTCAACTTCGCGCGAATGCCCGAATAAGCTGGAATGAGGTCGGAGGGATCGAGTCCGGGCAGAAGCAGCTTGGCCGCTCGAGCAAATTCTTCGACGGGTTCACGATCTCGTTCATAGTTGTTTTTGTCGCCCACATAGCGTGCCGTGGGACCGACCAGAACACTGCCCCAGACTGTTTTTGTTAGATGCAGGCCAAGGCTTACACCTGCCGGGTGAGGCAGAGGATAGACGAGACCGCGAATCCAATCCTGTTTGGAACGCACCAATTCACAGTACTCCCCACGCACCGGATAGATTCGATGTACGGCCATCGAGGAGCCAAGCATGCTGGCAACTTCATCAGCAAACAGTCCCGCGCTGTTCACCAAACAACGCGTTTCGATTTCTCCCGCCGTGCTTACAATTCGGATGCCACCACGCTTGGGCTCGAGCCGTTTCACTTTCGCGTGGACCACGATACTTGCGCCTTGGTCTGCGGCGATGCGCGCGTACGCCTTGACGAGTTCCTCACTCGCGACAATGCCCGTCGAAGGAATCTCAATGGCCTCGAACCCATCGACGTGCGGCTCACGCGCCCGGATAGCGGCGCGATCGATAATTTTCAAGTTTTCTACGCCATTTGTTTCACCGTTTTTCTTCAGCGTGGCGAGTTCCTCTGCTCCCGCAGGTGATGAGGTGACGACTAATTTGCCACTCTTGCGGTGGGGGATCCCGTGCGCCGCACAAAATTCGTACGTCAATTGATTACCACGGACGCAATGACGGGCCTTCAGGGAGCCCGGCTGATAGTACAAGCCGGAGTGAATAACGCCGCTATTACGCGAACTCGCACCCATCCCAATATTCGGAAGGGCTTCAAGAACGAACACATCGCTCCAGCGCATCGAGAGAGCTTGAGCAATCGCACAGCCCACAACACCGCCCCCGACAATGAGAATGTTGGCCTGATCCATGATCTTCGACCGAATTATACGATGCGACGCGGATCGCGGAGTGCTGCTGGTTTAATTCCGGGGTCCGCCAGGATCACACACAGGATGGACGAGCCTGCAAATCAAATCCTGCTTAGAAGAAGGATACTCGCAATGGGGAAGCGTTACTGTGTCATTCAATATTCAACAATTGAGCTGGCACACGTCGAATAGAGGCCAATATACGAAGCGTTTCTATGGAATCAGGAATGATACGGCATCGGACAACTAGTGGTTCCGCAAAGTGGAAGAGAGCGCCTTGCGAATTTCCGCCGTGTAACGCACCATAAGTGGGTTTGAAGTGCCGAAAGGACAGGAATGACGATACTTGTTACAGGTGGTGCGGGCTACATCGGCAGCGTGACCGTAGAGCGACTGCGCACAAATCGGGAACGCGTTGTGGTGCTAGATGATTTGGCGTACGGCCACCGGGAAGCCGTTGATCCGAGCGTGCATTTCTACCATGGAAGAGTGGGAGATTCAGCTCTTCCGGAGCGCATCGCGAAGGAGCACCGACTCGAGGCGTGCATTCATTTTGCCGCGCTGGCGTCGGTGGGCGAATCGGTTGCTGAGCCGGCGAAATATTTCGAAAATAACGTGGCGCAAGGTACCGCGCTGATGGGCTCTCTGATCCGAGCAGGAGTTTGGATCGTGGTCTTCTCGTCCACTTGCGCTACGTACGGCGAGCCGACGCAAATCCCTATCTCGGAACAGTGTCCCCAATGGCCGAAAAACCCATACGGCTGGTCAAAATTCTGTATGGAACGGCTTTT
>JBAVQA010000332.1:0-8577 GCA_049693595.1 Candidatus Acidiferrales bacterium | reverse complement strand
TGCCAGGAGGCGTCGGCCCGCTCACCATCGCCATGCTCATGAGCAACACAGTCAAAGCCGCGCGTTTGCGGCGCGGGACGCGCGCACCGGCCGCCGCAGCCGTCCGGCATTGATGCTCTTTTATGCTTAAAGTCGGTCTCACAGGCGGAATCGCGACGGGCAAGACAACGGTCGCCTCCATGCTCCGCGACCGCGATGTACCCGTGCTCAACGCTGACACGCTCGGCCACGAGCTTCTCGAACCCGGCCAAGCTGCCTATGACGAAATCGTCGCTGTTTTCGACGAGGACATCCTCGACGCAGACGGCAAAGTGAACCGGGCAAAGCTCGGCGGCGTCATATTCGCTGATGCGCAAAAGCGCGAGCGGCTCAATCAGATTCTTCATCCGCGAATTCTCGATGTTGTACAGAAGTGGTTTGCCGCGTTGGATGAGCCAGGGGGCCCGGAGTTTGCAGTAGTCGAAGCCGCGCTCATCCTCGAAGCCAGGTACAACCGGAACCTCGATACGCTCATCGTTTGTTGGTGCCGGCCGGAGCAGCAACTGGAACGTTTAACGCTCCGAGGGCTTTCGGTGGAGGAAGCGAAGCAGCGCGTCGCGGCGCAAATGCCGTTGGATGACAAGCGCAAACTAGCCGACGAAGTCATCGATTGTTCGGGCTCCATCGAAGAAACCCAGCGGCAGGTCGATCAGGTTGTTGAAAAACTCAAATGAGCGGCGCTGGAAGAAACATTCCCTAATCCGGCTACGTATTCATAGGCAGGGATGCACAGCACCGCGCGCCCGATCATGTTTTGGAAATCGCCAAGTTAGGAAAACGGCAGGAAAGGGATCTTTGCCATGCATCGCTCCAGAAACAAGGGACGCGCAATGCGTCTCCTGGCTATCGGATTAATCATAGGCTTGGGCGCCTATTGGGCCGGCTCGCGCTGGGGCCAGCAAGTTCCCTCAGTTGTAAATGCTCTGCATTCACCTTCAGCTTCCAGCGAGGCTGGGCTGGATGCCACGGAAGCCGAAAACGTCCGCATCTACAAACAGGCCGCGCCCGCCGTCGCGAATATCGTCACACGCACGGTCGAATACGATTTTTTCTTTAATCCGGTGCCGGTGGAAGGCGCGGGCTCGGGCTTTCTGATGGACAATGATGGCCACATCTTGACGAACTTCCACGTGGTCCAGGGCGCCCAAAACATCGAAGTCACTCTCGGAGATCAATCGCGCTACAAAGGAAAATTAGTCGGCTCCGATCCGAACAATGACATCGCCCTGATTCAAATTGATCTCGCCGGACGCAAAATCACGCCGTTGACTCTCGGCGATTCCAAGAACCTGCTGGTCGGCCAGCGCGTGCTCGCCATCGGCAATCCGTTTGGATTTCAGAGCACCCTCACCACCGGCGTCGTTAGCTCGCTTGGCCGCACGGTGCAGACGCGCGAAAACACCTTTATCGACGAAGCGATTCAAACCGACGCGTCCATCAACCAGGGAAATTCGGGCGGACCGTTGTTGAATTCCCACGGCGAGGTGATTGGAATCAATAGCGCCATCTACACGCCTGCCGGCGCAACCGGCGGCATCGGCATCGGTTTCGCCATTCCGATCAACACGGCAAAGCGGGTCGCCACAGATCTAATCACGCGCGGCCGCGTGCGCCATGCCACTCTTGGCGCCGAAGGCCGGGTGCTCTGGCCCCGGCTCGCTGAAGCGCTGAATCTTGCAGTGCAACAAGGGATCTTGATCGAGCACGTCGAGCCGGGCGGCCCCGCAGCTCAAGCCGGAATTCGAGGTGGAACCAAATCGCTCACTGATAGCAGGATGCAGGAACTGCGCGTGGGCGGCGACGTTCTGATTGCCATCGACGCAAAACAGATCACCAGCCAATCCGACTTGAGCCTCCTGCTGAACCGCTCCCAGCCGGGCGACACCGTGACCGCTACAATTGTGCGCGATGGCAAAAAAATGAACCTGCCCATAAAACTTGGCGGAGACTGAAGCTGTCGAAGATCTTTAATCTGGGCTCTTTTCTCCCGGCAAGGAAGGTGATGCTGCCGCGCGGTCGCTCCATTCTTCGCGTAAGTGTTCGCGCTCGTCTTCGCTCAATCCGAACCATGATTCGGCCACATCGCGAACGCGTTCCAGCGCGGCCTGAATTTCCTTTTGTTTTTGATGAACGACTTCGCTGTCAGCGTCCACGGGCACGCGGATTGGCGGCGCCACAAACATCACCGCGCGGGAAAACAAATACGGAAGCTGAAACAGATCCCAGGATTTCTTAAAAGTGTGCGCTCTTTGCAGCGCGATGTGAAAAACCGAGACCGGTTTTCCCGTTCTCCGCGCCAGAATCACGGCTCCTGGTTTCGCAACGTACCGCGGCCCCCGCGGGCCATCGATCGTGAGAGCTACGTGTTTTCCTTCTTCCAGCCGGCTCGCCATGATGGTCAGCCCTTCGATGGCTCCGCGCGTCGAGCTTCCCTGCGCCGTGCCGAATCCCAGCCGCTCGATGACGCGCCGCGTCCATTGCCCGTCGAAATTTACGGTGTTCAGCACCACGATTCCGCGTTTGCGCCAGACCCAGATCGCGGAAAAAGTGCAGCGATGCCAAAACGCGCCGATCGCCGCTTCCCCCGCCTCGCGAATTTGCACGGCGTTTTGCACGCCGACAATTTCCATTCGCAGCGTGGGACCAATCAGCCGCATCACCCAATAAACAGCCCCGGCAATGACGGGAATTTGCATGCGTCGCCAGCGCGAAAGCTCCGGTGGACGCGCGTCAAATTGCTGGTGGCTAGTTTGCGTGTCGTGCGGGACGGCCGATTTCGCATCGTTTGGCACTGCGGTATAGTATAGAACTTCAAGCAAATCCGGATGTACTCCAGAACACAATTCGCGCGCAGCCACAACACTGTTTTCCGGTCCGTCCTGTACCGCACTTCCTGCCGGAGAATTATATTCGTTCTCGCAAGCGCGCTTTTGGCGTCTGCACTCATTCTTCTCTCGGCTTCCACGTTGCGCGCGCAACAAGGGGCTGCGAATGTAATCGGCCGCGTGGAAGGAAACGACATTTCGGTGGAAGGCGGCGGGGGCGCGGCCAATCCTGGAAACGGCGGTATGGCGAACCCTGGCGGCAACGGACAGTTTGCCAGCCTTCCCGTTTTGAATGGCAGCGTGGTCACCGTACACGTGGGGCAAGCGCGCATGGCTCTCGCGGCCGGTGGCCAAATCGATATTTGCGGCCCCGCCAAATTCACGGTGCTCGAATCCGGCGGCGCGATTACCTTGGCGCTGAATTTCGGGCGCCTTCGCGTGCAGATTCCCGCGACGACGGCGCTGCGCATCTACACGCCCACCATCGTGGCCACACCGCTCGACATCGGCGGAGCGGTTCGCGATCTTACCGTGGGCCTTGATTTGAATAATTCGATGTGCGTGCATTCCACCGGCGGCGCAATCCGGCTGGAACAGCAGTTCAGCGGAGAAGGATTGATCGTGCCGCAAGCGGGCGAATTTTTTCTGGCAGGAGGAAACCTGGTCCCGGTGGCAGGCGCGCCGGGAAGTTGCGAATGCACGGCATTTGTAGCGAGGACCGCTGCTCCGCCACTTCCGGCTCCGTCCCAACCTGTGCCGGCGCAAAACATCCCGCTGGCGGCGGTGATTCCGCCGACAATATCAGCGCAGCCGGATGTCGCTCCGATGAATACTACGGTCGCCGAGCCGGCGGCGCCTAGGAATCGCGTCCAAATCGGCATGCTCGCGCACGCGAACGAAATGCATCCCGTGCCGCCGCCGGTGAACAATGTCGAGGCGCCCCTCCCGGAGATCACGTTGGCGGAGCAGTACACCGTAATGCCGCAGCCGTTCATGGTGACGGTGGCGCCATCTCCACTGCGGCCTACGGAGCCTGCCGCGGATACAGCGATGCTGGTGCGCGTGGCGCGCGTCGCGCCGGAGTGGGAGTTCAGCGGGCACGTGGATGCGCCGGAGTTTGCGGTGGACATGCAGCGAGCGCTGGGGCAGAAAGCTTCGACTCCCCAGCCGCAACCAACACGAACCAGCCAGCCACCGAAGAAGAAGCGCGGATTCTGGGGCTCGATTAGAAACATTTTCGTCGGCAGCGATGAAACTCGCCAATAATTTTTCGATTGAACCCTCATTTTTATTTTGCAGCGGAAGCTTCTACATTCCTTCGTAGTTGGGGCCACCGCCACCTTCTGGCGGGACCCAGTTGATTATCTGGTAGGGGTCGGCGATATCGCAGGTTTTGCAGTGGACGCAGTTCGCGGCGCTGATCTTCAGTTTTGGCCCGTCTTTATCCGTCACCATTTCATACACTGCGGCGGGACAAAAATATTGGCAGGGGTTCCCGTATTCGCGGACGCAACGGTCGCCGCAAATGTTCGGCTCGAGAACGATCAGATGGCAGGGCTGATCTTCGTCGTGGCGGGTTCCGGAATGATAGACGTCGGTGAGGCGGTCGAAGGTGAGCTTACCATCACCGCGAAAACGGGTGGACTGATCTACCAGGGTGCGGTCGCGATTCAGCTTTTCGTATTCCTTGTAGCCCGCTTCGCTGTGCATGGGATCGACCAGGCCGCGGCCGCCGGTGATGAATTGAATCCCGGATTTTGCGAGGCCGGTCCACAACCCGCCATGAAATGCCTGGTGGAAATTGCGGACTTCCCACAGCTCTTTCTTGATCCAGCTATTTTCAAGTTTGGTCTGATAGGCGGACAGAGCTTTCTCGGAAGTGTCGCCGGAGCAGAGCGCGTCATAAATCGTTTCGGCGGCGAGCATGCCGCTTTTAATCGCCGTATGAATGCCTTTCAGGCGCTGCGAATTCAGCAGGCTGGCGGAATCGCCGATGATGAGGCCACCGTCCATGTGGTTGCGCGGCATGGAATACCAGCCGCCGTACGGAACGGTTTTAGCGCCGTAGCGGACGAGTTTGCCTCCGTCCAGGATTTTCTTGACGAACGGATGGGTCTTAAATTTTTGAAATGCTGCGTGCGGGTCGAAAAGCGGGTCGTGATATTCCAATGCGACGACCATGCCGAGCGAAACGCGATTGTCGCGCAAGCCGTACACCCAGCCGCCGCCGTACAGATCGGAGCTGAGCGGCCAGCCGAGCGTGTGTGCGACGTAACCGGTGTCGATGCGTCCGGGCTGCACATCCCACAATTCTTTTATGCCGATGCCGTAAACCTGCGGATTCAGACCGTCGAGCTTTAGATTATTGACAAGCTCCTTGGTGAGCGAGCCGCGCGGGCCTTCGGCGAGGACGGTGACTTTCGCGCGCAGCTCGTAGCCCGGAGTGAAGTTGTCTTTAGGCTTGCCGTTCTTGTCCACACCTTTGTCTTCGGTGAGGACGCCGGCGATGCCGTTTCTGCCCGCAGCCTTGTCGTACAAAATATTTCTGCCGGCAAATTGGGTGAAAAGATTCACGCCTTTTTTTTCGACCAGACCGCCGAGCCATTTCACCAGTTTGTTGAGCGAGACAACGTAATTGCCATGATTTTGCAGCGGCGGCGGAGTGATGGGCAGTTTCCAGGAATCTTTTTCGGTGAAGTAGTAGGCGGCGTCGCCGGTGACGGGCGTGTCGAGCGGCGCGGTTTTTTCAAAGTCGGGGACCAGCTCGCGAAGGCCGCGCGCGTCCATGATCGCGCCGGAAAGCTGGTGCGCTCCGATTTCGCGCGCCTTTTCAAGAACGTAAATATTTTCGGCCGAGAGCGCGGGAGATTTGTTGGCCTGCGTGTGCTGCTCGATTAGATTCGCAAGATGGAGCGCACAAGCCAGTCCTGCCGGTCCCGCGCCGATGATCAAGACGTCCGCTTCGAGTTGTTCGCGCTCGATAGTCATGGCGTCATCCAGCAGCCTGGAAAATAGAGGAAATATCGAGCAGCCATTTTTGAATTTTTTGGCGATTTGAGCAGTTCGCCGCTCTTTGTTTTCTGTAAGTTACGACGTGTTCTACTTCCTGAATTTGGCGATTTAATTTTGCGAGTTTGGAGACAGAAAATGGTGCGATTCCAGGTAGATTCCGAGAGAGAAAAACGCCGCTCGCGTGATTCGTCGACGTTGTCCGAAGTGACCGGGCGGATAAGTTCATCCGCTGATCCGGGAATAGTCGAGAAGTTTGGAGCTGCCGAGAAAAAGCACGGAGATGCGTCGTGATAGGCCACAGAGAGAGTATCTGTAGAGCGCCAGTACGCTTTGACTGCCCTCCGCCAAGTTTTTCAGTAATGATCACGAAAAAACGTAGCACGCCGTTGAGCGGAATTCAAGACCATGTGTGTGTGGACAGAGCAGTACCTCGACGCAGTCCGAGTACTTCGGGGCAGCGTTGGCTGTGCTGCAGCGGGCACAGCATGCTGCGCCCCCTACGGTTTGGCGCCGAAGCGTTCGCGACAATTATTAGCAAGGGCGGCAGAAATGGGGCCGAGGCGGTCGCGATAATTGTCAGCGGGAGCGGTAGTAATGGGGAGCGAGGGCTTCTCCGCGTTTTACGTACACTGAATCCGCCGTGGTTATAACGGGAGTCGTGTATGGAGTGTTGGGTTGAACGGGCGTAGGCTCGCGGTGCTTTTACAATCAGGAGGAATCTATGTTGGCTGCGATCGGTGCAATACTGATTATTCTATGGCTGTTAGGGTTCTTCGCGTTCCACGTTACTGTGGGATTTATCCACATACTTTTGGTGATCGGGATCATCATGGTCATCGCGCACTTTATGCGAGGCAGTACCGCGTCCTAGTAGTCCTGGGCCTTCGTGCCGGCAAGTCTCGAACACCCGGCAATACCCGTTCACGGTGCGCTGAAATCGGCCGATTGTCGCGCGAAGAATTGCCGCTAGCGGGAGAGTCCTTGGCGAAAGCGGACACATTTCAACTGTGTGTCGTTTTCTCCAGCTCCTCGATTAGGGCTGGGACGATTTCGAAGAGGTCGCCAACGATGCCGTAGTCGGCTACTTCGAAGATGGGGGCGTTCTGGTCTTTGTTGACCGCGGCGATGGTGCGCGAGCCTTTCATGCCGACCACGTGTTGGATTGCGCCGCTGATTCCCAGGGCGAAATAAAGCTTGGGGGCGACGGTTTGTCCCGAGCTGCCGATCTGGCGATCCATGGGGAGCCAGACTTCGTCGCAAATGGGGCGGGAGGCGCAAATTTCGCCGCCGAGGAGTTTCGCGAGTTTTTCAACCATGGGAATGTTTTCGGGAGCTTTGATGCCGCGGCCGATCGAAATCAGGATGGGGGCTTGCGTGAGATCGACGGCTTGCTTTGCTTCGCGGAAAAGTTCGAGCGGCTTGGTGCGGATTTGTTCCGGCTTCAAATCGACGGCGACGGGCTTTACCGGCGCTTTGCCGCTGGCGTGCTTTGTGGCTAGGTCTGCGCGGAATGCACTGGCTTGAAAGGTTGCGATCCAGGGAGCATCGCCGGTGAACACGACATCGGCGTTGGTGCGTCCTTGAAACATCTGGCGGACGAAGATTAGTTTGCCGTTCTCGTAGCGGTAGTGGATGCAGTCGCCGATCATTCCTTTTCCCAGCGAAGCGGCGAGCTTGGGAGCGAAATCGCGGACCTGGTAGGTGTGCGGCATGAGGACGAGATCGGGCTTCGCGGATTCGATTACCTGGTGCAGGGCGAGAGAGAATCCGTCGGGCGTGTATTTTTCCAGCAGGTCGTGCTCGACGAGGAGGACTTCGTCCAGTTGGAATGCGGCGATTTCGTCAGCGAGCGGGGCGACGCCTTTGCCGACGACTACAGCGGTGAGCGAGCCTTTGGTCTGCTGCACGATTTGCTGCGCGGCGGCGAGAGTTTCAAAGCTTACTTTGTTCCACTTGCCTTCGCGCTGTTCGGTGATGAGAAGAATTTTCATGATTACGTTTGCCTCGCGCTAAATATTAAAACCGGTCAAACTCAAAAGAGCCGGCGAGACGCCGGCGCTACGAAAACCGACGCCTCGCGTGATTCGAGTGCGTCATGTCGCTTTGTCGTTCTCGTCGGATCGTCACAATACCCGCGCTTCGTGCCGCAGTTTTTCTATCAGCTTTGCGGCTATTTCTTTTGGCTGGCCGGTGATGAATTCGGTTTTCTTGGTTTTTTGCGGAATGTAAATACGCTCGATGCGCTGAGTGGGCGCGTCGGCGATGCCGAGCGAGGCGCGGTTCACCGTGGCGATCTCTTTTTTCTTGGCGGCCATGATGCCTTTCAAGGTGGCGTAGCGCGGCTTGTTGATCCCAGACTGAATCGAAAGGACGGCGGGCAGCGGTAATTCGACCCACTGAAACCAGCCGGCTTCGAGTTCGCGCTTCAGCTTCATGTGGCCTTCCACGATGTCGATTTGCATGATGATTGTGGCGTGAGGAAGGCCGAGCAGTTCGGCAAGAAGGACGCCGGTCTGGCCGAAGCCCTGATCGTCGCTCTGCAAGCCCGTGAGGATCAGGTCGAACTTTTCGTCTTTGATTGCGGCGGCCAGCGAACGCGCGGAGGATAGCGGATCGAGTTTGTAAAACTGATCGTCGGCGATGTGGATTCCGCGGTCGGCGCCTTTGGCCAGGGCTTCTTTGATGGTTTGTTTCGCGCGGT
>JBAVQA010000331.1:0-1669 GCA_049693595.1 Candidatus Acidiferrales bacterium | reverse complement strand
GAATATGGCCTCCGAGTCGGCAATGATAATGCGGAGGCGGGTGGCGTTGTCTGCCGCAGAGTGCAGTACCGGGCCCGCATCGGCGCTCTTGCTGTGAAGGGCTCGGCTATTGCCCTTCGGATCTTTGGAGCCGTTTGAAGTGGTACTCATCTATAACCGCCGCGACACTTTGTCCAGATGCGTCTTGTAAGCAACGCACCACTCGACCCTTGCAAATCACGTGTACCGCATCGCTCGTCCCCAGCATCTCCGCCGGCATCTCGATGGCAAATTCCGCCGGAGAATCAACCTCTAAGGCTGTATTAAGGTGAAACAGAACCCCGCCGGCAGATATGTCGCAAGTTTCGGCGTGCAACTCGCCACGCGGCGTCTTCAGAGTCACCTGAAGGTGCAGGGGAAAGCGGACGGAATTGCGCAGTTCGGAATGGCGGCCAGCTGGCATCATGGTGCTGCCTCGTACGATATCGAAAAACCGGCAACGAAACAGCGTAAAAGCTTCAGGCAAAATTACTAAAGTACCATCATGCTGGGTTACCATAACCGTAACTTCTGCGATACACAATGCCTATTTAGTGGGATGTTGTTGATTATGCGAGGCGAAAGCCATGGATTCTGGGCAAACATGGAAGCGTTGCGCCAGTTCAATGAGCTTGGGGTCGCGACCCGCCGCAACGAACGACCGACACGCCGGACAGCGGTAAACAAGCAACGGCTTAGGGTTGCGAGGTCCTTTGGCAGACATGCCCATTCACTCCTCGGTCTAGCGCCTGGGAGGCCGATGCCTTGGGGCTGAGTCGGTGTGAGTGACAAATTTTAAGCACTTATACGCCCGTTGGTGGGGGGAACGTGTGCGACAAATCGCGCCAGCCGGCATTCGGTCTGACCTAGTTCGGCCGTCGCGATCTGGGGGTTGCAGGTTAGAAGGTAGTTCTTTCAGTAAAGTTAAAGTCGCGGACCTTCATGGCAGGCACGACCATGTCGACCGACTCCTCGCCGCTGGCGCGAACGGATTGCCCCATGGCCTCCACGTTTTGCAGCATGTGAATGAGGCTTTCGTTGAAGCGAAAATTCCGAATGCCTCCCCGGATCTTGCCATCCTCAATTGCGAAGGTGCCATCACGAGTCATGCCGGTGAGTATCTTCTCGTAGGGATCGACCTCGCGGATGTACCACAAGCGGGTCACCAGGATGCCGCGTTCGGTGGAGGCGATCATCTCTTCGACCGACTGCGCCTGGCCCGGCGTCGCACCCGCGAACACAAGATTGAGCGGAGCTTCGCCGATTTCATTGGGCAGCGAGAAGCCGTGTCCTGTCGCCGTGATCGGCCCGACCTTGTCTGCAAGCTCGGAAAGTCGCATCCGCGCGGCGCCGGAACGCGCATAGGTGACGCCCCGTACGACTCCGTTTTCGATCAGTGCGACGCGGTGCCGCTTCATGCCCTCGCCACCGAAAGGAACACCAATCTGGAGCGGGTGATAGACATCGTCCCAGACGGTGATATTGGGACCGACGAGCTGCGTCCCCATGCGGTCATTCAAGAACGAGCGCTGTTCCAGCAACGCCGAGCCGCCAAAATCCCAGAACATGAACCCGACGGCATCGAGCACCGCGGAGGGTTCGAGAATTACGGTGTACTTGCCCGGCGGAAGCTCAATGGGGTCCTTGGAGG
>JBAVQA010000330.1:0-7175 GCA_049693595.1 Candidatus Acidiferrales bacterium | reverse complement strand
GCGCGTTAAAGTTTGCAAAGAAGCGAGGTGCGGCCACGATCGGCGTCACATCCAATCCGCGGTCGCCGCTTGCGCGCGCAGCAGATATTGCAATCGCGCCGGATACCGGCCCCGAAGCTATCGCCGGTTCCACGCGCTTAAAAGCCGGCACGGCGCAAAAAATGGTTCTTAACCTGCTCTCTACAGCTTCGATGGTGCAGCTTGGCAGAGTTTATGAAAACTGGATGATCTACGTGGCGCTGACAAATCAGAAGTTGCGGCAAAGGGGAGCGCGGATTCTCGAAGAAGCTTCCGGCGCGAGCGTGTCAAACGCTCAACAAGCACTGCGTCAATCGCAACACGATTTGCCCGTTGCTCTCGTGATGTTAAAGACAGGCGCGAGCGTGCGCGACGCGCGCCGACGGCTGCAGCAATCCGGCGGTAACGTGCGGCAAGCGCTCCAATCGCAAAGAAACAAACAGCCTCGCGCAACACGCAAGGGGAAATAACATGGACCGATTCAAAATCCAGGGCGGACGCAGACTAGAAGGCACCGTCCGAATCAGCGGAGCGAAAAATGCCGCTCTGCCGTGCATGGCTGCTGCGCTGCTGACGAACGAGCCCGTCACTCTGCAAAATATTCCTCACGTGCGCGACATCATCACCATGGCCAAGCTCCTCGCGCATATGCGTTGCCGCGTCGAAAGCCCGGACTTGCCCCCCAGCGAATTCACCATTCAAGCAGAAACCGTCTCGTTGCAGGAAGCTCCCTACGAATTGGTAAAAACGATGCGCGCCTCGGTCCTGACTCTGGGGCCGCTGCTCGCGCGGTTCGGCTACGCGCGCGTTTCGCTCCCCGGCGGCTGCGCCATCGGAGCGCGTCCAATCGACATCCACGTTCAAGCACTCGAAAAACTCGGCGCGCAGATTTCCGTCGAACATGGCTACGTGGAAGCGCGCTGCAAACGCCTCCGTGGCGCCACGTTCCGTTTCCCGAAAATCACCGTCACCGGCACGGAAAATATTTTGACCGCCGCAGTTCTGGCCGAGGGCGAAACCATCCTCGAAAACTCCGCGCTCGAACCGGAGGTCACCGATCTCGCCGAGCTCTTGATAAAAATGGGCGCCAAGATCGAAGGCGTGGGTACCTCCACGTTGCGCGTTCAGGGCGTCTCGAGCCTCCATGGCGCGACACACTCCATCATTCCCGACCGCATCGAAACCGGCACGTTCCTAGTCGCCGGAGCGATCACAGGAGGAGACTTACTCCTCACCGATTGCGAACCGAATCATTTAGTTGCAGTTTTGAACAAGCTGAAAGAGTGCGGCGTGGAAATTAAGTGCGAAGGAAACGGAAAGCTGCGAGTTCGTGCCGCAAAAAAACTTGTCGCAGCCGACGTCACCACCGAAGAATACCCCGGGTTCGCCACGGACATGCAAGCCCAATTCATGGCCCTAGCCACGCAAGCCACTGGCGTCTCGCACGTGCGCGAAACAATCTTCGAAAATCGCTACATGCATGCCAGTGAGATTATGCGCATGGGCGCAAACATCGCGGTGGACCTTAATCTCGCGGTCATCACCGGCCCCACGCCGCTCAGCGGCGCTCCTGTAACAGCATCCGACCTGCGCGCCAGCGCTTCGCTCGTGCTCGCAGGACTCGTGGCCGACAACACAACCTGGATCGACCGCGTCTATCACATTGATCGCGGCTACGAACGCATCGAAGACAAACTCCGCGACATCGGCGCCCGAATCGAACGAGTCTGACAGCCACAGCAAAAGAAAAAGGGGGAAGCGATTTCTCGCCTCCCCCCATTGTCTGGTTCGGTTTAGCTTCTCGCTGTCTTAGAACAACCTACGAGTGGCCTTCCGCAGTCGCCGACTCAGCCTTGGGCCGCTGATCGCGCAACACCGCCTTGCGGCTTAGCCGGATCTTGTTGCCTTCGATCGCGAGAACCTTCACCAGGATCTGGTCGCCTTCCTTCAACTCATCGCGAACCGCGCGAATCCGTGCTTCCGCAATTTCGCTGATGTGCAGCAGTCCATCCGTCCCGGGGAAAATTTCGACGAACGCGCCGAACTCCGCTATGCGCACGACTGTTCCGAGATAAGTCTTCCCCATCTCGGCCGTCGCGGTCACGTCACGAATCATTTTCAGCGCTTCTTCCGCGGATTTTCCACCCGACGCGAAAACGTGAACCTTGCCGTCATCCATCACGTCAATCTTCACGCCCGTCGCTTCGATAATGCCCCGGATTTTCTTTCCACCCGGACCGATCAGGTCGCGAATCTTGTCTGTGGGAATACTCAGCATGAAGAGATGCGGAGCGTAGGTGGAAATCTCAGCGCGGCCCGTGGAAATTGTGCCGTCCATGTTGTCGAGGATCTGCAGGCGCGCCTTCCGTGCCTGAGCCAGTGCCTCGCGCATCATGGCGATGCTGACGCCGCTCACCTTGATGTCCATCTGCAGCGCCGTAATTCCCGCCCGCGTGCCGGCAACTTTGAAGTCCATGTCGCCGTAGTGATCTTCTGCGCCGGCGATGTCGGTCAGGATGGCGTACTTATCGCCTTCCACCACCAATCCCATCGCAATTCCCGCGCAAGCGGACTTGAGCGGAACGCCCGCGTCCATCAACGCCAGTGAAGCTCCGCAAACAGTGGCCATCGACGAAGAGCCGTTCGATTCCAAAATATCGGAAACCACGCGCACGGCGTACGGGAAATCCGTCTCGGCCGGAAGCAGGTTGGCGATTGCTCGCTCGGCCAAAGCTCCGTGCCCGATTTCACGGCGTCCCGGCCCGCGAAGGAATTTCACTTCGCCTACCGAGAACGGCGGGAAATTGTAATGCAGCATAAAGCGCTTGAACGTTTCCTCTTCGAATAGCAGGTCGAGGCGCTGCCGGTCTTCTTTGGTGCCAAGCGTGGCCGTGGCCAAAGCTTGCGTCTCTCCGCGAGTGAACAGCGCCGATCCGTGCGCGCGCGGCAGAACGCCGACCTCGCACGTAATCTGCCGAATCTGGTCGAACGCTCGTGCATCGGGACGCCGGTGGCGGCCCAACATGTCATCGCGGAAAATTCGTTCGCGCAGACGCTCGAAAGCGCGGTATGCAAGCTTGCGCTTTTCCGCATCATCTTCCGGAATCGCCTTGATGATTTCCGCCTTGATGCCGTCCACCAGGCTGTAGCTTTCCGACTTCGGATGCTTCTGCGTATCCACTGCGTCGCGCAGCTTCTCGCCGTACTGTTGCTGCATCTGCTTGTACATCGCTTCGTCAAATGCCGGAGGTGTAACCGCAACCTTCTGAGGTTTCACCCGGTTATGCAGTTCACGAATCGCAGCAACGATCTTGCGAATTTCCGCATGAGCGAATTCCAGAGCATCCGCCACAACCTCTTCAGAAACTTCCAGCGCGCCCGATTCCACCATTACGATCGCTTCGTCCGAACCCGCCACAATCAAATTCATCTGGCTGGTTTTTTGTTCCGCAACGGTCGGATTCACCACCAGCTTGCCTTCAATCAATCCCACGCGAACCGCAGCAATCGGCTTATCAAACGGAATCTTCGAAATGAAGAGCGCCGCGGAAGCCGCCGTAACGGCAATCACGTCCGGATCATTTTCGCTATCCGCCGAAAGCACCATCGCAACAATCTGCGTTTCGTTGGACCACCCTTCCGGGAACAGCGGCCGCAACGGCCGGTCGGTCAGCCGCGAAGTCAAAATTTCGCGCTCCGACGGGCGCCCTTCGCGCTTAAAAAATCCTCCGGGAATTTTCCCCGCCGAATATGTGTACTCGCGATAATCCACGGTCAGGGGCAAGAAATCTTTTTCAGTCGCCTTGTTGTCCATGCAGGCCGTGGCCAGCACCACCGAGTCTCCATAACGCGCCACCACCGCTCCATGCGCTTGACGAGCCATCTTGCCCGTCTCAAACGTCAATGTGCGTCCGCCTACTTCCAAACTTACTTTTTCAAACATCAAACACGTCCTTTTTTCTCCGATTCATCGGAGGCTGATTTCAGATACGAGAGACAACTCTCGGGAACTACATCGAGGAAGGATATTGCGAAGAAAAACGAGCGGAATTCTATCGATCCAACATTCTCTCGCGTACGGTTCTGTCGGCCCGAAAAGCCGCTCAGAAAGCCGCGCTACTTACGCAAGCTGAGTCGTTCCACAATCTCGCGATACCGATTTGGGTCGCGCCGGTTCAGGTAGTCCAGCAGCCGGCGGCGTTTGTTGACCATCATGATCAACCCGCGCCGCGAGGCGTGATCTTTTGCGTGGGACTTAAGGTGGCTGGTCAAGTAGCTAATGCGCTCGCTTAGCAACGCGATTTGCACTTCCGGTGATCCCGTATCCTTTGGGTGCGTCCGGAACTGCTCAATCAACTCCGCTTTAGCTTCCATCAACTTGCCCCTCCCCCTGAATCGCCGTGCCCTGCTCTACGCTCTTATCTCTTCTTCGATCGTAAAAATGCTAGCACAGTGGCTCGCTACCTCAAAGCTAATTTCCGCTTGCCCCGAGGCAGCGTCAGCGGCCGAAGCGTTCACCTCGAGGCCACGTCAGCGGCCGGTGGATTCACCTGAGGTCGCACCCGCGAGCGAATGTGGCGTCCAGGTCTCAATATAGCCGGGTTCACGGCTTCTGCGAATTGATGAGCGCCAAAAACTCATCCCTGGTTTGCTTATTCTCGCGAAACGCTCCCAGCATCGCGCTCGTCGTCGCCATCGAATTTTGTTTTTCCACGCCGCGCATCACCATGCACAAATGCCGCGCCTCGATGATCACTCCCACTCCTTCTGGGCTTAGGTGTTCCTGAATCGACTGCGCGATTTCGCTGGTCAGCCGCTCCTGTATCTGCAAACGCCGAGCGAACATATTCACCAGCCGCGCGATTTTGCTCAGTCCCACGACTTTCTTCGACGGAATATACGCCACATGGCATCGCCCGAAAAACGGAAGCAGATGATGTTCGCACAAGCTGTAAACCTCAATGTCTTTCACCACCACCATTTCGTCATAACACACGCTGAACATCGCCCCATTCAGCAGCTTTCCCGGATCCTGCCGGTATCCGCTGGTCAGAAAGCGCAGCGCCTTCTCGAATCTTTCGGGTGTCCTCCGCAACCCTTCGCGGTCTGGGTTCTCCCCGAGCAGCACGATCATCTTGCGCACCAGATCGGCAATCCCTTCCGTTCCCGCCGCCGGCGGAATTATAATTTCGGTTGTTTCACTCATGTTTTCCTGGCTCCTCTTCATGTTAGCCCTCTTCAACTCCCTGCCGTAACTCCGTGCAACAACTCCGCAATCTTTGTGGGTCGTGGCTTCAGCCACGACATAAAAGCCGCAGGCCCAAGCGGCTTTAGCCGCTGAAGTTCCGCCCTGTTGTCGCCACATTCATCCGCGAACCAGGTCCACTTCATCTTCAATCTCAAAACTGTTCTTGCTGGTTTCCTCAATTCGAACCCGCTCCAGCCGCGCCAATGGAAAACTCTTCAGCCTGCGAAAAATCTCGCGCGCAACATTCTCCGTCGTCGCCACCTCGGCCCGAAATTCCGCCACTTCCTCGTTCAGGAATTTCTGATCGAACGGCTCAATCACTTCCCGCTGCACGAACGCGTCCAGCTCCCCCAGATTCGCGATCATCCCCGTCTCCGAATCCACTGGCCCTGTCATTGTCACTTCCAACACATAGTTGTGCCCATGGCCATAAGGATTGCTGCATTTCCCATAAACGCGCTTGTTCTCTGCCTCGCTCAATTTCGTCGTATGCAGCCGGTGCGAAGCCGCAAAACGATAGCGTCTCGTCAGCGAACTTTTCACGCCCGCGCCCCGTTTCCACTCGCCGCATCCGATGTGCAATCCACAAAAAGATCCGGAGACTCATACAGCCGCACGCGGTCCAACTTCCCCGTCGTGATCTTCGGCTCCAGCAGCTTCCAAATCACCGCAGCAATATTCTCGCAGGTAGGAATCTGCCCGGCCAGCTCCGGCACTTCGTAATTCAGATGGCGATGGTCCATCCTCTCCATCACTTCCCTCTGCAAAATATCTTTCAGCTCCTTCAAATCGAGAACCATTCCGGTCGTCGGATCGGGCTCTCCCGCTATGGTCACCTCCAAAACGTAGTTATGCCCATGCCCGTGCGGATTATTGCATTTGCCGAAAACGCGCCGGTTCTCTTCCGCCGAAAAATTCGGGTTGTGATAGAAATGCGCCGCCGAGAATTCCACTTTGCGTGTGATTCGAATCATGCAGTCTTCGCGGGGTATTCCCGCCCCTTCCAGTGTACCGCTCCGTGGGTGTTCTTCCACCAAGAGGCAATTAGAGCAGCACAATAGAGGAACGTACCGGGTACGTAATATTTGATGAATGAGACCGGGTACAGATTCCTGTAAAGATCAATTCCATAGCGAAACATGCGGCCCAGAAATGTCGCCAAAACGAGACCTGGTATGAACCAGCCCGGCGCTACATGTTTCCACGCCGAATAAATCCACAGAAATCCCAGGAACGATATTTCGGCCCACGGGAACACGTCCGATATCTCGACCAAAGCCGCCGTTGGCTTCCCGCCCATCAAGGGATATAGATTCTTAGTCCACCCCTGCCACATTGCGCCAAAACTTCTGTACATCCTCGTTCGCACAGCTCCTATCGGCGCAGTAAAGTAAATCCCGTAGCCCGCGCACTTCACCCGACGCGCGAGCGCCACATCCTCCAGAATCTGCCCGGCTATCGCTGTATGTCCTCCAAGCTTTTCGTAAACGTCTCTGAGCAACATTAGAAACTGCCCGTTGGCCGCCGCATCTAGTCGCGCGGGATCGTTCACCTTCGCAAACGAAAATTTGTTCGCCAGCCGGCAATAAACGAACGGAATCAGCGCGCGTTCCCAAAATCCGCCCATTTCTTGCTCGGGCGAGTAGGAAACCAGCACCGCGTCGCGAACTACAGCGTCGCTGAGTGCTCGTCGCGTTGACCCGTGCAGGTGGAACGTGTCCGCGTCGGTAAAAAGCAGCCAATCCCCTTTTGCCGCGGCTGCGCCTATCGACGCGGCATAACTTTTGCCGGCCCAGCCGGGGGGCAACACATCACCCGCATTCAAGATTTGAAGTTTCGGTATGCGCGATGCTAGTTCTGCCAGAACCGCGCCGGTGCCGTCGGTGGACTGATCGTCCACCACGATAAC